>DASROP010000122.1:0-8726 GCA_035646835.1 Actinomycetales bacterium | reverse complement strand
TCGGGATCACGGCCCAGGCGGTGAACCAGCGTGCCCGCACGGCCTGGTGGCAGCACGAGCACGGCCTGCGGCCGCTGGCCGCCCGTCTCCTCGACGAGGCCGCGACATGATCGCCGCGACGATCGTCGTCCTGGTGGTGCTCTCGCTCGCCTCCCTGCCGCTGTGGTGGCGTCGCGTGGCACCGGTGAACGGCCTGCGGGAGGTCTGGGCCCTGGGTCTGCTGCTCCTGCTCGGTGCCTCCGCCCTGACCGCGCTGGCCGCGGGCTCGCCCGGCCCGTGGGTCGAGGCCGCGCTACTCACCGCCGTCGTCGTGGCCGCGGCCACCGGTGGTGGGCCCGTCACCGAGACGGTGCTGCGTCGTGCAGCCCGCGGGCCGTTGCCGGCGATCGACACCGAGGGCGGGCCGCAGGTGCTGCGCGGCGGCGCGTGGATCGGCGCCCTCGAACGCGTCGGTGTCTGCGTCGCCGTCCTCGCCGGATCACCCGAGGCCGTCGCGGTGGTCCTGGCGGTCAAGGGCCTCGGGCGCTACCCGGAGCTGCGGCACCCCGGCGCCTCGGAGCGGTTCATCATCGGGACCCTGGCCAGCCTGCTCTGGGCCACGGCCGCGGCCGGCGTCGGCCTTCTCGCGATCTGAGCGGCCGAGCCACGGAGTGTGGAGGATCCGGTGGCTGTGGGGCACCGGATCCTCCACGGACTCGGCGGCGACCGGGGCGGGGTCGTCCCGCCGGTAGGCTGTGCGGCTGATCGAATTCCGGCGACAGCGCAGCAGACGACGAGAGAGACCTCCTTGGCATCGACGAACGACCTCAAGAACGGCCTGGTGCTCAACCTGGAGGGCCAGCTGTGGTCCGTGGTGGAGTTCCAGCACGTGAAGCCGGGCAAGGGTCCGGCGTTCGTGCGCACCAAGCTCAAGGCCGTGATGTCGGGCAAGGTCGTCGACAAGACCTTCAACGCGGGCACGAAGGTCGAGACCGCCAACGTCGACAAGCGCGACATGCAGTACCTCTACCGCGATGGAACCGACTTCGTGTTCATGGACTCCTCGACGTACGACCAGATCCCCGTCCCCGAGGCCACGGTCGGCGACGCGGCGAGCTACATGCTGGAGAACCAGGACGCCACGGTCGCCCTGCACGAGGGCACGCCGCTGTACGTCGAGCTGCCGACGTCCGTCGTCCTCGAGATCACGTACACCGAGCCGGGTCTGCAGGGGGACCGGTCGACCGGCGGCACCAAGCCGGCCACGGTCGAGACCGGCGCGCAGATCGCCGTCCCTCTGTTCGTGGAGACCGGCACCAGGGTCAAGGTCGACACCCGTTCCGGCGGCTACCTGGGCCGCGTCACCTAGTGGGGGCGCGCAGCAAGGCCCGCAAGAAGGCGCTCGACATCCTCTTCGAGGCCGAGCAGCGCAACACCGACGCCCTCGTCCTGCTGCGGGAGCGCATCCCGCTGACGCACCCGCCGCTGCCGGAGTACACGGTGACCCTGGTCGAGGGTGCCCAGGCCCACCGTGAGCGCATCGACGAGCTGCTCAGCACCTACTCCCAGGGCTGGGCGTTGGCGCGGATGCCCGCCGTGGACCGGCAGATCCTCCGGATCGGAACGTTCGAGCTGCTGTGGCGGGACGACGTTCCGGACGCCGTGGCCGTCAGCGAGGCTGTCGACCTCGCCGCCTCGCTCTCGACGGACGACTCGCCGTCCTTCGTCAACGGACTGCTCGGCCGGCTCCTGCAGATGAAGCCGACCCTGCTGGTCTGACTGGTCCGGGGCTGGTCTAGTCCCTCGTCGGTGGCCCGGCGACGGCCCGGCGCGCGTCGGCGTCCAGCACGCCCCACGAGATCAGCTGCTCGGTGAGCGCCACCGGAGGCATGTCGTAGATGACGCCGAGGGTCCTCAGGTCGTCCGACCTGATCGAGAGCACCTTGCCGTTGTAGTCGCCGCGCTGCCCCTGGATGGTCGCCGCGTACCGCGCCAACGGGCCCGCCTTCTCGGCCGGCACCGACTGCAGGCGCTCGAGGTCAAGGACCAGCTTGGGCGGCGGCTCGCTCGGCCCGCTGGGCGCGGTGTCCGGGAGCAGCGCCTGTACGGGCACGCCGTAGAAGTCGGCGAGCTCGGCGAGGCGCTGGACGGTCACCGACCGGTCGCCCCGCTCGTAGGAGCCGACCACGACGGCCTTCCAGTGGCCGTTCGACTTCTGTTCGACCCCCTGCAGGGAGAGACCCTGCTGGGTGCGGATGGCCCGAAGTCGGCTGCCGAGCGCGCGTGCATACTCTGTGGCCATCGGACCCCCCTGACTGGTCGAACGGATGATGACAGGCTGTATTGCCCTGCCACAGATAGTCACGGTGCGTGATCGGCGCGTCAAGCCGAATGCGAAGACTGGCCTGGTAGCGTTCGGCCCGGAACGAGTCCTTTAACCACCGTCCAGTGAGGCGGGGAAGGAGTCGCCGTCATGGCGCCTGCACGCCCGGTACTCGAAGGACCGGAGATCGCCCGGGTCCTCACCCGGATCGCCCACGAGGTCCTCGAGCGCAACAAGGGCGCCGACGACCTCGTCCTCCTCGGGATCCGCACCCGCGGGGTCCCACTGGCTCGCCGGCTCGCCGAACGGATCGCGAGCGTCGAGCCCACCGCCGGCGACGCCGACAGCCTCTGGGGCTCCCTGGACGTCACCATGCACCGCGACGACCTGCGCCGGCACCCGACCCGGGCGATCGAGCCGACCGAGCTGCCGGCCGGTGGCATCGACGACAAGGTCGTCGTCCTCGTCGACGACGTGCTCTACTCCGGCCGCACCATCCGCGCCGCTCTCGACGCCCTCTCCGACCTCGGCCGCCCCCGGGCCGTCCGCCTCGCCGTCCTCGTCGACCGGGGGCACCGCGAGCTGCCGATCCGGGCCGACCACGTCGGCAAGAACCTCCCGACCGCCGCCACCGAGCGAGTCAGCGTCCTGCTGCACGAGGTCGACGGCACCGACGCCGTCCTGATCGAGCCGCTGACCGAGCACGATTCCGGGCACGACCACGCGAGGAGCGCCTCATGAGGCACCTGCTGTCCGCCGGCGACCTGAACCGGGACTCCGCGGTCGAGCTGCTCGACATCGCCGAGCAGATGTCGGCTACCCAGCAGAGGGAGATCAAGAAGCTGCCGACACTGCGGGGGCGGACCGTCGTCAACCTCTTCTTCGAGGACTCCACCCGCACCCGCATCTCGTTCGAGGCCGCCGCCAAGCGCCTCTCGGCCGACGTGATCAACTTCTCTGCCAAGGGATCCAGCGTGTCCAAGGGCGAGAGCCTCAAGGACACGGCCCTGACGCTCGAGGCGATGGGGGCCGACGCCGTCGTCGTCCGGCACCCGGCTTCCGGCGCCCCGCACCGCCTCGCCCACTCCGGCTGGGTGCGCGGCAGCGTCCTCAACGCCGGCGACGGCACGCACGAGCACCCCACGCAGGCCCTGCTCGACGCGTTCACGATGCGCCGGCGCCTCGTCGACGACCCGCAGGGGAGGGACCTGGCCGGACGCCGGGTCACGGTCGTCGGCGACGTGCTGCACAGCCGGGTCGCCCGCTCGAACGCGCTGCTGCTGCACACGCTCGGCGCCCACGTGACCCTCGTCGCGCCGCCCACGCTGCTGCCGGTGGGCGTCGAGTCGTGGCCCTGCGCGACGTCCTACGACCTCGACGCCTCCCTCGACGGTGCCGACGCCGTGATGATGCTGCGCGTGCAGAGCGAGCGGATGAACGCCGCCTTCTTCCCCTCCGCGCGCGAGTACTCCCGTCGGTACGGGCTCGACGCCCGGCGACTGCGTCTCCTGCCCGACCACGCGATCGTGATGCACCCCGGCCCGATGAACCGCGGGCTGGAGATCTCCGCGGACGCGGCGGACGGCGTCCGCTCGACGATCGTCGAGCAGGTCGCCAACGGCGTCGCCGTCCGGATGGCGGCCCTGTACCTGCTCCTGTCCGGTGAACCCGACGACGCCGTGGACGCGGACCCGTTGGTCGCGGTGGAGCCCGAGCTGGTGGAGGCCCGGTGAACGCCCACCTCATCAGGGGCGTCCGTCCCCTCGGTGGCGAGCCCGCCGACCTGCTGCTGCGCGACGGGGTGATCGAGGCCGTCGGCACGGGTCTGGACGCCGGCGGCGCCGACGTCGTGGACGCCGACGGCCTGGTCGCCCTGCCGGGCCTGGTCGACCTGCACACGCACCTGCGCGAGCCCGGCCGTGAGGACGCCGAGACCGTCGAGTCCGGCACGCGCGCCGCCGCGCTGGGCGGGTTCACCGCGGTGCACGCGATGGCCAACACCGACCCGGTGGCCGACACCGCCGGCGTGGTCGAGCAGGTCTGGCGGCTGGGACGGCGGGCCGGCTGGGTCGACGTCCGGCCCGTCGGTGCCGTCACGGTCGGTCTGGCGGGGGAGCGACTCGCCGAGCTCGGTGCGATGGCCGACTCCGCCGCGGCGGTGCGGGTGTTCTCCGACGACGGCAACTGCGTGCACGACGCCGTCCTGATGCGCCGGGCCCTGGAGTACGTCAAGGCCTTCGACGGCGTGGTCGCCCAGCACGCGCAGGAGCCCCGGCTGACGGCCGGCGCGCAGATGCACGAGGGTGCCCTGTCCGGCGTCCTCGGCCTGCAGGGCTGGCCCGCGGTCGCGGAGGAGGCGATCATCGCGCGCGACGTGCTGCTCGCCGGCCACGTCGGGTCGCGGCTGCACGTCTGCCACGTCTCGACCGCGGGCTCGGTCGAGATCCTGCGGTGGGCCAAGTCGCGTGGCGTCGCCGTCACCGCCGAGGTCACCCCGCACCACCTGCTGCTCACCGACGAGCAGGTGCGCGGTTACGACCCCGTCTTCAAGGTGAACCCGCCCCTGCGCAGTACCGAAGACGTCGACGCGGTGCGTGCCGGCCTTGCCGACGGCACCATCGACGTCGTGGCGACCGACCACGCGCCGCACACGGTGGAGGACAAGGACTGCGAGTGGGCGGCCGCCGCGATGGGGATGACCGGGCTGGAGACCGCGCTGTCCGTCGTCGCCGAGGCGATGGTGGAGACCGGCCTGATGGGCTGGGACGACGTCGCGCGGGTGATGTCGCACGCGCCGGCCCTGATCGGCCGCGTCGCCGGGCACGGGCGACCACTGACCGTCGGTGAGCCGGCGAACGTGACGCTGGTCGACCCGGCCGCTCGGCGGACCGTCGCGGTGGGGCAGATGGCGACCCAGGGCCGCAACAGCCCGTTCGCCGGCCGCGAGCTGCCCGGGCGGGTCGTGGCCACGTTCCTCCGCGGCGTGCCCACGGTGCTGGACGGCGTCAGCGCTCACCCCCTGGTCGGGGCCGACGCGTGACCGAGGCACTCCTGGTGCTGGAGGACGGGCGCACCTTCGCGGGTCAGGCGTACGGCGCGAAGGGGACGACGGTCGGCGAGGCCGTCTTCTGCACCGCGATGACCGGCTACCAGGAGACACTCACCGACCCCTCCTACCACCGGCAGGTCGTCGTGATGACTGCGCCGCACATCGGCAACACCGGGGTCAACGACGCCGACGCCGAGTCGCGCCGGATCTGGGTGTCGGGCTTCGTCGTCCGCGACCCCGCGAGGCGGACGTCGTCCTGGCGGGCCCAGCGCGCCCTGGCCGACGAGCTCGCCTCCTCGGGTGTTGTCGGCATCAGCGGCATCGACACCAGGGCGCTGACGCGCCACCTCCGCGAACGGGGCGCGATGCGGGTCGGCGTGTTCTCCGGTGACGCCATCGGCGCGCGGACGGCCGCCGAGCTCGCCGCCGTGGTGCGTGCCGCCCCGGCGATGAGCGGAGCCGACCTCGCGGGTGAGGTGACGACGTCCGAGCCCTACGTCGTCCCCGCCGTCGGACAGCGGCGGCTCGTCGTCGCGGCCGTGGACCTCGGGATCAAGGCGATGACGCCCGCGCTCATGGCCGAGCGCGGGATCGAGGTGCACGTGCTGGGATCGGCGGCGACGCTCGACGACGTGCTGGCGGTGTCGCCCGACGGCGTGTTCTTCTCGAACGGCCCGGGCGACCCGGCCGCGAGCAGCGGGCCGGTCGAGCTGTTGCGGCAGGTGCTCGCACGCCGGATCCCCTTCTTCGGCATCTGCTTCGGCAACCAGCTGCTGGGCCGAGCCCTGGGGCTGGGCACCTACAAGCTCCGCTACGGGCACCGGGGGATCAACCAGCCGGTGCTCGACCGTGCCACCGGCCGGGTGGAGGTCACGTCGCACAACCACGGGTTCGCCGTCGAGGCTCCGCTCGACGGGCCGACCGACACCGAGTTCGGCCGCGTCGAGGTCAGCCACGTCTGCCTCAACGACGACGTGGTCGAGGGGCTGCGGTGCCTCGACGTCCCGGCGTTCTCGGTGCAGTACCACCCGGAGGCGGCGGCGGGCCCGCACGACGCCGGCTACCTGTTCGACCGCTTCGTCGCCCTGATGACAGGGATCGAAGTGCTTGATCACGAAGAGAACCCCGGGCGTGATCAAGCACTTCGATCCCCACGAGGGGACCGCTGATGCCGCGGCGGGAGGACATCACGAGCGTCCTGGTGATCGGCTCGGGCCCGATCGTGATCGGGCAGGCGGCGGAGTTCGACTACTCCGGCACGCAGGCCTGCCGGGTGCTGCGCGCCGAGGGCATCCGCGTGGTGCTGGTGAACTCGAACCCGGCGACGATCATGACCGACCCGGAGGTCGCGGACGCCACGTACGTCGAGCCGATCACTCCCGAGGTGGTCGAGGCGATCATCGCGGTCGAGCGCCCGGACGCGCTGCTGCCGACGCTGGGCGGGCAGACGGCGCTCAACACCGCGATGTCGTTGCACGCCAACGGGGTCCTCGACAAGTACGGCGTCGAGCTGATCGGCGCCAACGTCGCGGCGATCGAGGCCGGCGAGGACCGCCGGCAGTTCAAGGAGGTCGTCGAGCGCTGCGGGGCCACGGTGGCCACGAGCGTCATCGCCCACACCCTCGACGAGGCCCTCGCCGGCGCCGAGACCCTCGGGTACCCGGTCGTCGTCCGGCCGAGCTTCACGATGGGCGGCCTGGGCAGCGGGATGGCGTACGACGACACGGACCTGCGCCGCATCGCCGGAGCCGGCCTGCACGAGAGCGCCACGACCGAGGTGCTGCTCGAGGAGTCGATCCTCGGGTGGAAGGAGTACGAGCTCGAGCTGATGCGCGACGCCCACGACAACGTCGTGGTGGTCTGCTCCATCGAGAACGTCGACCCGATGGGCGTGCACACCGGCGACTCGATCACGGTCGCCCCCGCGATGACGCTGACCGACCGGGAGTACCAGCACATGCGGGACGTCGGCATCGCCGTCATCCGCGAGGTCGGTGTCGACACGGGCGGGTGCAACATCCAGTTCGCGGTGAACCCGGACGACGGCCGGCTCGTCGTGATCGAGATGAACCCGCGGGTCTCACGCTCCAGCGCGCTGGCGTCGAAGGCGACCGGCTTCCCGATCGCCAAGATCGCGGCGCGGCTCGCCATCGGGTACACGCTCGACGAGATCCGCAACGACATCACGGCGACGACCCCGGCGAGCTTCGAGCCGGCCCTGGACTACGTCGTCGTCAAGGTGCCCCGGTTCGCGTTCGAGAAGTTCCCGGCGGCAGACGCCACCCTGACGACGACGATGAAGTCGGTCGGCGAGGCGATGGCGATCGGGCGCAACTTCACCGAGGCGCTGCAGAAGGCGCTGCGGTCCCTCGAGCGCAGCGGCTCGACGTTCCACTGGGACGACGACGTCGCAGCCGTCGGGGACCTGCTGGAGACCGCTCGGACGCCCACCGACGGCCGGATCGTCACCGTGCAGCAGGCGTTGCGGGCCGGGGCGACCGTCGAGCAGGTGCACGAGGCGACGGACATCGACCCGTGGTTCGTCGACCAGATCTTGCTGATCGAAGAGGTCGCGGCCGCCGTGCGCGCGGCGCCCGAGCTGACCGAGCACCTGCTCCGCACCGCCAAGCGGCACGGCTTCTCCGACGCGCAGATCGGCTCGCTCCGCTCGATGGCCACCGACGTCGTCCGCGGCGTCCGCCATGCCCTGGGGGTGCGACCGGTGTTCAAGACGGTCGACACCTGCGCAGCCGAGTTCGCGGCGATCACCCCGTACCACTACTCGAGCTACGACGACGAGGACGAGGTGACGCCGTCCGACCGGCGCAAGGTCGTCATCCTCGGGTCCGGCCCGAACCGGATCGGCCAGGGGATCGAGTTCGACTACTGCTGCGTCCATGCCGCGATGACGGTGCGCGAGTCGGGGCGCGACGCGGTGATGATCAACTGCAATCCGGAGACGGTCTCCACGGACTACGACACCTCGGACCGGCTCTACTTCGAGCCCCTGACCGCCGAGGACGTGCTCGCCGTCGTCGAGGTCGAGAACCCCGAGGGCGTGATCGTCCAGTTCGGAGGGCAGACCCCGCTCCGCCTCGCGCGCTCGCTGGAGGAGGCGGGGGTGACGCTGCTCGGGACCCCGGTCGACGCGATCGACCTCGCGGAGGACCGGGGGCGCTTCGCGGCCCTGCTCAGCGGCCTGGGAATCGCGCATCCGCCGTACGGCACCGCGTTGTCGGCCGAGGAGGGCGGCGTGATCGCGGAGCGGGTCGGCTTCCCGCTGCTCGTCCGCCCCTCCTACGTGCTCGGGGGCCGCGCGATGGAGATCTGCTACTCGCCCGAGGGACTCGCCGCGTACCTGGAGGCGAACGTGAA
>DASROP010000121.1:0-2064 GCA_035646835.1 Actinomycetales bacterium | reverse complement strand
ACGCCC
Source organism: Actinomycetales bacterium (assembly GCA_035646835.1). Taxonomy (GTDB): domain Bacteria; phylum Actinomycetota; class Actinomycetes; order Actinomycetales; family DASROP01; genus DASROP01. The sequence goes on along the minus strand of DASROP010000121.1, from coordinate 2,058 downwards.
CTGGCTCACGCAGGAAGATGCCGACGGCCAGCGGCTGCTGCACCCCGGGGAACAGCCGGGTGGCCACCTCGGGCTGGTGGCCCTCGGGCGAGGCGTCGATGATCCAGCCGGCCGAGCAGGTGCGGCGCAGGTACTCGCGCATCCCCTTGAACCCGGGGCCCCGGAGGTACCCCGCGGTGGTGATGAAGCAGACGACGCCGGCGCTGTCGTCGGGCACGGAGTCGAAGACCTTCCAGGTTCCCCAGCGCCAGAAGTACACGTAGAGGTTCTTCAGCACGTACTCGTACCGGCCGTTGCCGTCGGCGCGGAAGTGGTCGAGCGGCGCCTTGCCCTCGCCCTCGCGTCCGGCCTCGACCCAGCCGCCCTGGCCCTCGGCCCGCTCGCGGTAGGGCGGGTTGCCGATCACGACGGTGACCGGCGTCCGGGACTTGATCCGGTCGGCCCGCCGCCGCGACTGCGCGATCGCGGCGTACGTGTTGCCGAGCTGCGTCCGCTCGACCTCGGGGTCGTCGAGCGTGTTGGTGACGAACAGCGGCAGCCCACCGGACGGGACCGACGCGTCGAAGGAGTGCAGCAGGTCGCTGGCCCGCAGCTCGGCCACCGCGAACGGGCCCATCTGCAGCTCGAAGCCGATCAGCCGAGCAGCCAGCCCGGCCACCACCGAGCCCGCCGCGCCGGGGCCGTCGCTGAGCACCGCCTGCTCGCCGGCTCTCGTCAGGATGGCGTGCAGGAACGTGCCGGTCCCCATCGCGGGGTCGACGGTGGTGACGGCGTCGGAGAGGAACTCCTCGTCGTGGCCGAGCCGGTCTCGCAGCACGTCGCCGACCAGCCGCACCATCTCGTCGACGACCTCCCGCGGCGTGTAGTACGAGCCGCTCGCCTTGCGCAGGTCGTCGTCGTACTCCTCCAGGAAGTGCTCGTAGAGGTGCAGGTAGGCGTCCGCGCGGCGGCTGCGGATCGCCGTCCAGTCGACCGCCCCGACCACCCTGGCCAGCAGGTCGAGGCTGACCCGGAACGTCTCGCTGACCTGGTCGGTGAGGAGCTGGAGGGCGCGGCCCATCAGCGAGTGCTCGGTGCCCAGCTGCTGGCCGACCGCGTGGAGGTCGCCGCTCGAGACGTCGATGCCCTGCGACCGTGCCAGCAGCAGCGAGAACGTCACCGCCTGCGCGTAGCCATCGGCGAAGGTGTCGTCGTCCGCCGTCGGGAAGAGCAGGGCGCGCCAGTCCGCGGCGAGGTCCGAGAAGGGCCGCGCGCCGCGCGACCCCGCGCGCTCGGCCGCCCGCTCGCGGGCCAGCTGGTCGACCACCTCCTGCCGCAGCAGCCGGCAGAGCGGGGCGACCGCCCGGACCAGAGGCTGGACCGACCGGATCGGTACGGGTCTCCACTGCAGGAAGTCGCGCAGCAGGCGCTCCAGGCCGGCGACGTCCCCGTCGAGCGACGCCCCCGCCGTCCGCAGGTCGCCCTCGAGATCCACGGGATCGCCGAGCAGCTCACCGTCGCGGTAGAGCCGCCAGTGCGTTCCGTTGGTGTACAGGAGGTTCGGGAGCTCGCGGAGCCGTTCCCACTGTCTGCGGTTGTGGCCGGTGAAGCCGTCGGGGTCCAGCGCGGCACCCGGCCGCTTCACCTCGACGTACCCGCAGATCGCGCCGTCGACGCGCATCGCGAAGTCGGGGCGCACCTGGAGCTCGTCGAGGCGGGACTCGCTGTGGGGGACGAGGGCCTTGCCCAGCATCGTCGCGGCGGCCTCGAGCAGGTGCTCGATCGGTGTGCGGATCGCCGCCTCGGGGTCGCCGGTGACCGTCAGCCGCTGCTGGCACGACGCGCCGAACCCGCGGACGTCGTCCGCGAACTGGCCCATCGTCGTCCCCTGTCGGCCGGCCACCGTGCCCTTCCAGGCACCCTAGGGGCCGGGGCCGTCAGGGTTGCGGAGGCTGGTCCGCCGCCTGGCTCATCACCGCGAACCACTCGCCGGCCGGCCCGGCGAGCACCGCCATCCGCCCGAACGGGGTGTCCTGCGCCGGTCTGACCAGCTGGCCTCCCAGCTCGGTGGCCCTGGTC
>DASROP010000120.1:0-7571 GCA_035646835.1 Actinomycetales bacterium | reverse complement strand
TCGTCGTCCCGCGCAGCTCGGCGACCACGGCGGGCCCGGCGAGGGGGAGGGCACCGAACGATCGCACCGCGCGCCGGGCCGCCTCCAGACCGACGTCGGACGCCGGACGCCCCGCCGTCGTGTTCCTGGCGACGTGGGCGGCCAGGGTGCGCACCCTGGCCGCGGCGTCCTCCAGGCGACCCGTGGCCAGTCTGCTGTCGGCCACCGCCGCGGCGGCGGCGCGGTGGACGTCGGCGCGATGGGTCTCGCCGTCCTCCGCTCCGAGCACCAGCAGGTCGTCCCCGGCGACGAGAGCCAGGACGGCGGCGTCGTCGATGCCGTGCGCCGCACGGACCCCGGCCATGTCGAGCGCGTCGGTGACCACCACGCCGTCGAAGCCGAGCTCGTCGCGCAGCAGGCCGGTCAGCACCCGCCGGCTCAGCGTCGCCGGCTGCTCGTCCAGCGTCTCGAACACGACGTGGGCAGTCATCACCCCGAGCGCACCGGCTGCGACGGCCGCGACGAACGGCGGCAGGTCGCGAACCCGCAGCACCTCCTCGGTGTCGGCCACGCGGGGGAGTGCGAGGTGGGAGTCCACCGTGGTGGCCCCGTGACCCGGGAAGTGCTTGACCACCGCAGCGACACCGCCGTCCTGCAGGCCGCGGACGAACGCCGCCCCGTGCCGCGCGACGCGCTCAGGGGAGGCACCGAAGGACCGGACCCCGATCACCGGGTTGTCCGGGTCGCTGTTGACGTCGATGCAGGGCGCCAGGTCGACGTCGACACCGGCGTCGCGCAGGTCCGCGGCGATCGCCGTGGCGACCGCGTACGTCGAGGCCTCGTCGTCCAGCTCGCCGAGGGCGAGGTTGCCGGGGTAGGCGCTGCCGGCGCGGTAGTCCAGCCGCGTCACGTCCCCGCCCTCCTCGTCGAGCGCGACCAGGGCGTCCGGGCGACAGTCGTGCACGTGGGCGGCCAGCCGGTGCACCGCCTCCGGGTCGGTGAGGTTGTGGCCGTAGAGGGTCACGCCGGCGAGCCCGCCGTCGAGGGCCTGCCGTACCCAGTCCGGCAGCTCGGCGCCAGCGAAGCCGGGCAGCAGGCACGCGTCCACGAGCCGTTCGCTGCCCACCTCAGATGTCCTGCCACGAGGGCTTGTCGGCGAACGTCTGCCGGTAGTAGCCGAGGCGACGAAGGCGCGACGCCGCCGCCTCGTCGAGGGCGACGGTGGCATGCGGGTGCAGCTGCAGCACGGACGCGGGACACGAGGCGGTCAGCGGTCCCTCGACGGCTGCCGCGACGGCGTCCGCCTTGACCTCCCCGGTGGCCACGAGCACGAGGTGACGGGCCTCGCCGATGGTCGCGAGACCTTGCGTCAGCACGTGTTTCGGCACGGACTCACCGGGAGCGAAGAACCTCGCGTTGTCGTCACGTGTGGCCGCCGTCAGGGTCTTCAGCCGTGTCCGCGAGCCGAGGGACGAGCCCGGTTCGTTGAAGCCGAGGTGGCCGTCGCGCCCGATCCCGAGCAGCTGCAGGTCGATGCCTCCCGCCGCAGCGATCGCCCGTTCGTAGCGCCGGCACTCGGCCTCGGAGTCCACCGCGCCCCCGTCCAGGCCCTGCAGCGCACCCGGCGCCAGGTCGACGTGGGAGGTGAACGTGCGTCTGATGACGGCGTCGTACCGCTGTGGGTGCCCGGCCGGGAGTCCGACGTACTCGTCGAGCAGGAGGCCCTGTGCGCGCTCGAAGCTCACCTCCCTGCGACGGAAGCGGTCGACGAGCTCGTCGTAGACGGCGGACGTGCTCGACCCCGTCGCGAGGCCGAGCACCGCGTCCGGGCGCCGCCGCAGCAGGGCGCAGACGGCGTCGGTGACGAGGTGCGCGACCGCTGCAGCCGACTCGAGGACGACGACCTCCACGGTGTCAGGACCCGATCGGCGCGGCGACGACGTCGTCGTGGGTCCACGCCCGTCCGGCGAGGGCGGCGCCGACGGCGCCGAGAGGCCTGCCTCCGGCAGGAAGCACCACGCGCGCGGCGAGGTCGAGTGCTCGCAGGAACGGAGCTCCCTGCTGCTGCCGGACCAGGGCTGCCGAGACCGCCTTGCGGAGCCGGGTGCCCACGTCGGCGACGCCGCCCCCCAGGACGACGAGCTCGACGTCGAGCGTCAGCACGAGGAGGCGGACGGCGGCCGCGAGATGGTCTGCGACCTCGTCCCTGATGCGGCTCGCTTCGGGGTCACCACCGTCCGCGGCGTCGAACAGCGAGAACGCGGCGTTGCCACCGTCGGGGACCGGCCACCGGCGCGAGATCGCCGTCCCTGACGCGAGCACCTCGAGGCAGCCCCGCTGGCCGCAGGGGCACGCTGGCCCGGCCGGGTCCATGGGGACGTGGCCGATCTCGCCGGCCGCCCCGCGGGTGCCTCGCCGAAGCCGCCCACCGAGCACCACCCCGGCCGCCAGGCCGGTACCGATGCTGAGGTATGCCAGGTCACTGACGTCAGTGCCCAGCGCGTGCCACGCGCCGAGGGCCGCGGCGTTCACGTCGTTCTCCACGACGACGGGGCACCCCGCGGTGGCCGCGATGCCGTCCCTGAGGGCCAGGCGGTCGGCCCCGAGACCGAGGTTCACCGCGTGGCTGACGTGCCCGGCGTCCACGACACCGGGCACCCCCGCTCCCACGCCGAGCAGGGGACGGTCGGCGACGGCGGGGAGCGCGCGCAGCCGAGCGAGAGCCAGCGACGCCGTGGCGACGACACCGTCGGCACCCTGCGCGGAACGCAGCCGGACCTGTCCGAGCACCGTGCCCTCGTCGTCCAGCGCGACCCCATGGACCTTCGAGCCACCGATGTCGAGGCCGGCCCACACCCCGTCGCTCATCCCTTCACCGCGCCGGAGACGAGTCCCGAGGCCAACCTGCCCTGGACGATCAGGAAGAAGACCACGACGGGGACGGCGATCAGCGTGGAACCGGCCATGATGCCTCCCCAGTCGGTGCCACGGTTGACATCGGTGAAGGTGCGGAGCCAGACCGGCAGCGTCTGGTTCTCGGGTCTGGTCATCACCACGAGCGCGAGCGTGAACTCGTTCCAGGCCTGGATGAACCCGAAGATCCCGGTGGCAACCAGACCCGGGGCCAGCAACGGGAACGTGATGGTGAAGAAGGCGCGCGGACGACTGCAGCCGTCGGTCATCGCCGCCTCCTCGAGCTCGATCGGGACCCCGTCGACGAACCCACGCAGGGTCCAGATCGTGAACGGGAGGACGCCCGCGACGTACACCAGCGTCAGGCCCGTCACGGTGTTGAGCAGGTTCCAACCCTCCAGCATCTTGTACTGGGAGATGAACAGCCCCTCGGCCGGGATCATCTGGATCACCAGCACCGCGAGCACGAACTGTTTCCGCCCGGTGAACCGGAAGCGGGAGACGGCCAGGGCCGCCAGGAAGGCGAACACGAGCGCCACGACGATGGTGAGCGCGGTCACCGAAAGGCTCACCGTCAGGGACGAGGTGAACGAGCCCTCGGTGAAGACCCGGCGGTAGTTCTCGAGCGTTCCCGGAGCGGGGAAGAGGGTCGGCTCGGTCGCGCGGATCTTGTTGCCGGGCAGGAACGACGAGCTCACCATCCAGTAGACCGGGAAGACCGCGCAGGCGAACACGAGCAACGCGAGCAGGTCGAGGCCTGCCTGCCGGCCGCGGCGCGGCCGACGTCGGCGCATCGGTGGGGCGGACGGCGGCAGCGCGGCGGACGGGGTCGGCGCGACCTTCGTGGTCTGGCTCACGGCCCCTCCGCCCGCAGCATCCGGCGCACGTAACCGAAGGTGAGCAGCACGGTGAGGGCGAGCATGAAGATCGCCACCGCGGAGGCGGTCCCGAAGTCCCCCTCGGCGATCCCGAGCCGGTACACGTAGGTCCCGATCAGGTTGGTCTCCCGCGACACACCGCCCGCCTCCTGCAGCACGTAGATCTGCGTGAAGACCCGCAGGTCCCAGATCACCTGGAGCAGGCCGACGACGAGCAGCACGGGACGGATGGCTGGGACGACGACGTGCCGGAACCGCTGCCAGGCGCCGGCGCCGTCGATCTGTGCCGCCTCCACGGTCTCGGCCGGCACCTGCATGAGCCCGGCGTAGACCGTGAACACGACGAAGGGCACGCTCATCCAGACCACGATGATCGTGGCGACGAGGTAGAACGACAGCGGCTCGATCAGCCAGGAGTGCCCCTGGAACTGCACGAGTCCGCCCTGGGAGAGCAACCAGTTGACGACGCCGTACTGGGTGTCGAACATCCACTGCCAGACCGTCAGCACCGCCAGCACCGGCATCGCCCAGGCCAGCAGCAGGCCGATCTGCGTGATCAGGCGCACGACCTTGGACACCGTGGTCAGCAGCACGGCCACCGCCACACCCAGTGCCATCGTGACGGCCGCGTTGACGAGGCAGAATGCGACCGACCGCGCGACCACGCCCCAGAGGTAGGAATCGGTGACGAGCGCGCGGTAGTTGGCCAGGCCCACCCACTCGGCCGGCTCGCCGAACTGCTGGGCCAGGCCGTACTCCTGCAACGACATCAGGACCTGGCGGCCGAGCGGGTAGGCGAGGGCGAGGGCGAGGACGCCGATCGCCGGCGCCAGCAGGCCCTGCGGCAGGAACGGTCCACCGAGTCTGGTCGAGCGCACCGACTGGGTCACGGGTGATCACCTCCCGTCGTCGCGGGTGACGGAGCGGGGGCGGCGCGCACCGGCGCCGCCCCCGCCGGAGTGGTCAGCCTGCCAGCGACTCGGTGATCGACGCATCGGCCTGCTCGGCCAGCGCCTCGATGTCACCACCGCTCGCGATGCCCACGAAGAGATCCTCGAGGACCCGGCTCCCCTCGACGGTCGCCCAGCCGGCGGCCGGCGGGGTGAGCTTCGCGTTCGAGGCCGCCTCGATCGTGGCCTGGGCGTTCTCGTCGTCGCCGAGCAGCGGCGCCAGCGACTGCAACGCAGGTGTCAGTCCGTTCTCGGCCAGGATCGTCTGGTAGTCCTCGCTGAGCATCAGCGCGACCAGGCTCTTCGCGAGCTCGGGGTGCTGCGAGTTCGCCGACACGGCGATGTTCGAGCCGCCGAGCAGCACCGGTGCAGCCTCGCCGGAGGACCCGGGGAGCGCGAAGACACCGACGTTGGCCATCATGTCCGGGCACCCGGTCGCGGGGTCGGACAGGACGCCGCCGAGCCAGCCGGGCGCGGAGAGCATCGCCACCTCACCGGCGCAGAACGGCACCTGCGGGTCGGCCTCGTTGCCGTCCTTGGCGGCACCGGACGCCTCGAGGAAGAGCGTCTGCACCGTCTCCAGACCGGCAAGCGACTCCTCGCTCGACAGCGCGCCCTGCCACTGCCCGCCGTCCTGCACGGCCAGCTCGCCCCCGGCGTCCCAGATGAACGAGACCCCGTTGCGCCAGTCCTGACCCGGGAGCCAGAAGCCCGAGAAGTTGGCCGGCTCGGGGTTGTCCTGCTTGAGCTGGACGGCGGTGTCCACGAACTCGTCCATCGTGGTCGGCACGGACAGCCCGGACGCCTCGAGCAGGTCGGTGCGGTAGAAGATGAACTTCGACCCGGCGTAGTAGGGGACCGCGTAGGTCTTGCCGTCGGCCGAACCGGCCTCGACGAACCCTGGCAGGAGGTCGTCGCCACCCAGGTCGCCGAGCTGGTCGGTCAGGTCGGCGAACGCGCCGACGGTCGTGAAGGTGGCGGCCTGCGTGTTGCCGACCTCCACGACGTCCGGCGACTCCGAGGCGCTGGAGAGCGACGTGGTGAGCCGCTCGACCAGTCCCTCCCACTGCTGCTCCTCGATCACGAGTGTCGAGCCGGGGTTGGCGTCCTCGAACGCGGTGGTCAGCCAGTCGCGGGCGGCGTCGGGGGTGTCGGCACCGTTGAGCCACAGGCGGATCTCGGCGGGCTCGGTGGCCTCGTTGGCCGCCGGCTCGGTGTCGGTGTCAGTGCCGTCGCCGTCACCGGTGCCGCACGCGGACAGGGCCAGGACGGCGGCAATGCCCACCGCTGACCATCGGGTCACTCTCATCGGTACCTCCAGGTGATGGGCGCCCGTCGGTCGACGGCCACCGGCATGCGGGTCAAGACACCCCGAGCTCTCCCGTGAGCACGAGGACGGCGGCGCCGGCGAGGACGAGGTCCTCACCGAGCAGGGACAGTCGGACGGTCAGGTGGTCGGCGACCACCGGCAGGGTGCGGCGGCGCAGCTCTGCGACGGTGGCGTCACGCAGCGGGCCGTCGAGCAGGTCGGCGGGCCCGGACAGGACGACCTCCCCGAGGTTCAGCGTGCTCACGACAGGGGCCAGGGCGCCGCCCAGCCGGCGTCCTGCCGAGGTCAGGACCCGGTGCCGATCGGCGGTGGACGCGGACGCGAGGCGTGCTCGCAGCAGGGGAGCGGCCAGCACGGTCTCCAGGCACCCTTGCCTGCCGCAGGCACAGGTCTCGCCGCGTTCGACGACCATCACGTGGCCGATCTCGCCCGCGGCGAAGTGGTCGCCGAGCAGCAGTCCGCCGTCGAGCAGCAGGCCTGCGCCGACCCCCTGCCCGACCGTGACCACGAGCAGCCCGGAGCCGGTCGAGCCCCCGAAGGTGTGCTCCCCGAGGGCGGAGGCGTTGGCGTCGTTGGCGACGTGGACGGGCAGCTGCAGGAACGTGCCGAGGTCGGCCGCGAGGTCGAGCCCGTACCAGTCGAGGTTCGGTGCCTCGACGACGACACCGCGCGGGTCGACGACCCCGGGGCTGCCGACGCCAACCCCCAGTACGGGCCGGTCGGCGACCTCCTTCAGCTCCGCCGCCAGGTCCTGCACCAGTGACAGGGCGTCCGCGCCGGTCCGGGAGCCCCAGGGGACGGACCGGTGCTCCGTCACCGTCCCGGTGAGGTCCACGAGCGCGCCCCGCAGCTGCTGGGAGTCGGACAGGTCCAACGACACGATCTCCGCCGCGTCCTGACGGATGCCGACCAGCGTGGCCGGCTTGCCCACCCGGCTCTCGGTCCTCGTGCCGAGGTCGACGAGGAGCCCGGCGTCCAAGAGCTCCCCGACCAGCTCGGAGGTCGTGACGCGGGTCAGGTGCGTGAGCCGAGCCAGGTCCGCCCGGCTCATCGGGCCGCCCCGGAACAGCGTCTGCAGGACCAGGGACCGGTTGTGCCGGCGGGCGTCCTCCGGCAGGGCCTTGGTGGTCGGCCGGAGCGGACGTCGGGGTGCCCGGTCGATGGTCATGTTTGTTAGTAGACCGTCTGAACATACTCCGGTCAAGAGCCGGAACGAGAAATCTTCCGGCCGGGATCAGCGCGGACCCCGATGAGGTGCCGACCCAGCGCGAGCCACGCGAGGCAGAACCAGGCGATCGGCATGCTGGGCAGGTTTCCGAAGCCGAGCGCGCCGAGCGCCGCCATCCCGGGCAGCGCGAGCAGGATCATCCACGAACCCAGCCGGGGTGCACCCGCGGCCCGGAGCCACGCGATACCCAGCAGCAGCGAGCCGACGACGAGCAGCAGCAGACCGAGGAGGCTGCCGACCACGAACCCGATGTTCTCGACGGTGGTGTCCTCGAACACCGTGTAGTCGGTGAC
>DASROP010000119.1:0-7308 GCA_035646835.1 Actinomycetales bacterium | reverse complement strand
ACCCCCTCCAGAGACCGATCCGCAACACCGTCCACGACGCCATCACCGACAACAGACGACTTGGCCAACAGATGCACCTCAACCTGCCCGTCGAGAACCGGCCAGACACCAGCTGAGGCATGCTGAGAGGGTGCGGAACTGGTGGCTCGTCGGCGCGGCCGGTTGGACGCTCGCGTACCTCGGCGCCTACACGGCGCTGATCGCGGCCCAGGGCGGCGGTCCTGCCGTGTGGTACCTGCTCCTGCTCCTCGCGGCTGTGGTGCTCGCGACGTGGGCCGCTGCCCGGGCCGACCGACGGGTTGCCCTCGGCGCGCTCGCGGTGCTCTCTGTGGCCTCGGTGGCGGCCATCGCGTCGATAGGGATGTTCCTGCTGCCGGCGGTCGCCCTCGCCGTGGTCGGGCTCAGTCGCCGCGGTGGAACGCCGTCTCGGTCGCGCGCCGGATCTCCCGGCGCGGCCACCCCGGGTACAACCACGCCAGAACGAGGCAGCCCAGGGCACCACCGAGAGTGATGGCGAAGCTCGGCGAGGTGAGGTCGGCGACGATGCCGGTGGCCAGGTAGCCGAGCACCGTCACCAGGGAGAAACCCGCGCCGGCCAGGCCGTTGAGCCGTCCCTTGAGTGCGTCCGGCGCGAGCACGGTGAACGTCCCCAGCAGCGGGATCATGAAGGCCGTGCAGCTACCCGACAGCACGAACAGGACGGCGGCCACGTACCAGACCGGGTCGAAGGCGACGAGCAGGAGCGGCAGCCCCGAGCAGGCCGCCATCGGCAGGATCCGGCGCACCTGGGACTCGGAGTCCCAGCGGTTCAGGGTCAGCACGCCGATCACCGCGCCGGCAGGCGGCGCCGCGAGGAGCAGCCCGCCGACCCGGGAGGACTCGCCATGGACCTGCGCGTAGGCCAGGGCCACCGCCTCCGGGGCCACGAAGACGATCGTCATCCCCCAGGCGAGCAGCATCAGGGAACGCAGGGGGACGTCGTCCCGCAGGTGGGAGGCGCCCATCTTGACGTCCAGCCAGAGGTCCGCCAGTCCCGGGACGCCGCCCTCCGCGGCCGCGGGGCGTGACCGCACGAACGCGAACAGCAGGACACCGGAGACAGCGAAGGTCACCGCGTCCAGCAGCAGCGAGCCGTCCACGCCGACCAGGGCGATCAGGAGGCCGCCGACGGCCAGGCCCACGACCTGGTTGAACTGGCCGACCACGCGCAGCAGGGCGTTCGCGGTCATGAAGTGCCGCGGGTTGTCGAAGACGTCCGTGAGCAGAGCGGTGTTGGCGGCGAAGAACGGTGACCCCACCAGCTCGATCAGGAAGAGCAGCCCGAGGACGAGCGCCAGCGGCAGCTCGCTCACCACCGCGGCGAACAGCATCAGCACCAGCGCGGCACGCAGCGCGTCGCAGACGATCATCAGCTGCCGCCGGGGCAGCCGGTCGGCGTACGGACCGAGCAGCGCCTGGCCGAAGATGCTCGGCAGCCAGCTGATCGCGAACGTCGCGGCCGACAGCGTGACCGACCCGCTGACCTGCAGCATCAGGGCCGCGATCGCCACCCTCGCGACGTGGTCACCCCAGTCGGAGAGCACCTTCGCGGCCAGCACGGCCGCGAACTCGCGATGACGCAGCACCACGCCGAACCCGACGGGGCGCGCGCCGCCGTGAGCGGTCGTGCTCACGCGTAGAACACTCTCTCCACGACGCTCCGCGCCCTCCGAGTTCGGCGACGGTGGTCCTCTTCCAGGAGTCCCCCTGAGCCCGGAGGGTAGCCCAGGAGGCGCCCCGCACCGTCCAGTTCGCGACGATCCGTCGGGACGACGTCCTGGGCCCTGCCGCGCCAGAGGGTCACGGCGTCACGCAACGCCGAGGCCGCCTCCCACGCCTCGACCAGCACGGTGGCGTCCGACGCGTCGATCAGGCCGGCGTCCGCCGCCGCCCGCAGGGCCCCCGTCGTCCGGGCGGTCCGCAGGGAGGGCGTGTCGCCGGCGTGCCGCAGCTGGAGCAGCTGCGCGACCCACTCGACGTCGGCGAGACCTCCCGGGCCGAGCTTGAGATGGCGCCGCGGGTCGACGCCCCGCGGCAGCCGCTCGGACTCGATGCGCGCCTTCACCCGCCGGACCTCCCGGACGTCGGACGACGACAGCCCCCGCTCCGGGTACCGGATCGGGTCGACCAGGGCGATGAAGGCGGCACCCAGCTCCGGGTCGCCGGCGACCGGCACGGCCCGCAGCAGCGCCTGGGCCTCCCACACCAACGACCAGCGCCGGTAGTACTCGGCGTAGGAGTCCAGCGAACGCACCAGCGGTCCGTTGCGTCCCTCCGGGCGCAGGTTCGCGTCGATCTCGACCGCCGGCTCCCCGCCGGTGGCTCGCAGCAGCTTCTGCAGGTCGGAGACGACCTGCTGCGCCACCTCCTGCGCCTCGCCCTCATCGGCCCCGTCGACCGGCGAGTGCACGAACACCACGTCGGCGTCGCTGCCGTACCCCAGCTCGCCCCCGCCCAGCCGTCCCATCCCGATCACGGCCAGCCGCACCGGCAGCGGTCCGCCCCGTCGGCCGACGGCCGCCAGCGTGACCGCCTGCAGCGCGCCCTCGATGGCGGCGACCGTGGCGTCCGTGAGCGCCATCCGCACGTGCTCGGGACCGAGCAGCCCCGCCAGGTCGGCCGCCGCCGTCCTCAGCACCTCGCGGCGGCGGACGGCGCGCGCCGTCCTCACCCCGGCGGCGACGTCCTCGGCCCGCCTGACGGCGGAGGCCACCTCGGTGCGCAGCGCGTCGCGGCCCCGCGGCGCGAGCTCGTCGTCCGCCCCCAGCCAGCGGGTCGACTCGGGCCCGCGCTCGAGCAGGTCGGCGGCCAGCCGCGAGCTCGCGAGCATGTGCGCCATGCGTTCGGCGGCCGCGCCGGAGTCGCGGAGCATCTTCAGGTACCAGTGGGTGCTGCCGAGCTGGTCGCTGACCCGGCGGAAGGCCAGCAGGCCGGCGTCCGGGTCCGCCCCGTCCGCGAACCACCCGAGCATCACCGGCATCAGCTGCTTCTGGATCGCCGCGCGGCGGCTCACCCCGTCGGTCAGCGACTGGATGTGGCGCAGCGCCCCGGCTGGGTCGCGGTAGCCGAGTGCCTGCAGGCGGACCCGGGCGGCGTCCGGGGTCAGCCGCACCTCGTCCGTGGACAGGCGGGCGGCGGCGGCCAGCAGGGGCCGGTAGAAGAGCCGCTCGTGCAGCCGCCGCACCTCGACCCGCGTCTCACGCCACCGCTTCTCCAGGTGCCCGGTCCCCTCCAGCCCGCTGGCGCGCGCGAGACGACGCAGGTCGTCGTCCGCCGTCGGGAGCACGTGCGTGCGTCGCATCCGGTACAGCTGCACGCGGTGCTCGAGCACGCGGAGGAAGCGGTAGGCGGTGTCCAGCGCGGCGGCGTCGTCCCGGCCGACGTAGCCGCGCTCGGAGAGGACGGCGAGCGCCTCGAACGTGTTCGCGGCCCGCAGCGTGGAGTCCGTCCGGCCGTGCACGAGCTGAAGCAGCTGGAGGCTGAACTCGACGTCGCGGAGCCCGCCGGGCCCGAGCTTGAGCTGCCGCTCGACGTCGTCGGCGGGCACGTGCGCCTCGACACGGCGGCGCATGGACTGCACGTCCTCGACGAAGTGGTCCCGGTCGGCTGCCTGCCACACGAGCGGCCCGATCGCCGACAGGTACTCCTGGCCGAGGGCAGCGTCCCCGGCGACCGGCCGCGCCTTCAGCAGTGCCTGGAACTCCCAGGTGGACGCCCACCGCTCGTAGTACGCCCGGTGGCTGGCGACCGTGCGCACCAGCGGCCCGTCCTTGCCCTCGGGGCGCAGCGCGGCGTCCACGGGCCACAACGAACCCTCCGGCGTGACCGCGGAGCAGGCTCGCGCGAGGCCGGACGCGAGGCGGGTCCCGACCGCGAGCGCCTCGGTCTCCTCGACGCCGTCGACCGGCTCGACCGCGTAGACCACGTCGACGTCGCTGACGTAGTTCAACTCCTCGCCGCCGCACTTGCCCATCGCGATCACGACGATGCGGCACTGACGGCCATGCCCTTCCAGGTCGGCCCTCGCGATCGCTAGCCCTGCCTCCAGGGCGGCGCCGGCGAGGTCGGCGAGATCGCGGCTCACGGCCTCGACGTCGCGGAGCGGGTCGCGCCCGGCCAGGTCGCGCCCGGCGAGCGTCAGCACCTGGTGCCGGTAGGCGACGCGCAGCGCGTCGGCCACCTCCACCCCGCCGGACGACGCCACCGGGACGTCGTCGTCCGGATCCGCCCCGACGGCGCTCAGGAGCCGGCGGCGCGCCTCGCCCGGCGCCGGTGAGCCGGCGACGGCCAGCGCCTGCCACTGCTCCGGGTGACGGGTCAGCTGGTCCCCCAGCGCCCTCGAGGCGCCGAGGACGGCCAGCAGCCGGTCGCGCTCGCCTCCCCCGGTGCTCAGCACGTCGCGAAGCCGGTCCACCGACGCGGCCGGTTGCTCGCAGGCGGCATCCATCAGGCGGACCAGGCCGAGCAGCGCCAGGTCCGGGTCGGCGGTCCGGCACACCGCACGGAGCAGGTCGTCGGCGAGCACGTCCGCCAGGTCCACCAGGCCGTGCAAGGCGGGATCGGCCACCAACGACTCGGCCCGGTCGGCGTCGCGGAACCCCAGCCGGGCGATGTCCCCGGACCGCTCGCGCCGCCGTCCGGCGCTCATCCCCGGCGCGCCCTCACCACGCCGGCGAACGCGCCGACGTGCGCGCACGCGGTCGCCGCGAGCTCGTCCTCGGCGGCCGCGAAGTCCTTGATCGCCGAGGCGGGGTCGGTGCCCCGGGCCGCGAGGACCTCGACGTCCTTGGCCATCCAGCCGGCGAAGACGTCCGCCGTGGCCTCCGGGTGGTACTGCACCCCCCACGCGGAGTCGCCGAGCCTGAACGCCTGGTGGCGGTAGGCCACGCTGGTCGCGAGCAGCTCCGCGCCCGGCGGCAGCTCGACGACCGCGTCGTGGTGCGCCTGCGGCGCCACGAAGGACGGCGGCAGGGTGCCGGTCAGGACGTCGGCGCGGCCGGCGTCCGTCACGTGGACGGACAGGACGCCGACCTCGGGGCCGTCCGGCGCCCGCTCCACGGTTCCCCCGCAGGCCATCGCCAGCAGCTGCGCGCCGAGGCACACGCCGAACGTCGGGGTCCCGTGCCGGACAGCCTCGAGCAGCAGCTGCCGGGTCGCCGGCAGCCAGGGGGCGTCGTCGTCCTCCCACGCGGCCATGTGGCCGCCGAGCACCACCAGGCCGTCGAGGCCCTCGGTCGAGGTGGGCACGGCCTCGCCGTGGTGGGGGCGGACGACGTCCAGGCCGTCCAGCGCGGCCAGCCGGCCGAGGGGGGCGCTGTCGGACTGCTCGACGACGAGCACCCTCGGGGTCGCGCGGCTCACAGCACCGGCAGGTAGCGGCGCAGCTCGAACGGTGTCACCTGCTGGCGGTAGTCCTGCCACTCCTGGCGCTTGTTGCGCAGGACGAAGTCGAAGACGTGCTCACCGAGGGTCTCGGCGACCAGCTCCGAGTCCTCCATCACCTCGATCGCCTGCTCCAGGCTGCCGGGCAGCGGCCTGATCCCGAGCGCGCGCCGCTCGGCGTCGGTCAGCGCCCACACGTCGTCCTCGGCTCCGGCCGGCAGCTCGTAGTCCTCCTCGATGCCCTTGAGGCCGGCGGCGAGCAGGACGGCGTAGGCGAGGTAGGGGTTGGCGGCCGCGTCGAGGGCCCGGTGCTCGATCCGCACCGACTGGCTCTTGCCGGGCTTGTACATCGGCACCCGGATCAGCGCGGACCGGTTGTTGTGCCCCCAGCAGATGTGCGACGGAGCCTCTCCCCCGCCCCAGAGCCGCTTGTAGGAGTTGACGAACTGGTTGGTGACCGCCGCGATCTCGGCGCTGTGGCGCAGCAGCCCCGCGATGAACCGCCGCGCCGTCGCGGACAGCTGGTACTCGGCGCCGGCCTCGTAGAAGGCGTTGCGGTCGCCCTCGAACAGGGACATGTGCGTGTGCATGCCGGTGCCGGGCTGGTCGGCCAGCGGCTTGGGCATGAAGGTGGCGTAGACGCCCTGCTCCAGCGCCACCTCCTTGATCACGGTGCGGAAGGTCATGATGTTGTCGGCCGTCGACAGCGCGTCGGCGTACCGCAGGTCGATCTCGTTCTGGCCCGGACCGCCCTCGTGGTGGCTGAACTCCACCGAGATCCCCATCGCCTCCAGCATCGTGATCGCGGCCCGGCGGAAGTCGTGCGCGGTGCCGTGCGGCACGTGGTCGAAGAACCCCGCGCTGTCGACCGGGACGGGGGGACGCCCGTCCGCCAGCCCTCCGGAGTCGCGTTCGAACAGGTAGAACTCGATCTCCGGGTGCGTGTAGAAGGTGAAGCCGGCGTCGGCGGCCCGGCCCAGCGTGCGCTTGAGGACGTGACGCGGGTCCGCGAAGGCGGGCTCGCCGTCCGGGGTGAGGATGTCGCAGAACATCCGCGCCGTGCCCTGGACGCCCTCACCCTCGCTCCGCCACGGCAGCACCTGGAACGTGCTCGGGTCGGGCCGCACCAGCATGTCGGCCTCGAACACGCGGGCGAGGCCCTCGATCGCGCTGCCGTCGAAGCCGATGCCCTCGGCGAACGCGCCCTCGAGCTCGGCCGGGGCGATGGCCACCGACTTGAGGAACCCGAGCACGTCGGTGAACCACAGACGAATGAAACGCACGTCGCGCTCCTCGACCGTCCTCAGCACGTACTCCTGCTGTCTGTCCACACCGTGTCCTGGTGGCTGGGTCCCGGAGTCCTGACATGCAGCCTAACGGGGTGGTGCCAGACGTGGTGTGCGTCCGGGTCAGTCCCGTGACCGGGGGCCCTTGACCCCGCCAGGACCGCCCCCGGAAGCGGCATCGCGGTATGGGCCGCGGGTAGCGTGTGGCGCGCCCAGACATGCACAAGGACCCGTGATGCCCATCCGTGTCGCCATGGCCCAACTCGCTACCCGCGTCGGGGACATCGACGGCAACGTCGCCGCCATCCGGGCCGTCTGGCACGAAGCCGCCGGCCTGGGTGCCGACCTGGTCGTGTTCACCGAACTGGCCATCACTGGCTACCCACCCGAGGACCTGTTGCTCAAACCTGAGTTCCTGGCGGCGGCCGACGCGGCCGTGACCGAGTTGGCGGCCACCGGCCCCCACGGCACCGTGGCGGTGTTCGGCACGGTCGGCCGGGTTGGTACCGGCGAGCCAGTCGACGACGGTAACTCCGGGGAGATGACCAGCCGGGAGATCACGGTGTCGGCCGGCCAACTGCGCAACCGCGCCGTGGTGGTC
>DASROP010000118.1:0-9950 GCA_035646835.1 Actinomycetales bacterium | reverse complement strand
GTGGGCGCCGTGTCGTCGGGCAGCGCGGCGGACGCCGACGGCGGGTCGTCGGTGTCGCCGGTGAACGTGAACGAGAACGTGCCGGAGATCGGGTGGCCGTCGGCGGCGACGACGCGCCAGGTGACGGTGTAGGCGCCGCCGTCGTCCAGCGGCATCAGGCTCTGCGCGACGGTCGCGCCGTCCACCTGAGGGTCGCCGTCCTGCAGCGCGTCGCCGGCCGGCCCGGTGACCTCGACCCGGGCCAGCTCGGTGCCCACCGGCTGGCTGAACGTGAGCGTGACGTCGGTCGGGGCCGTCGTCAGCTGACCGCCGTCGGCGGGCGCGGTCGAGACCAGCTCGGTGTGGGCAGACGCGTTCGCGGCACCGGCGACGTGCGCCGCCAGCAGCAGGCCGAGACACGCCAGCACGGTCGCGAGCGTCCGGCGTCCGGCGCGGGCCGTCATGCCTGCACCTGGCGGGCGAAGACCACGGTGTTGTTCACGTAGTGCCCGCTGTCGCTGTTGAACTCCCCGCCGCAGGTGATCAAGCGGAGCTCGGGGCCCTCGGTGTTGCCGTAGACGTCGAGCGTGGGGAACTCGTCCTTGGGGAACGCCTGGACGTCGTACACCTCGAAGGTGACCACGGAACCGTCCTCCCTCGTGATGTCCACGGTGTCTCCCGCCGCCAGCTCGCCCAGGTCGTAGAACACCGACGGGCCGTTCTCGGCGCTGTCGACGTGGCCCTCGATCACCGTTGGCCCGGTCTGGCCGGGGGCCGGTGACCCCTCGTACCAGGCGGCCTTGTCGTAGTCGGGGCCCGGCTGCGGCACCTCGAGGGTGCCGTCCGGGTTGAGGCCGACCCGGGTCACCGCGGACTGCACGTCGATCGCCGGGATGCTCAGCTCGGTCGGCGGGATCCGCGGCTCGGGGGCTTCGCTGGGTGTGGTCGTCTCCGGTGCGGGCAGCGCGCCCGCCGTCGTGGACGGCGAGGGCGCGCTGGCGCCGGCCGTCGGGGACGTCGGGGCTGCGTCCTGGTCGAGGAGGCCGACCGCTACCGCGGTGCCGCCGCCGAGAAGCAGCAGCGCCGCGACGGCGGCGACGACCTTGCGGCCAGGACGCAGGGCCCGGGGAGTCCGCTCCTCGGGCCCTGCGTCGTCAGGCATCAGCTATCCGCTCCGATCAGGTCGATCGCAGTCAGCTGTTGTCGGCGGCGAGACGGCGACGCGCGATGAGCGCAGCACCGCCGAGCAGCGCGATGCCGCCGGCGCCGATCAGGCCGATGTTCTCGATGCCGGACGTGGCGCCGTCACCGGTGTCCACGCCGCCCTCGGGCATCGACATCTGCGAGGCCGCCATCACACCGCACAGCGCGGGGTCGGTGGCCTCACCCGGCAGGGCCGGGTCGAGGTCCGAGACGCCACGCTCGCCCATGCTGTAGGCGCCGTCGCTGTCGTAGTCCACACCGTGGACGACGACAACGGTCTCGCCGGAGAGGATGTCCGCGGCCACCTCTTCGCTGACCTCGACGTCACCGCGCATGTACTCGATGTCGGGGCCGGTCGCGAAACGGTCGACCGCCAGACCGGAGTCGGGCGAGGTATCACCCGAGGTGGTCAGCGACACGACGATGCCGCCGTAGAACGGAGCACCCTCGGTGGTCGTGAGGTGCTCGTCCGGGTTGGTCTCGCCCTCGAGCGCCTCGGCGGTGGTTGCGGCGTCGGCGGTCGGGCAGGTGTTCATCGACTCTTCCGCGTAGTGGATGTGCGCGGCGTGCGGCGCGTCGGCCAGCAGGCCCTGTGCGGCGAGGGTGAACGACAGCGTCGTGCCCTCGACCGTCAGCATGCCTTCACCGCTGCCCTCGACCCCGTTCACCGGGACCGGCGCCAGGTCGCCCTGCGCGCTGCCGTCCGCAGCAGCGGCCGGGCTGGCCAGTGCCAGCATCGCGGCCAGGCTGAGCGCGGGTGCAGCCACGGCTGCCCGCTTCATGCTCGTTGTGCGCTTCAAGGTGTTCCCCTTCCGTTGCGCCCGCGGTGGCGCTCAGAGCGCCGTTCGTGGGCCTTGTGCCTCCCACGGTTGCGGGGGCCTCACGCAGGGTCTTCGGACCCACTCCCACGGCGGTTTGGCCGATTCGCGATCTTGGTGACCGCCCATCTGGAGTGGCGGTCGGGTCCGAAGGAAGGTCGAGCCGAACCCCGTACGCCCACCCGAGGAGCCGACCATGGGACGACCACTCGCGCTGACGGCCTGCGTGCTCCTGGCCGGTGTACTGACCGCGTGCGGCGCGGACGACGAGGCCCCTCCGGGGCCGGCGGCGAGCCCCAGCCCGTCGTCCAGCCCGTCGTCCAGCCAGTCGTCGGAGCCCTCGGACGCCGGCAGCTCCGCGCCAGCCGAGGAGATCGTCATCACCATCGCGGACTTCGCCTACGAGGTGCCCGAGTCGGTGCCGGCCGGCGCCACGGTGACGGTGGTCAACAACGACGACGTCGCCCACACCGTGACGGCCGAGGGTGACTTCGACGTCAACGTCGCCCCGGGCGAGACCGGAATGTTCACGGCGCCGGACGCGGCGGGTGAGTACGAGTTCATCTGCATCTTCCACAGCAACATGACGGGCACGCTGGTGGTCGCATGACGACCGCTGAGCTCGCCCCCGTCCTCCCGCGGACGGCGACCGACGTCGGCCACCACGGTGACGGCCGCGATCGGCTACGTCCGGGCCTCGCGGTCGCGGGGCCGGCGGTCAGCGGACCGGTAGGCGCGGCCGGGGGGCGTCGTCGGCCGCGGCGAGCAGGTCCCCGTCGGCCTCGAACCGGCCCAGCACCTGGTCGAGACGCAGCTGTCGCAGGCCGTCGTCGAGCTCGTCCCAGGCACGCGGCGCCGCGACCGTGGGGAGCTCGCGGCCGCGCAGCGAGTAGGGCGTGATCGTCGTCTTGGCGCCGTGGTTCTGGCTCCAGTCCAGCAGCACCTTGCCGCGGCGCACCGACTTGGTCATCGTGGCCGTCACCTCGCGCGGGCGGTCGCGGGCGAGGGACTCGGCCAGGCGGCGGGCGTAGCCGCGGACCACGTCGGCGTCCTGCGCGCCGGACACCGGCGCGTACAGCTGCAGCCCCTTGCCGCCGCTGGTCACCGGGAAGCACTCCATCCCGTCGTCCGAGAGCCGCTCGGCGACCCGCACCGCCAGCGCCGCGCACTCGGCCAGCCCCGTGCCCGGGCCCGGGTCGAGGTCGATCACGAGCCGGTCGGGGTCCTTCACCGCCCCGCGTGCGCCGAGGCGCCACTGCGGGGTGTGCAGCTCGAGTGCCGAGAGGTTGCCGGCCCACACGAGGGAGCCGACGTCGTCCAGCAGGGGGTAGGTGATGCTCCCGTCCCCAGCCGGCACCCTGGCCGTGCGCAGCCACCTGGGGACGCCGGGTGGCGCGTTCTTCTCGAAGAACTGCTGCGGGTCGCCGACACCGTGCGGCCACCGGATCCGTGTCACCGGCCGGTCGGCGAGCTGGGCGAGGAGGGGCTCACTGACCCTGACCAGGTAGTCGATCACCTCCGCCTTCGTCGTCCCCGTCGCGGGGTAGAGCACCTTGTCGAGGCTGGTCAGGCGCATCCGTCGGCCGCCGACATCGACCATCGTGACCTGGCCCTGCGGCGACATCCGCCCAGTGTGGCCCCACCCCACGTTGATCAAGGACTCCATGCACGCTTGCCGGACACGGGGTCCTTGATCAACGCGGGAGGATGTCACCGACGCCCCGTCCGGTTGACAGGGCGCCGGACGCGACCCAATATCTGATTGATCGTTCAGATGTGGAGGTGTTGATGGACGCGGTGATCGACCTGGACGCCTGCGCCATGCCGTGCGTGCATCCCGAGAAGGTGGCCCTGGCGCGCGCGCGTGCCCCGGCGGATGCGGACCTGCACTCGCTGAGCGCGATGTTCAAGCTGGTCGGCGACCCCACGCGCACGCGGCTCCTGTACGCGCTGCTGGAGGTCGGCGAGCTGTGCGTGTGCGACCTCGCCGCGGCCACCGGCACGGCCGAGTCGACCGTGTCGCAGGCCCTGCGGCTGCTGCGGACGGCGGGCGTGGTGGCGGCGCGGAGACAGGGGCGTCTCGTGTTCTACCGGCTGGCGGACGCCCACGTCCGGATGCTGCTCGACCTCTCCCGCGAGCACGCGCGCCACGAACCCGCGGCGGCCGGGCCGGCGAAGGCGACGCCGTCGTGAGTGCCGGGCACGGGCACGCCGGCGCCCGCCACCGCTGGCGGCTGACGGTGGCTTTCGCCCTGGTCGCCGCCTACTTCGTCGTCGAGCTCGTCGCCGCACTGTGGTCCGGGTCGTTGGCGCTGCTGTCGGACGCCGGGCACATGGCCGCGGACGTCGTCGCGCTCGGTGCGGCGCTCGTCGCCACCCGGATCGCCACCCGCCCGGACCACAGCGGTCGGCGCACCTTCGGTTCCTACCGCGCGGAGGTCTTCGCATCCGGGCTCGTCGTGCTGCTGATGCTGGCCGTCGCGGCTTACGTGCTCGTCGAGGCGCTCGGGCGGGTGGGGGAGACCGTCGACGTGGCCAGCGGCACGATGCTGGTGGTCGGCACGGTCGGCCTGGGAGTCAACGTGGTCGCGCTGCTGCTGTTGCGTGGCGGCGCGTCGGAGAGCCTCAACGTGAAGGGCGCCTACGTCGAGGTGGTGGCCGACACCGCCGGCTCGGTCGGCGTGATCGCCGCAGGCCTGCTGGTCGCCGCCACCGGGCAGTCGTGGTGGGACACCGCCGTCGCCGCCGCGATCGCCGTGTTCGTCGCCGTCCGCGCCGTCTGGCTGGGACGCGAGGTGGTGGCGGTGCTGGCCCAGCACGTGCCGGCGGGCATGGACGCCGACGCAGTCGAGCGCGACCTCCGCGCCGTGCCGGGCGTGGCCGACGTCCACGACCTGCACCTGTGGACCCTGACGTCGGGGATGAACGTCGCCACCGTCCACCTCGTCACCACCGACGAGGCAGCCGCCCACGATGTCCTGGACTCCGCGCGCGCGGAGCTGCGGGACCGGCACGGTGTCGCGCACGCCACGTTGCAGGTCGAACCACGCAGCCACACCGGGTGCCAGGAGATCGACTGGTGACCTCACGACGAACCCGCGTAGGAGGCGACCTCGATCACCGCGTGGGGAGGACGTCGGGGCCGGTGTCACGTCGGACGCCGCGGTAGGCCGGCTGCCGCAGCCTCCCCGCGCCGGACAGGCCGAGGTGGCGCACCTCCACGACGACGCTCGGCTCGCACCACGTCGTCCCCGCGGCGTCGACCGCGGGCACCGGCTCGTCGAAGGGCGACGCGTCGGCGCGCAGCGGTGCCAGCAGGCGGGCCAGGTCGGCCTGGGCGGTGCGGCCGATCCCGCTGCCGACGCGGCCCAGGTACGCCAGCCGGCCGTCGTCGTCCGGGGCTCCCACGAGCAGCGCGCCGACCGTCCGGGTGGTGTCCTTCTGCGGTCGCCAGCCGCCGACCAGGACGGTGCGCGTGCGGTGGTGGGGCGCCTTGACCCAGTCACGGCTGCGCTGGCCCGGCCGGTACACCGACATCCGGCGCTTGGCCATCGCCCCCTCCAGCCCCTGCTCGGCAGTGGCGGCCAGCAGCGTCGGCCCGTCGGTGAACAGCGGCGACAGCGTGGCGCACGGCGGGAGCTCGAGCCGCTCGAGGGTGGCCCTGCGCTCGTCGAACGGACGGCCGGTGATGTCGACTCCGTGCAGTCGCAGCACGTCGAACACCATGTAGGTCACCGGGTTCGAGCGCGACAGCGACTGCGCCCGACGCCCGTCGCGCACGTGCATCCGGTCGGCAAGCGCCGTGAAGGAGGGGATCCCGGTGGGGTCCAGGGCGACCACCTCGCCGTCCAGGATCGTCTCCGGCAGGCCTGCGAGCCCCTCGAGCTCGGGGAACGACACGGTCACGTCGTTCTCGATCCGGGAGGTGAGCCGGTACCTCTCGCCGGCGCGCGCCAGCACCCGCATCCCGTCCCACTTGACCTCGTACGCCCACGTGTCACCGACCGGAAGCTGCCCCGGAACGGGTGTCGGGGTGGCGAGCATGGGACGCACGGGTCCATCCTGCCGTTGTGAGAGCTATCTGGAAGGGCGCGGTCTCGTTCGGGCTGGTCAACGTGCCGGTCAAGGTCTACGCGGCCACCGGTGAGAAGGACGTGAAGTTTCACCAGGTGCACCGCGAGGACGGCGGCCGGATCCGCTACAAGCGGGTCTGCAGCGTCGACGGCGAGGAAGTGGCGTACAGCGACATCGCCAAGGGCTTCGAGACCGAGGACGGCGAGCTGGTCGTGCTCACCGACTCCGACCTCGCAGACCTGCCGCTGGCGACCGGTCGTGAGATCGACGTCGTCGAGTTCGTCCCGGCCGAGCAGGTCGACCCGATCATGTTCGCCAAGTGCTACTACCTGGAGCCGGAGAAGACGGCGGCCAAGCCGTACGCGCTGCTGCGAGAGGCGCTGAGCGAGACCGACCGGATGGCGGTCGTGAAGGTCGCCCTCCGCCAGCGGGAGACGCTGGCCGTGCTGCGGGTGCGCGACAAGGTGATCTGCCTGCAGACCATGCTCTGGCCGGACGAGGTCCGGGAGGCCGACTTCGAGGTCCTCGACGCCGACGTCGACCTCCGCCCGCAGGAGAAGGCGATGGCGTCGTCCCTGGTCGAGTCCCTGGCGTCCGACTTCGACCCCGGCGACTTCTCCGACGGCTACACCGAGGCCGTGCAGCAGGTGATCGAGGCGAAGATCACCTCCGGGGAGGTCTCGGCACCTCCGGCCGACACCGAGGAGTCGGGCACCGGCCAGGGCGCGGAGGTCGTCGACCTGCTGACCGCCCTGCAGCGCAGCGTCGACAAGGCCCGCGAGGCGCGGGGTGAGGCGCCGGCGAAGACAGGTGCCAAGGCCGCGGCAACGAAGAAGGCGGCGACGAAGAAGGCCGCGGCCACGAAGGCGCCGGCGAAGAAGGCGGCCAAGAAGGCCACGCCGAAGAAGGCCGCCGCCAAGAGGACGGCGCGCAAGAGCGCGTGAGGCCCCTCGTCCTGGTGTTGGCCCTGGCCGTGCTCGTCGGCTGTGGGGCGTCGCAGGCGACTCCGCAGGAGCCCGCGCGGCCGGCCGAGCTGTCGGCCGAGCTGGTGCGGTACCGGGGGGACGAGGCGCTGCACCGGCTGCAGGTCAAGGTGACCAACGGGGGGCCCGGCGCGTCGCTCGTCGACCGGATCGAGCTGGACCTGCCCGGTTTCTCCGGCCGCGCCGAGGCCGCGCCGGACGCCCGCCTGGAGCCGGGGCGGCGTGTCGACCTCCCCGTGGTCTACGGCGCCGCGCTCTGCGAGGGCGACGCGCCGTCCGGCGTCTCGTCCGACTCCTCGATGCGGTTGTGGCGGGACGGCGAGGCGGAGCCGGTGACGCTGGTGCCCGCCGACCCGCGGGGCCTGGTCGCGCGGCTGGCTGCCGAGGAGTGCGCCGTCCGCGCCGTCACCGACGCCGTCCCCCTGTCCTTCGCGGACACCTGGACGCCGGTGGGCAGCGGGTCTTCGCTCGTCGTCCAGGGAGTCCTGCGCGTCGGCCCCGCGAGCGGGCCGGCGACGCTCGTGCGCGTCGACGGGACCACGCTCTTCTCGGTCACGACGCCGCCGCTGGCGATCGACCTCGCCGAGGCCGTCGACGTGCCCGTCACCGTGTCGCCGCAGCGGTGCGACCCGCACGCGGTCGCCGAGAGCAAGCGCGGGTACGCCTTCCTGGTCGGCATCTCCCTCGGCGGCGCGGAGCCGGTGCTCGTGACCGTCGAGGTCAAGGAGGCCGAGCGTTCGGTGCTGCTGGCCGGCTTGCTCGAGCGCTGCGGGTTGTAGGTGGCGGTGCTCGCCTGGCTGGTGGCCGGGGTGCACCTGACGTTCATCGTGTTCGTCGTCGCCGGCGCGCTGCTCGCGCTGAGGTGGCCGCGCGTGCTGTGGGTGCACGCGCCGTGCGGCCTGTACGCCCTGTTCATCGTGGTCGTGGGCTGGCCGTGCCCGCTCACCGGCGTCGAGAACGCGGCGCGCGGCGAGCGCGCCTACTCGGGCGGCTTCATCGACCACTACCTCACTGGCGTGATCTACCCGCAGGGGTGGGAGACCGGCGTCCAGCTCGCCGCGGCGGCGCTGGTGGCCGCGTCCTACGCGGTGCTGGCGCTCAGAGCCCGCGCCGGACCAGCCAGTCGGTGATGATGCCGTGGGCGTCGGGGGAGATCTCGTGGCCGACACCCGCGAGCACGCGGATGTCGAGGTCGGCGTTCGGCGCGGCCGCCGGGAGGTTGACCAGCGGGCGGAACCCGGTGAACAGGTACGGCACCATCGCCACCCCCTGCACGGGCACCGCGGTGTCCAGCGCCCCGGCCAGGTGCAGCGCGTCGAAGTCGCCCTCGCACTCGGCGACGGCGATCGTCGCGTTCAGGACGACGATCTCGTCGACCAGGTCGGGCCGCTCGCAGGCGAACCGGTACGCGAGCATGCCGCCGTTGGAGTAGCCGACGAGGACGACCCGCGACGCGCCGGCTGCCGTCAGCTGCGTGATCTGGCCGGCGAGGTAGCCCACGTCGTCGATCGAGGAACGAGCCGCGGACCCGCAGCAGGCCCCGGCGTTCCAGGAGGGCCGGGCACCCAGGCCGCTGGGGTAGACGACCGTCGCGTCCAGCTCGTCGGCCCAGGCGTCGGAGCCCAGCCGCTGCCGGAGCTGGGCGGGGTTGCTGGTGTAGCCGTGCAGGGCAACAACCACCGTGTCGCGGACCGGTCCCTCGGGGACGACGGTCAGCGGCCGCTGGGCGTCCGGGACGTCGGCGATCACCGGGTCGGGGGTCAGGGCCGGCTGCTGCTTCGCCGGGGCGGAGGTGGCCGGACCGCCGTCGAGCACGCCGACGCCGACCAGTGCGACACCGAGGATGCCGGCCGCCGCGCCTGCCCGGACCCACGCCGTCGACCGGCGCCCGCGGTTCAGCACGTGCCCAGGATGCCCCATATCTGGCGCCCGGCGGTCGCGTTCTGATAACTCCTGGGCGACGATACGTCGGTGCCCACCACGATCGCCGCCGTCGCGCCCGCCCTGCCACCGCATCGGTACGCGCAGGCGGAGGTGACCGAGGCCCTCGCCCACCTGGTGGCACCCGACGGTGAGCGGGACGGCCTGATGCGCCGGCTGCACGCCTCGGCCGGCGTCCGGCACCGCCACCTGGCGATCCCGCTGGAGGCCTACGCGGGCCTGGACACGTTCGGGAAGGCCAACGACGTCTTCATCGAGGTCGGTGTCGACCTCGGCGAGCGCGCGGTGCGGACGGCGCTGGACGCTGCCGGCCTGGACACCGAGGACGTCGACGTCGTCCTCGCCACGTCTGTCACGGGTGTGGCCGCGCCGTCGCTGGACGCCCGCCTGGTGGGGCGGCTGGGGCTGCGTGCCGACGTCAAGCGGATCCCCGTCTTCGGGCTCGGCTGCGTCGCGGGGGCGGCCGGGATCGCCCGGCTGCACGACTACCTGGTCGGTCACCCGGACGACGTGGCGGTGCTGCTCAGCGTGGAGCTCTGCTCCCTGACCGTGCAGCGCAACGACACCTCGACCGCGAACCTGGTGGCCAGCGGCCTGTTCGGCGACGGGGCCGCGGCCGTCGTGCTGGTGGGCGAGCGGCGGGCGGCGGCGATGGGACTGACCGGCCCGCAGGTGGTCGACACCCGGAGCCGGTTCTACCCCGACACGGAGCGGGTGATGGGCTGGGACATCGGGGGGAGCGGCTTCCGCATCGTGCTGTCGGCGAGCGTGGCCGACGTCGTCGAGGAGCACCTGGGCCAGGACGTCACCGGGTTCCTGGGTGACCACGACCTCAAGGTCGACGACATCGGCCCCTGGGTGGCGCACCCCGGAGGGCCCAAAGTGCTGCACGCCATGGCGCGCAGCCTGGGCCTGCGGCCCGGTGCCCTGGACCGCACGTGGCGTTCCCTGG
>DASROP010000117.1:0-9041 GCA_035646835.1 Actinomycetales bacterium | reverse complement strand
CGCCGCCGTCGGTGGTGACGCTGGCTGGGCTGGTCTCGGTAGACATCAGGCTCGGTTCCCTCCGGTCGCCGCCGACGGCCTGAGGTCCGGACCGTGGCTTTCCGGTCACGGTAGCCCTTGTCCTGGATGGTGAACATCCACCGCGGCCTCCGTGCTCGTGAACTCGGTCACAAGGGCCGATCGGTAGCCCGCGTCAGTGCCGGGGAGCCAGCGCACGCCCAACATCGTGACCTGATCCGGCGGATCGGTCACGTCGGTGCGCACCAATTCGGATTTCGGGGCCGCATTGCCGGTCGGGTACCGTAGTTCACCGAGCGTGCCGCCGACGGCGTCACGATCGCTAGCGCCCGTAGCTCAACGGATAGAGCATTTGACTACGGATCAAAAGGCTGGGGGTTCGAGTCCCTCCGGGCGCGCTCGTTGAGACAGCGACGGGACAGGCCCCTGACCAGCGGAAACGCTGGCAGGGGCCTGCTTCGTCGTCGGGTCTGGGTGCTCATCGGTACCTCCTTCCGGCACCTGTTCGGGGTCTCTCGTAGGCATCTCGTAGGCCACTGTTTCGCGAGGCTGCGGCCTAAGGGCGTCTCCGAGCTTGTTTGCCGCCTCGCGGCCGAGCCGTGGGATGACATGGGTATAGAGGTCTGCGGTGATCGCCGTGGTCGCGTGCCCCAGCCGCTCGGAGACGACCTTGACGTCGATCCCTGCGGCGATACTGGTAACCAGCAGTGTTCGGTTTCTGCCGAATAGGTTCTGGGGTGGGCGTCTCGCCGGGCTATTCGTCATGGTTGGTAACTGCGCTGCGTGGCCAGTTCGGCGGCGTAGCGGGACCAGTCGCCGCCGGCGTCTCGGGTCCATCTGGTGGCGGTTCCTGGGGTGAGGTTCAGCAGTTCGGCCAGTACTGCGGCGGGGACCTCGGCGGCGAGTTGGAGCAGGGTGGCGCGTCGCCCGGGGAGGGCTCGGACGCCGAGTAGCCGCAGTCGTTCGCCGAGCCGTGAGGCGGTGATGGGCCGGCCTGGCAGGTGCCCGGGGAACAGCCAGGGGCTGTTGCCGGGCGAACCAACGCCGCGGTGGCTGCGGCCGGTGTCGATGAGCTCGGTGAGCAGCCCGGACAGGGGCTCCGGGACGGTGATGTCGTGCGCTCCGAAGCGCAACGAGACGATGTCGGGGGCGCACTGACGGTGAACTTGTGCTGTGGTCATGATGGCGATCCGGGACAGCTGCTGGCCGTAGCAGAGCAGCAGCGCGCCGGCGACGCGGTCGGTGAGTTCGGCGGTGTCGTCGTGCAGCAGGCGGGCGACCAGCGCCCAGCGCTCGTCGGCGTCGGTGGCGGTGCCGGTCGTTCTCCCCAGCGTCGGCACGAGCATCGCGCCGCAGTGGTGGTGATCGGCGGCCCAGCCCAGGAAGTCCCGGACCGGGTAGCCGGCCGGTCCGGCGGTGAGCCAGCTGTCGACGTCGCCCTGCCGGCACTGAGCGAGCGTGAGGCCGCGCCGATCGAGCCAGCTGAGGAAGCGCCTGGCGACCAGCAGCTGCGTGCGGGCGTAGCCGGTCGCGGTCCTGCCGGTGGTGTTGTGCGCCGCTCGTCGTCGCAGGCGGCGCAGGATCTGCCAGGTGGCGTAGGCCTGCAGCAACCGGCGATGTTCGGGGTGCTCGAGGTTGGCGAGCACGGTGGCGACGACCCAGCCTTCGAGCCGAGCGACGCCTTCGTCCCGGGCGGGCAGCACGTCGGCGGCGACTAGGACATGCCGCAGGTAGTCGGCGCCGCGTCGGCGCGGGTGGGCATCGAGTCCGGCGTGGCTGATGGGCGTGGTGCCAGCGGCGAGGTCGGCCAGGACGGCGGCGCCGGCCCCTTTGCGGAGCCAGTTCAGGGCGGTGCGCGGGGTGCTGGTCGCGACAATCGCGTCGTGCACTGCCACCAGCGTGGACGGGATCTGCTCACCGCCGGCGCGGAGCAGCTCAGCGGTGCGGCGGCGCAGCGCGCAGGACTGGCAGCGGCCGCGTTCGTAGAGCTTGTCTTCGAGTCCGCAGTCTCCGCAGACGTGGCCGGTCGGCAGCCCTGCGCAGTCGGCGCAGGTCCGCGCGTCAGGTCCGGGTGGGCTAACCAGGCGCCGTTGGGTGTGGCAGCTGCTGCAGGCCCCGCGGTGGCGCAGTGCCGCGGTGTAGCAGGGGTCGCAGACCGGTCCCTCCGCCCAGTTCGCTGCCGGCGGCCGGTTCTGGCCGCAGCGGGCGCAGACGGCGGTGCGCCGCGGCGCGCAGCTGGTGCAGATCGGACTGTCGGTGCTGGCGAAGCTGCACGGCCGACGGCGACCGCAGCCCGAGCACACGGCCAGCGGTTGCCGGAAGCAGCCGTCGCAGATGTCTGGCTGATCACCGTGGGCGCGTCGGGCGATCCGACGGATCCGCCGGCACCGTCCGCACGGGCGTTGCGGCCGGTCGGCGCAGCGGGCGCAGAGTGCTCGGCGGTCGCCGTCGCGACCGGCGACGGGTTTGACGATCGCGCAACGTGCGCATGCCTCGGCGAGCTCGCGACGTCGGCAGCGGGCGCAAACCCCCGCCCCTGTGGAGGATCTGGTCAGCCGCTGGCCTTCTCGGCGGCAGAGGGCGCAGCTCGGCGCCGGCAGCGAGCTGGCTCCCTGGGCACGTAGGGCCTGCACGAGCCGGCCGACCATCGGTGGCGCGCCGATCACCAACGCACTCGGGTCAGCGGTCAACGCCGTGGCCAGGCTGCGCAGCGCAGCCGGGTGCTCGGCCACCACCGCCAACGCCGTCTCGACCTGGGCCGTCGTCACGGTCGGGTCGGCGGCCAGCACAGCGGCCACGATCTGCCCGCGGCGCTGTTCAGCGATCGCCGGCACCGTCACTGTCGGTGTCACCGACGCCTACTTGGGCGGTGCCGGCGCGACGCGTGCGCGCCGCGGCCGGGCGGGCGGAACCGGGTGTGTGGAGGCGCCCTTCGCGGTGGCCGGCCCGCCGGCATAGGGCTCGACCAGCTCGGCGGGCGAGCAGTCCAAGATGTCGCACAACGCTGCCAACGCGGTCAGGTTCAGCCGCTCCGGGACCCGCACCACCAGCCGGTAGACCTGCTCTCGGGACAGCTGCACTCCCCGTTCGGCCAGCAGCGGGACCAGGTCGGTGGTGGCGAACATGCCGCGTTCGGCCATCAGCCGGCGCAGATGCCAGTGGTAGCCCACCTGCCTGTTGGTCATCTCAGCCTCCGAGGGTGTCGGCGCCGAACGCCCGGGCCAGCGCCGAACGCAGCATCTGGTTCTTCGCGTCCGCACCGACGGTCGTGTAGATCGCCGTCGTCGAGGCCCAGGAGTGCCCGACCTGCTGCTGCACGAACAACGGGTCGACGCCGTCCTCGATCAGGTGCGACACGTAGGAATGCCGCAGGCAGTGGACCGACAGCTCGACCGGCAGCCCGGCCGCGGCCCGGTAGAGCGCGAACCGGTCATCGACCGAGCGGGTCGAGATCCGGCCACCACGTTCGGTCGGCCACACCGCCGCCGGGTCCGCGTCCTCAAAGCGCGGCCGCACGTCCACCAGGTACTCCTCCAGCGCCTCCACCGCCCACGGCATCACGCTGGCCACCGCCCGCCGACGTGGCGCCGAGCCACGCATCGCCTTGCCAAACCGGACGTGACACACCCCGAGCCCGCCGAGCTGGCGCGCCGCCGGGTTGGCGGTGAAGTCGGTCAGGTCCAGCATCGTCACCTCCCGGCAGCGCAGCCCCCAGCCGTAGGTCACCTTCAACAGCGTGGCGTCCCGAAACGCCGTCAGCCAGCCCTTACGACGCGAAGCCGCCAGCCGCTGGGCCCGATCATCCGCGGCGTCGAACAACGCCTGGCACTCCACCCGCGACAGCGGCCGCCGCTGCGGCCGACCCTCATAGTCCGCGACGTGCGCCGCGGTGTTGTCCTGGTGGCAGATCTGGGCTCGGCCGCGCCCCAACCCGCTGCTCACACTCAGCCACCCACCCATAGCGGGGATCGGTGACGTAGCTGCAGAACGCCGCGACCGCGCCCTGATAGTTGCGCACCGTCGAATGTGCCCAGTCACTGGCGGCCACCCAGCGCTCAAGGTCCTCGGCCCGCCAGTTCCACGGCCAGCCACCGGCGAACGCCTGGAAGCGCCGGACCGTCCGCTCACGCCCGTCGATCAGCGACCCGCCGAGCCGACGGCTGAACTGCTGACGGCGCCATCCAACGAGCATCTCGTCGAACAACGCCGACTCCACCTGCAGTGGCGTTCCGCCGGCCACCAGCGCCAACGCCGCCACACCTGGCTGGTCCATACTGGCCCACCCTCAAGGCCCGGCATCACATGCCTCATCGTGGCGTCCAAGGCAACCGAACCGGATGCCGCATCCTGACATCTGATGCAACAGAATCACGTCACCGCAGGTCACGGGGCGTGTCGAACGCCGCTACCGCACACGTAGCCGTTCCCGGCAGACCTCAGGCCCAGCAAGGACAGCGATCACGCGATCCGTCGAATGCCTCCCTGTGTTGCATCTGGTGCAACTCTGCGAACTATGAGCAGCGAAGCGTAGAAGTGCCGCAGGTCATGGAAGCGGGTGCTCGTCGGCAGGCCCGCCTTCGCCACGGCCGGACGCCACACGCGCTCGCTGAACCTCGTGCGGCGCAGGGACCGACCGCCCTCGGACGTGAACACGAACCCGCCGTCGTCGGCAGGGTGCTCGGCAAGGTGCGCCGCCAGGGCCTCGACGACGACCCGAGGTAAGGGGATGGTCCGCACGCTGGCGGCCGTCTTCGGTGGCGCGAGGTATGGCTCCCGGCCGGGCAACAGCACGAGCTGACGGTCGACCGTCAGCGTCCGGCGCAGGAAGTCGACCCGGTCGACCGTCAGCCCGAACGCCTCGCCCTGGCGCAGCCCCGTCCCGGCCGCAAGCGTCACGAGCGCCGCGTACCTCGACGGCACGGCCGCCGTCAGCGCCTCGACCGCCTTCAGCGTCAACGGCTCGACACGCTCGCGCACCGTCCGGGGGAGCCGGGTGCCCTCGCACGGTGACGACGCGAGACGACGATCCCGCACGGCCGCCTTGAAGATGCCCGCGAGGATGCGATGGATGACGCCGACCGTCGCCGGGGCGAGGTCGCCGGACAGTCGTTTGACGAGTGTCTGCACGTCGCTCGGCAGGACGGAGGCGAGGGGTCGGTCTCCCAGCGTCGGGTAGACGTGTCGGCGCAGCATCGTCTCTACGTGCGCGGCCGTCGTCGCTCGGTGGACCTGTGAGGCCCTCCACGCTTCGGCGTAGTCGCGGACGGTCTGGCGTCCCGCCTTCGGGTCGACGTAGGCCCCGGTCACGACGGCCGCCGTGGTCTCGTCGAGCCACCGTCGCGCGTCCACCCGACGACAGAAGTGCCTGGCATGCTCCCGACCGGCGTCGTCCCGGTAGCGGGCCCGCCACTGGCCGTTGGGTCGCCTAGCGATGCTTGCCATAGTCCCCACCAGCCGCCTTGGCGTCCCTCATCGTCACTGCCGCCGCGGCCTCTTCCACCTCGGCGAGGTCGGCTGCCTCCTCGGCCTCTGCCAGCGCACGCCGCGCGGCCACCACAGCGGCGAGCGCACCTTGGTAGCGGGTCCAGGCCTCGAGGTACCGCTGATGCTCTTCGCTGTCGGGCACCAGGGTGCCGATCATCTCGTCAACCGACATCTCGAACAGGTCCGCGATCGCCGCCGCCTCGAACAGCCGAAGCGGACGGCGAGTCTCGCTATCGGCCCGCTCGAGCTTGGCCACCCCGCTCTGACTGATCGGCACATCCCTGAGCGTCAGCTGACGGGCGAGCTTCGCCTGAGTCCATCCGCGCTTCTCGCGCTCGGCGCGGACGTGGGCCGCGAATAGCTCCTCGGCGTGCAGCGGCAACCAAGCGGAGTTGTCCGCGGGTACCTCCTGATTCTCCATGGGCATAAATCTAGTGGCCCAACTTGCATCAAGTCAAGGTGTCTCGTGATTCCATAGCGGAATCAACTTCTATGCCCGAGGAGCAACCACATGTCGACCACGTATCTGACGACGGAGGAAGTGGCGACCCTGCTGCGAGTGCCGCCCGAGACGGCGAGGTACTGGCGTCACGTAGGCAAGGGGCCCGTGTCGTTCAAGGTCGGCCGGCGAGTCCTCTACGCGGCCGAGGACGTCGAGGCGTTCATCGCAGAGGCCCGCAAGTCCGGCAGCGCCGCATGAGCCCCCCGCACGAGAGAGGCCGCCCGGCGGGTAACCGGACGGCCGATGAGATCGCGACGGGGGATCGGCTCTCGACGTCCACTATCGCACCCGGGTCGGACGACCGCACGCACGCCACGGCGGACGTCTTCCAGCCGATGCCGCCCCTGTCGGTCGACGAGTTCGCGGCGTTGAGAGCCGACGTCGCCGCGCGCGGCATCGTCGTGGCGGTCGTCGTCGACCAGCACGGCCGCATCCTCGACGGTCACCACCGGCGCCGGGTCGCCGACGAGCTGGGCATCGAGTGCCCGACCGAGGTCCGCACCGTCCGCACCGACGACGAGGCCCTCGACGTCGCGGTCGCGCTGAACGCCGCCCGGCGTCACCTGTCCCGGGAGCAGCGCCGGGAGCT
Source organism: Actinomycetales bacterium (assembly GCA_035646835.1). GTDB lineage: Bacteria > Actinomycetota > Actinomycetes > Actinomycetales > DASROP01 > DASROP01. The sequence goes on along the minus strand of DASROP010000117.1, from coordinate 2,448 downwards.
GATCCGGGCCGAGATCGCTCGGCGGCCGGACGACTCCGACCGAGCGGTCGCGCGCCGGGTCGGATGCTCGCCGACGACGGTGGGCACGGTCCGAGCCGAGGCAGCGGGAGTGTCCAAGTTGGACACGAGCACGTCGGAGGCCGAGGCCCGCGAGGTCACGGAGCAGCTCAAGGCCAGTCTCCGAAGCGCCCGCGAGCACCTGATGGTGCTGGGCATCGAGGCGCTGAGCAACAAGATCAGCGTGGCGGAGATCGTCACCGCGTTCACGGTGGCGATCCGGTCAATGGAGCGCGACGGACTGGACGAGCACCACGTGATCCGAGACTCCGTGTACGACCCGATCCTCGACTGGCTGCTCGACCCCGCGACGGCTGAGGAATGGCGCCGGGAGTGGGATCACGAGACGTTCAAGCCGCTGACGGCCGACGAGAAGTCCGGGCTGCTCGCTGCTCTGGCGGGTGAGTCGCCTGACCGGAACATCGACGCGACCGACGAGCGCGTGACCGGCGCCGAGGCTGCCGCGATCCGCCTTCGGTGGGAGTTCGGCCGCGAGCTGCTGGACGGTCCGGCCGGGGATCCGCCGCTGGCCGCTGTCGTCAAGGCGACCGGCAAGAGCCGCACCGAGCTGACGTACCGGATGCGACTGGCCGAGAGGTATCCGACCGAGGAAGCGCTGAACGCCGGCATCGAGGAGTTCGGCTCGTGGGATGCCTTCGTTCGCGGCGACCTCAAGCGGGAGTGGACACGATGAGCGGCCGGATGACGACCCCGGCGCCGCCGTGGGCCGGGGTCGACCTCATGCGGATGACGCCGCTACAGCGCAGGCTCTTCGACGCCGCGTACTCGTTGGGATGGCTGCACGGCACCGAGAGAGGACGCGAGCTGGCCGACGCCGAGGCCGCCGAACACTGGCGCGGGGTCGCCGCCTATGTCCGAGGTCTCGGCAGGCCGTCGAGCGTCACTCACGCCCAGCTCGTCGAGCGGCGCAACACACCGACCGGCGCCCGGCCGATGCCGACCCGGTACGAGTGCGCGACCTCGTGGATCGCCCCAATGACAGCGAAGGCCCGGCGGGACGGTGCCAGCCCGGAGCAGGTAGCGGCGCTGATCGCCGACCACATGCGCCCGTACCAGCGCCAGGAGGCGACCAGATGACCGCGTTGCAGGACGCCTACACCGACGCGATGGGCTGGGAGCCCCCCGGCGTCGTCACCCTCGCCAACGTCGCGCCCGAGCGCGTCCAATGGCTCTGGCCCGGCCGCCTCCCGCTGGGCAAGCTCGTCGTGGTCGACGGTGACCCCGGCGTCGCCAAGTCCACGGTGGCACTCGACATCGGAGCCCGCGTCAGCGCCGGGACGGACTGGCCCGATGGCGCACCCGGTGGCGACCCTGCCGGGGTGCTGCTGCTGTCGGCCGAGGACGGGCTGGCCGACACCCTGGCACCGAGGCTGGCCGCCGCGGGCGCCGACCCGAGCAACGTCCACGCCCTCGTCGAGGTCGAGGTCGCAGGGGAGGACGAACAGCCCCGGTACGTGCCGCCGTCGCTGCCGAGAGACATTGACCTAATCGAGCGCGTGATCCGCCGCCACGGCGTGCGGCTCGTCGTGGTCGACGTCCTGATGGCCTACCTCAACGGCAAGGTCGACAGCCACCGCGACCAGGGCGTCCGCTCAGTGCTGCACCTGCTGTCGGCGATGGCCGAGCGCACCGGCTGCTGCGTCCTGCTGATCCGGCACCTGAACAAGTCGGCCGGCGGGTCGGCGCTGTACCGGGGTGGCGGGTCAATCGGCATCATCGGCGCCGCCCGAGCCGCCTACCTCGTCGCGCGTGATCCCGAGGACGAAGACCGCAGGATCGTGGCCGTCACGAAGCTCAACATCGCGGTCGAGCCCCCGGCGCTGGCCTTCCGGCTCGTCGACGACCCCCTCAACTTCTGCGCCCGCGTCCAGTGGGAGGACGCACCCACCAATCACACGGCCGCCGAGCTGCTCCGAGGCCCGGGTGACGACGAGGAACGCAGCGAGCGCGACGAGGCCGTCGAGTGGCTCGTCGACTACCTCACCGGGCAGAACGGGGAGGCATCCGCGAGTGACTGCATCCGCGCCGCCGGGCACTACGGGATCACGAAGACGACGCTGCACCGGGCGAGGAAGCGGGCCGGGATCGGCACCGTCAAGAGCGGTCTACGGGGTGGGTGGCTCTGGCAGCTCGACCCCGGAAGATTCCACGAAGGTGCCGAAGATGTCAGCCCTCACGGGCGGGAATCTTCGCAACCTTCGGTGGAACCTTCGCCAGTCGACCCCGAGGTCGACGACGCCGCAGAGGGCCCGCCGGATGAGTGCTCGGAGTGCTCCGCGCCGCTGCTGCTCAAGGTCGCCGGGCGCACCGTCTGCGAACGGTGCCGGATCGCGGGGAGGGCAGCGTCGTGACCGACCACCTCATCCCCGA
>DASROP010000116.1:0-4622 GCA_035646835.1 Actinomycetales bacterium | reverse complement strand
GCTCGGGGGCGGGGCCATCCTCACCCTCCCGCGATCAGGGCGTCGCCGCGGATCATCACGCGGTAGGGGTCGGCGAACGCCGCGTCCGCGAAGGCGCCGCCGTCGGTGGCGCCGTGGAACGGACCGGCGTCGACGCCGGGGATCGGCTCCCCGTCCGGCCCGGTGGTGGCGTTGAAGAACTGGAACCCCTGCGGCGGCTCCTCGAGCACGACCCAGTGGCCGGCGCCGAGCGCGGGGTCCAGGTCGAAGCCGAAGAACACGATGTCCGGCGTGACCGAGCCCTGGAACGCGGGCAGCAGCCGCGCGGACAGGTCCGGGTCGCCGTCCCAGTCCGGCTCCCCACCGACGAGCGGCGCCGCCGTCAGGTAGACGACGGTGGTGGGGTACCGGCGGAACAGCGGAGTCCGGAACACCACGACGAGGTCGGCGCTGCTCGCCGCGGGCGTCTGGTGCGCCGTGGTGCCGAGCCCGGAGCCGACCGGCCAGGCGTGCACTCCCACGATGTCGTCGAGGTACGTGCCGGTCGCGGTGTCGGCGCGGGCCCAGAACTGGCGCAGCGGGGTGCACCCGGCCACCACGGGGATGTTGCGGAACCTCAGCTCCCCCAACGTCTGCGTGTTGAGCCCGAGGAGGAAGGCGTCCACGAACGCAGGGTTCGTCTCCACCGCGACGACGCTGTCGTCGTCCATCTGCTGCGCCCCCGGCAGCAGCCAGTCCTTCGCGTGGTCGCGCAGCATCTGCCAGGCCGGGATGTCCAGGTCGGGGCACAGCTCCGGCGGCGTCAGCGGCTGGTCGTCGAGGCCGGTGATGAGCGACAGCACCCGGTCGACGACGAAGGGACGGTCGGCGGTCGGGTCGAACGCGGCCGCGACGTCGACGGCGAACCGGTCGAGGTCGACGGGGCGGCACGGCCGTCGCGGGGGCCGGGTCACGAGTCCCTTGCCGGCGTCGGTGAGCGGCTGCTCGCGCACCTCGCCGCGCAGGCCCCGCAGCATCAGCTGCAGCTGCTCCTCGTCGGGGGGCTTCCCCGGCGGGTCGAGGATCGCCAGCAGCTGCTCGAGGGGCAGCGGCTGCCCCTGGGCCGCGCGCTCGACCCACTGCGCCATCACCTGGTCGAAGTGCTCCACGGTGCTGTCGCTGTACGGCGAGCGGTCGAAGCGCTCGACGAGCTCCTTGAGCCGTTTCGCGCGCTCCTCGGGGTCGGCGCCCCCGGCGCGGAGGAGGTCGTCCAGGGGCTCGATCCCGGCCCTGCCGGCCAGGTCGTCGGCGTGCAGCGACCCCTTCGGGCCCCGGTCCGGCAGGGGAGGGCAGCGGTTGGCGGCCTCGAGCACCGCGGCGGGGTTCGCGGCGCCCGGTGCGGCGCCGGCGACCCGGTTCGGCCCGGGGCGCAGCACCCGTCGGGCGGCGGTGGAGAACAGGGACGGCGGCAGCGGGCGGTCGTCGGCCGTGGCGCGGTCCAGCACGACCCCCGCGGGGGTCATCAGCCGCCCGAGGGCCGGGCCGAGCACCGCCAGCCGGTGCACGGGGTCGGCCGGCAACCGCCTGCCCCACAGCCCCCGCGCCGCGGAGAGCCCCGTCACGAGGAACCGGATGCGTTGTGCGGCAGCGGCCAGCGCGCCGGCCTGCGCCGCCGCCGCGTCGGCCAGCTGGTCCTGCTCGTCGATGCCCATCGCGAGTCCGAGACCCCCGACGGCGCGGTGCCGGGGGTCGCGGCGGAACGTCACGCCCCACGTCGTGTCGCTCGGGTCGGCCACCCAGGCGTCGCCGTACGCTGGCATCCCGACGACGGGACGCCTCGGGTCGGTCAGCGGGGTGGTCAGCTGCTCGACGTCGTCGGCGACCGGGTCGTCGACGGGTGCGTCCGTCGCCCCGATCGGGCAGAGCGCCCCGCGCACCGAGAGCTCCTCCGCTGCCGGCACCGGCGGGTAGCCGAGGGCCGCGCGGCCGAGCGTGGGGTCGGCGGGGCCGGCGTGGAGCCGGGAGGCCAGGGTCGGGAAGTCGCCCTCCTCCGCGGTGCGGAATGTCCACCAGTGGTGCGCGGGCAGCGTGACGCTCGGCGTCCCGACGGTCCACGACGGCAGTCCGTCCGGCGTGAAGGCCGGCACCAGGACGGCCAGGTACTCGGTCTGCGCCTCCAACGGGCGAGGGGAGAGCAGCCGTGCCAGCTGCGGTCCGGGGGAGTCGGCGTCCTCCTGCACGTGAGCCCACCGCGCCGACCGCGACAGGTCGTGCGCCGCGAGGGCGGAGCCGGTGAGGGTGACGGTCCCTCCCGACTGCAGGCTCGCCTCGCCGGCACCCGGGCGGGCGGTGACGAGCACCAGCCAAGGACGCAGCAGCTCCCCGGATGCGCGCTCGGGCGTGTAGCGCCAGGGCAGGTCGGCGGCCCGCAGCTCCACGTACGCGCTCTTCGTCGTCTCGAAGTCCAGCGTGCCGGGGGCGGGCATCGTCCTGGTCACCGCGCCGGGCCGCAGCGAGACGGCGTCGCCGGGGCCGAGCAGGTCGAACTCCACCGGCTCGACGGCCACCTCGCCGGCCTCCTGCTCCCGCAGGGTCAGCTCGACCCGCCCGGTCAGGCGACCGTCGGTGAGGGTCCCGGCCGGCACGGCCGCGTAGGTGCCGGAGCGCACCCAGCCGCGGAAGGCGAGCCTGAGGTCCGCCATCACACGCCCCCGATCTCGACGAGGTCGTCGGCGTGGAGGGCCACGGCTCCTACGGATCGGGCGCGCTGGTGCGCGTCGCTGACCGAGCGGCCCTCGGCGACGAGGTCGCCGCCCCGGCCGCGGACGGCGAACCGCTCGTGGGAGACGGTCACGCGGGCACCGGTGGTGCGGACGGCGGACCCGGCCGTGCGCTCGTGGGCGGCGGCCAGCACGACCGCGGGGAAGGCGAGCGCGGCGACCAGGAAGCGGTTGCGGGACGGCAGCCTGATCTCGACGACCTCGACCGGGTGCGGCACGGGTGTCGCGGCGTCCAGGGCGAACCCGAGGACGACGCCGGAGGTGAGCTGCTCGAAGGCCGGCCGGTTCAGGGCGTCGGCCTCCGAGAGGTCGGCGAACGAGCCGGGGGCGAACAGGTCGCTGGCGTCGGACTGCCGCTGCGGGCACTCCACCACCACCGTCTGCCGGGAGGGGAGCGGGTTGCCCTCGAACCGGTCCAGCATCACGTCGAGCGGCGCCCGCTTCTGCCGCCACCGCAAGGAGCCGAGGGGCGGGACGAGCGGCCTGGTGCCCGGCGTCGTCCGCTGCTGCTGGACGACCTCGCGGTCCTCGCCGCCGACGGGCTCCAGGTTGTCCTGGTCGCGCACCTCCTGCCGCAGCTCCTGCACCACGCTGGAGACCGGGGCGGGGGCAGGGGCGGCCCCCGGGCCGAGCTCGATGCTCGCCTCGGCGCAGATGTCGAACCACATGATCTCGAAGCAGGCCTTGCCCACGATCGAGAAGGGACCGGGGCCGCTGATCACGCCCTCGAGCCGCACACCGGCCAGCGTCGTGGAGTTCCACCGCAGCCGGACGCCCGCCGAGACCGATGCCTCGAACCAGAACGGCGAGAACTGCACGATGGCGTCGAGGGCGAGGAAGCCGACGAGGTTGAGAGACCCTGAGCGGTAACCGAGCTCGATCCGCCCGCCGAACTGCACGGTGTTCGAGGTGACGGCGAGGTAGGCCTCGGCCCGGAAGAACAGTCCGGGCACGGGGTTGTCGAAGGTCAGTGCCAGCCGCGTCATCTCGGGCAGCACCGCGGGCTCGGGCGTGAAACGGGGGTGGAAGCCGCCGAGCGACAGGACCATGTAGGCCGGGGATCCCCAGTGCAGGCGGAACGCCGCGTCGCCGGTCAGGTGGAAGACGTAGAGGGCGTGCGAGGAGATCAGGGTCGCGTCGATCTCGATCATCTGCTGGGGCACGTCGACGAAACCGACGAGGTCCAGCCGCAGGTCGAGCAGCTTCGGGACGTCCGGGATCGGGGGCACGCTGGCCCGGGCCGAGCCGAACAGCACGACCTTGGTCGGCCCGGGGAACTCGAAGAAGAGGCCGATGTCGACGCGCAGGAACTTGAAGCCCGCGACGTTGAGCCAGGAGAGCTGGATGGTCGGCCCGAACACGTGCGTGCCCTCGGCGGGCGGGAACAGGGCCCCGAGGTCGCCGAGCAGCGCCGGCGCGTTGCGGATCGGGTCCTCGGCGAAGAGAACGTTGCCGGCTGCGCCGGAGGTCAGCCGCTCCCGCAGCGCGTCGGTGTCGACGCGGCGGTTGATCCCGATCAGGCCCCCGAACCCGGAGATCTCGATGCCGAAGCCGAGCTGGATGCCGGGGGAGAACCTGATGCCGAGCACCAGGATCATCGAGCGTGCCCGGTTCGGGTCGCCCGGGTCGCCGGTGAGCTCGTGCAGGCCGAACGCCGTCACCTCGAACGTGCCGACCTTGACGTAGACGACGCCGCCGAACCGCTCGTTGGGGCCGCCCGTGAAGTCGAGGAAGCCGCCGCCGGTGAAGGGGCCGGCCGAGATCTGCAGGCCGGCGCCCGTCGGAGGCAGGAACCCGACGTACTCCTTGTCGTCGTCCACCGTCCAGTAGCCGACCCACCCACCCAGCCCGCTGACGACGAGAACCGCCGGGCCGAGCTTGAGC
>DASROP010000115.1:0-6411 GCA_035646835.1 Actinomycetales bacterium | reverse complement strand
TTCGTAGCGGGGGCAGGATTTGAACCTGCGACCTCTGGGTTATGAGCCCAGCGAGCTACCGAACTGCTCCACCCCGCGGCGGAACCACCAATCTACGCCCGCCGGTCCGTCCGGGGCAAATCGACGCGTTGACTCACCTCGGGACGTCAGCCGCCACCGGTGGTGGGTGGCTCCTCGGTGGGCGGCTCCTCGGTGGGGGCCGCCGCCCCGCTGATCTCGGCCTCCGCCTCCAGCGCCCGCTGGATCGCGTCCGCGAGTGCCTCCTGCGCGGTGCCGTAGGCGGTGAAGTCCCCCGCCGCCAGAGCAGCCTGGCCGTCCTGCAGGGCCTGGTTCGCGTCGGTCAGTGCCTGCGCGAGGCGTGCCTGGGCGTCCGGGTCGACACCCGGGTCCTCGCCCGGCGGCGTCGCGGGTTCGTCCGGGCCACCCGCGCCGGCGTCCCCGGCGTCGGCGCCGGAGTCGCCGCCGAACACCTGGTCGAGCGCCTGGTCCAGCGTCTCGGCGAACCCGATCTCACCTCCGAAGGAGACCAGCACCCGCTGCAGCAGCGGGTAGGAGGTCTCGCCCGCGCTCTGCACGTAGACCGGCTGCACGTACAGGAAGCCGCCACCCACGGGCAGCGTCAGCAGGTTGCCGGACAGCACCTCGGACTCACCCTCGCGCAGCAGGTTCAGGGCCTGCGACACCGATGGCGCCGAGTTGAAGTCGTTCTGCACCTGGCCGGGTCCGTTGACGGTCTGGTTGCGCGGCAGCTGGAGCAGCCGGATCTGGCCGTAGCCTTCCCGCTTGGTCCCGCCTTCGGTGCCCGCGTTGGCGTCCACCGCGACGAAGGCGGTCAGCACGTTGCGCACGTTCTCCGCGGTGGCGCGCGGGATGAACGTCGACGTGAGCGAGAACGACGGCACGTCCTGGCCGGGCATCTGCAGGGTCAGGTAGTACGGCGGCTGAGCCTCCGGCTCGACGCCCTCGGGAAGCGTCGGGTCGTCCGGGTTCACCCAGAAGTCCGAGCCCGAGTAGAACGCGTTGGCGTCCTCGACGTGGTAGCTCCCGAGCACCGTGCGCTGCACCTTGAACAGGTCCTCGGGGTACCGGACGTGGGCCATCAGCTCGCCGTCGATCGCCGAGAGCGGCTGCACCGCCCCGGGGAAGATGTTGGACCACGCCTGGAGCAACGGGTCTTCCTCGTTCCAGGCGTACAGCTCCACCTCGCCGGAGTAGGCGTCGACCGTCGCCTTGACCGAGTTGCGGATGTAGTTGACCTCCGGCTGAGCCAGGGCCTGGGCGGCAGCGGACTGCGACGTCAACGAGTCGATCGTCACGTCACCCAGGGGCTGCAGGTCGGAGTACGGGTAGGCGTCGGTCGTGGTGTACCCGTCGATGATCCACTTCACCTCGCCGTCGATCACCGCGGGGTAGGGGTCCTGGTCGAGGGTGAGGAACGGCGCGACCTTCTCGACCCGGTCGAGCGGCGACCGGTCGTAGAGGATCTGCGACTGGGAGTTCACCGCGTTGGACAGCAGGATGTTCTGGTCCCGGAACTTGATCGCGAACAGCAGCTTGTCGAAGAAGTTGCCGATCGACGGCCCGCCGTCGCCGGCGTAGGTCGTGTCGGCCTGCCCGGTACCCTCCTCGGAGTCCTGCGGGAAGTCGAGCTCCTGCGGGTCGGCCCCCTCCGGCGCACCCACGATCGAGTAGTCGAGCGACCGCTCACCGAAGTAGACCCGCGGCTCGTAGTCCCCCAGCTCGCCGGTCGAGGGGATGCCGCGCTGGAAGAACGCCGGCTCGCCGTCGCTCTGGCGCTGGTTGCCGTAGGCGGCGACGACGCCGAAGCCGTGCGTGTACACGGTGTGGTCGTTGATCCACGTGCGCTGCTCCGGGGGCAGACCCCCCAGGTCGAGCTCGCGGACGGCGATCACCGTGTCACGCGTCTCGCCGTCGATGTCGTACCGGCCGACGTCGAGTGCGTCGGGGAAGTTGTAGTACTGCCGGTTCTGCTCCAGCTGGCGGAAGGCGTCGCTCACCAGCGCCGGGTCGAGCAGCCGGATGCTGGCGGTCGTCTCGGCATCCTCCCGGAGGGCGCCCCGCTCCGCCTCCTCGTTGGCCGCATAGGGGATCTCCTCGACCCCGTCGAGTCCGTAGGCGGTCCGCGTCGCCTCGATCGCCCGCTCGATGTACGGCGCCTCCCGCTCCCGGGCGCTGGGGTCGACCTGGAAACGCTGGACGACGGCCGGGTAGATGCCGCCGACCGCGATGGCCGAGACGACCAGCAGCACGACGCCGATGCCGGGCAGCCGCCAGTTGCCGCGCAAGGCCGTGGTGAAGAACAGCAGCGCACAGATCACCGCGATGCCCGCGAGGATCGCCTTCGCCGGGATCACCGCGTTGACGCCGGTGTAGGAGGCGCCGGTGAAGCGCTCACCGTCGTCGAGCACCGTCGAATAGCGGTCGAGCCAGTACGAGCCGGCCTGAAGCAGGACCAGCACCCCCGCGATCACGGCGAGGTGCACGCGGGCCGCCGGGGTGGTCTTGTCGCCCTCGCCCTGCAGACGCAGACCGCCGTAGAGGTAGTGCGTGCCCGCCGCGGCCAGCCCGGCCAGGACCACCACCGCGGTGAGGAACCCGACCGTGAACCGCAGGAACGGGAGCGTGAAGACGAAGAACGAGATGTCCATCCCGAACTGCGGGTCCTGCTCGCCGAAGGGCACGCTGTTCATCCACAGCAGCACCGTGTCCCACTGCTGCGCGGCGGCGGACCCGGCGAACAGGCCGAGCCCGGCCGGAAGCACCACCATCACGAGACGCCGCAACGGTTCCAGGCTCTCGCGGTAGCGGTCGAGGCTCTGCTGCTCGGCGTTGACCGGGGCGTAGACGGGACGAGACCGGTAGGCGAGGTTGAGGCTGACCGCCACCGCTGCGGCCATCAAGGCGGCCGCGACCACGAAGAGTGCGACCTGCGTGATGATCCTGGTGCGGAACACGCCCTGGAACCCGACCTGGCGGAACCAGAGGACCTCGGTCCAGATCTCGGCGAACAGAGCCAGCAGCACGACGAGGACGCCGAGCACGACGATCGTCGGCACCAGCGGGCTGCGGCGTCGACGGGCCAGCACCGGGCGCTGCGATCGGGGGGCGGAAGCAAAGCTCACGTTGTCGGCTACCTCGGGTCGACGGGCGGTCGGTTACGGCACCAGGTTCGCACGTACGTCCGGCGGACCCGACATGGGACGATGACCGGTGTGGACCACGCACCCCAGCACCTGGCCAACGGCTCGGCCGGAGCAGCGGTTCCGCCGGGCCCGCACCCGGCGGCCGAGGCCCTGGGCCGGGCCGTGCGCGAGCTGGAGCGGCACGTCGCGCGCGGCGGGTGGGACGCCCCGGTCCGGGTGTTCGCGCTGATCCGCACCGCCCAGGCGATCGAGCGCGACCCGGCGCTGGCCGACCAGCTCCCGCCGGACCTGGTGGGCTCTGCCGCGACGGACCGCTCCCACATCACGTCGGTCGAGCAGGAGGACCTGCCGGACGCCGAGGGCCTCGACCAGCTCCTCGCCCGCATCTCCTGGCCCGGCGCCGTCGACGGTGCCGCCATCGTCTGCGAGCGCGTGGTGCTGCCCCCCGACGTCGAGCGTGACCTGCCGGCCGACCCCGACGAGGCGGTCACCGCGCTGATGGCGCACCCGCAGCGGGAGGACGTACGCCTGGCGGTCGGCGTCCTGCGGGACGGGACGACGAGCTGCGCGGTGCGCACGAGGCGCAACGACGACGACCTCGCGGTCGGCACCGGCGCCGACCTGGTACCCGGCCTCACGGCCGCGCTGACCGCGACGCTGCGCGACTGACGCGCCTAGCGCCCGCCGTCCCCGACGTCCTCGAGCCCCCAGTGCGGGCCGTCCAGCCCGACCGACCGGAAGTAGGCCGCGGCCTCGGACGGGTCACGCCGCGCGTAGCCGCGGTCCAGCCGCCCGTCGTACCAGTGCTGGGCCAGCCGCCAGAGCGTGGCGAGGTCGAGCACGTCGCCGACGGGGTGGTCACGGTGCCACGCGTCGAGATGGTCCCGCGAGCAGAAGAGCCGCTGCCGGCTGCAGGTCCGGACGACGTCGTCCCAGATGTGGTGGACGGACGTCGGGAAGTCGGCGACCTCGTCGCCGTCCGGCGGGCCCTCGCGGCCGACCACCCACGCGAGAGCGGCGCCGCAGTGCGGACACGTCGTCGCGACGAGGACGTCGGGCTCGGTCGGCACGAGGTGGGGGATCGCGAACGAGTCCCAGGCGCACCCGCCCCACCAGAGCGTGTCCCGGCCCATCACCGAGAAGCCGAGGTTCACGGTGGCGAAGGGGTGCGCCAGCACGATGCCCCCGGCGGCGTCGAGAGCGAGGTGGCGGAGGGCGGCCAGCCGGCGCAGGCCGTCGTCCACACCGGCGCGGTCGACCCCGAGCAGGTCGACCAGGTCGTCGCGGGACGGCGCACGACCGGTGGCCGCCAGGCCCCGGTAGACGGCCAGCCGGAGGTCCTCGTCGTCCATCGCCGCGCCTGTCGTCTACCGGGGGAAGGTGGTCATCGCGCGGCGAGGAACCCGAGCACCCGCTGGCGCAGGAGGGCGGCGGCGTCCGCGTCGTACGACGACAACGAGCTGTCGGCGAAGAGGTGCTGGTCGCCGGGGTAGAGGAACATCTCCGCGTCGGCGGCCCCGTCGACGAGCGCTCGGGCCGCGTCGATGTCGCCGTCGTCGACGAAGAACGGGTCGGCGTCCATCGCGTGCACCTGCACCGGTACCCCGCCGGGCCAGGCGGGGCCGAACTCCGCCACCGGCAGGCAGGCGTGGAGGAGGAGCGCACCGCGCGCACCGGCTCGCGTCTGCGCCAGCTGCTGGGCCGGCATCACGCCGAGGGAGAAGCCGGCGTACACCAGCTCGGCGGGCAGGGACTCGACGGCCCGGACGCCGCGCTCGGCGACCTCGCCGAAGCCGATCTCCCCGGCGTGGGCGACCCCTTCCTCCACCGTGTCGAAGGTGCGGCCCTCGAACAGGTCGGGCGTGTGCACCGTGTGCCCGGCGGCGCGCAGCTCGTCGGCGAAGGCGACGAGGCCGGTGGTCAGCCCCTGCGCGTGGTGGAAGAAAACGACCTCGGCCATCTCTGCGCTCCTTCTCGGGTGCGAGCACCGACGAGCCCGCACTATAGGACCGCCGACACCGGGTCCGCCGCCTCGGCTAGGCCCGCGCGCAGGACGGCAGGGAGGCGGCGTCCCCCGCCCCGATCGCCTCGACGGCGTCGCGCGCCTCCGCGAGGGTCTCGACCCGCACCACGGTCATCCCCTCCGGGACCTCCCCGACGACCTCCTCGCAGTTCAGAGCCGGCGCCAGGAACCAGTCGGCGCCGCCGTCGGAGGCGCCGATCATCTTCTGGCCGATGCCGCCGATCGGGCCCACCTCGCCCCCGGAGTCGATCGTGCCGGTGCCCGCGATCCGCTCGCCGCCGGTCATCGCGCCGGGCGTCAGCTTGTCGACGATCCCGAGGGCGAACATCAGGCCGGCGCTGGGGCCGCCGACGTCCTCGATCTGGATGGCGACCTCGAAGGGGAAGTCGTACCTCGGGTCCACGAGCACCCCCAGCAGCGTCTGGCCCTGCGGTCCCTCCGTGGTCCGCACGCTGACCACCTGCTCCGCACCGTCCCGCGTGATGCCGACGTCGACGGTGGTGCCCGGCTCGACCTGCTGCAGCTGCTCGCGGAGGTCGGGCAGGTCGCCGGTGAGCGAGTAGTCGATCGCGACGACCACGTCCCCCTCGACCATCTGCGCCTCGGCGTCCGAGCCCTCGCTGAACCCGACGACCCGCAGCGTCGTCGGCACGTCGATCTCCAGCTCGTTCAGGGCGGCCGCCGTGGCGTTCTCCTGGGAGGAGACCATCGCCGCCGAGTTCAGCTCCTCGACCTCCTCGGGCGTGGTGCTCGGGTCGAACACCTGCTCCTCCGGGACGACGGCGACCGTCGGGTCGATCCAGCCCTGCACGAGGTCCGCCAGGTCGACGTCCCGGCCCGGTCCGCCGAACAGGGCCACGGTGGTCAGCTCGAGGGTCCCGGAGGTGGGGTAGGTCTCGCGGCCCTCGACGGCGATCATGGGCTCGCCACCCGACTCGCCGAGCGTGTCGATCGCGAGACCGGGGGACTCGATCACGTAGGGGACGGGCAGGAACGCCACGATCGCGAACAGCAGCACCGACGCGAGGCCGCAGACCACCATCGTCGTCGAGCGGGGGTCCATCGCGGGTCCCGCGGGCGGGTCGCTCATCGGCCCTGGGGCGGACGGCGGCTCAGCTGGTCGCGCATGCGTCGCAGGTCCTGCTCCCTCTCACGGTCGGTCTCGGCGGCGCTGGCAGGCCGGGTCGGGCGATGACGCCACCACACCCACAGCGACCCGAGAAC
>DASROP010000114.1:0-15744 GCA_035646835.1 Actinomycetales bacterium | reverse complement strand
GGCGAGGGCGGCGGCTGCGGGCAGGGCGGCGGAGCGGCGGAGGAGACTGCGCTTCACGGGGTCGCCTTCCTGGTCTGCGCCCCCGGGTGGGCGGCGCGGGGATCCGTCCGAACGCGATCGACGTTAGGCAGGTGAGGTGACGCGGAGTCCCGCCGCGGGTGAACCCCAGGTGAACGGCGGCAACTGTTTGGTGGTCAGCCCTGGGCTGATCCAGCCTCCGTGCTCAGTGGCGCTCGGGTCGGTGCCGCTCGACCGCCACGACCCGCCCACCGCGGCGGGCGACGTGGGCGACGAGCGCCTCGCCGGGGGCGAGGAAAGGGTCGGACGCCGGGATGTCGGCGACCGACGGGGCGCGGACGGCGAGGGCCTCGAGCAGCGTCCCCAGCACCGGCCGGTGGGTGCACACGAGCACCGGACGGCCCTTGTCCAGCAACGAGTCCACCAGCGCGGCCACCTTGGCCGGGTCGCGCCGGTGCGCGTCCTCGGCCAGGCGGCCGCGGGTGCGCAACGACGCACCGCTGGCCTCCAGGTACGGCCGCACGGTGTCGGTGCAGCGCTGCCAGGGGCTGCTCACCACCCGGTCGGGCGCCCACGCCTGCAGCACCGGCACCAGCGCGGCCGCCTGCCGCAGCCCGGCCGGGACGAGCGGCCGCACGGACTCGTCACGTCCCCAGATCGTGCGCGGGTGGGCCACCCCGTGGCGCAGGATGACCAGCGGCCACGTGTCGAGGCATCCCGCCTCGTGGGCGTCGACCAGGTGGCTCAGCTGCTGCCGGTCACCGCGGCGGGTCAGCCGCGCCCGCGCCTCGGCCACTCCGACCCACTCGCTGCGGTCGACCTCGTCGGGCCGCGGCGGCGGCGGCAGACCGTCGTCCGCCACGTGCGCCGCCCAGTACGAGACGTGCTTGTCGAGGGAGTCGGTGAGCCGGTAGCGCGCGGCCGGCAGGGCGATGCCCAGCCGCACCCGCAGGCCGGTCTCCTCCTCGACCTCTCGCCACGCCGCCGCGACGATGCCCTCGCCCGGGTCGAGCTTGCCCTTCGGCCACGACCAGTCGTCGTACCGCGGCCGGTGCACCACCAGAACTTCGAGCTCGGCCCGCACCCGCCAGCACACCGCGCCCGCGGCCTCGACGACGGGCGCCGGGGCGTCCGTCGTCGGCTCCGAGCGTCGCGGAGGGCCCGGGATGGGTCGGTTCACCGGCGCAGGGTGCCGCGGCGACGCGAGCGCGTCGCGATCAGGTGCTCCTGCAGGTCACGCAAGGGCTCGCCGTCCGCGTCGAGGTGGTGACGCGTCCAGACGCCGTCCGGGCCGAGGTGCCACGACGCCGTGCCGGCGTCCATCGTGCACCTGAGCAGCTCGTCGAGCTCGGCGATGCCGCCGGGATCGGTGATCCGTACCAGGGCCTCGACGCGGCGGTCGAGGTTGCGGTGCATCAGGTCCGCGCTGCCGATGTACATCACGGGATCGCCACCGCCGGCGAAGGCGAAGAGCCGTGAGTGCTCCAGGAACCGGCCCAGCACGCTGCGCACCCGGATCGTCTCGGACAGGCCGGGGACGCCGGGACGCAGCGCGCAGATGCCGCGCACGACGACGTCCACTCCCACGCCGGCACGCGACGCCCGGTACAGCGCGTCGATCACGGTCTCGTCGACGATCGCGTTGAGCTTCAACCGGATCGACGCCGGCCGACCCGCCTCGTGGTGGGCGATCTCGGCCTCGATCAGCTCGACGAGGCCCTCGCGCAGGTTGCGCGGCGCGACCAGCAGCCGGTGGAAGCGGGTGTTCGGTGCGTAGCCGCTCAGCTGGTTGAAGAGGCGCGTGAGGTCCTCGCCGACCGCCTCGTCGCAGGTGAGCAGTCCGACGTCCTCGTAGCTGCGGGCCGTCTTGGGGTTGTAGTTGCCGGTGCCGACGTGGCAGTAGCGGCGCAGGCCGTCGGGCTCCTGCCGGACGACGAGGCTCAGCTTCGCGTGCGTCTTCAGGCCGACGATGCCGTAGACGACGTGGACGCCGGCCTGCTCGAGCTTGCGTGCCCAGGAGATGTTGGCCTGCTCGTCGAAGCGCGCCTTGATCTCGACCAGCGCCAGCACCTGCTTGCCGGCCTCGGCGGCGTCGATGAGCGCGTCGACGATGGGGGAGTCGCCGCTGGTGCGGTACAGCGTCTGCTTGATCGCGAGCACGCGCGGGTCGAGCGCGGCCTGCTGGAGGAACTCCTGCACGCTGGTCGAGAACGAGTCGTACGGGTGGTGCAGCAGGATGTCGCGGCTACGGATCGCCTGCAGCACGTCGCTGGGCTTGGCGCTCTCGACCTCGCTCAGGTGCCGGTGGGTCTGCGGCACGAACCTGGGGTAGTGCAGCTCGCGGGCGTCGGCGTCCGCGACGTGGTTGAGCCCCCGCAGGTCGAGCGGCTTGGGCAGCTCGTAGACCTCGGCCTCGGAGACCCCGAGCTCGCGGACGAGCAGGTCGCGCACGTGCGGGTCGGTGTCGTCGGCGATCTCGAGCCTCACGGGCGGTCCGAACCGGCGCCGCAGCAGCTCCTTCTCGAGGGCCTGCAGCAGGTTCTCGGCGTCGTCCTCCTCGACCTCGAGGTCCTCGTTGCGGGTGACGCGGAACGTGTGGTGCTGCAGCACCTCCATCCCCGGGAACAGCTGGTCGAGGTGGACGGCGATCAGGTCCTCGAGCCCGATGAAGCGGGTCTGCTTGGGGTCGGCCCGGGGCACCTCGACGAGCCGCGGCAGCAACGGCGGCACCTTGACGCGGGCGAAGTGCTCGGTGTCGGTGGTGGGGTTGCGGACGACGACGGCCAGGTTCAGCGACAGCCCGCTGATGTAGGGGAACGGGTGGGCCGGGTCGACCGCGAGCGGGGTCAGCACGGGGAACACCTGGTCGCGGAAGAAGTCGTGCAGCCGCTCCGCCTCGTCGGGGGCCAGGTCGTGCCAGCCGACCACCGTGATGCCGTGGTGCGCCAGGGCGGGTCTGACGTCGTCCGCGAAGACCTTGGCGTGCCGGGCCATCAGGGCGCTGGCGCGCTCGGCGATGCCCTCGAGCACCTCGCGCGGCTCGAGGCCGCTGGCCGCCGTCATCGCCAGGCCGGTGGCGATGCGGCGCTTGAGGCCCGCCACGCGCACCATGAAGAACTCGTCGAGGTTGCTGGCGAAGATGGCCAGGAACCGCACCCGCTCGAGCAGCGGCTGGGTCTCGTCCTCGGCGAGCTCGAGCACCCGCTCGTTGAACGCCAGCCAGCTGAGCTCGCGGTCGGCGAAGCGGTCGTCCGGCAGCGGGACGTCCGGCGCTTCGGCGAGGGCCTGGGTCATCACCGCATGATGCCAGCCCCAGGTGAACACCGCCGCCTTGCTCACGTGAGTCGCTTTGCTCACCCCAAGCCGCAAACTCGCCGCCCGGCCGGGACTTTCAGCGGCTTGGAGTGAGCACCGGCCTGTGGACGGCGCTGCGCTGTCCACAGATTCGCCTGGCGCCTTCCGGCTGGCCGCGCTCCGCAGCACGCTGCCTGGATGCATACAGACCCGCCGCTTCCCACCGTGTTCACGACCGCCCAGGCGCTCGCGAGCGGCATGACACGGCACATGGTGACCGGCCGCCTCCGCAGCGGGCGTTGGCGACGTCTCCGGGTCGGCATCTACTGCACCGCGGCCACGTGGAGTGCTGCGGATGCCCGGCGCCGACACGTGATGATGGCCTGGGCCGCTGTGCGGTCCCGCAGCGGCCGAGGGGTGATCAGCCACGTCTCGGCCGCGGCGCTCTACGGGTGGCCGTTGCCGCTGGACGTGCCGACCACGGTGGCGCTGACGGCGGCCTCCCTGCGCGAGTCGACCCGGAGCCTCGAGGGCCTGGTCGTGCAGGTCGCGAGCCTGCGGGACGCCGATGTGTGCCGGTATCGCGGGCTGAGGGTGACCGCGCCTGCCCGCACCGTGGCCGACTGCCTCCGTCACCTGCCCGCGGCGGACGCCGTCGCGATTGCGGATGACGCGCTCGCTCGGGGTGCCCTCACCGCCGAGCAGCTGGTGGAGGTCGTCATGCAGCAGGAGACCTGGCCCTACGCGGCGAAGGCGCTGCGGGCGCTCCCGTTGATCGACCCGCGTCGGGAGTCATGGCTCGAGTCGTTCTCGTTCGTCCGGCTCTCGGAGCGAGGTGTCGAGCTGCCCGAACCGCAGGTCGAGGTGCTCGACGCCAGGGGCCGCTTCGTGGCCCGCGTGGATGGTGCGTGGCGCAAGTACGGCACGGTGTGCGAGGCCGACGGCAGGGGCAAGTACCTGACGCTGCTGGACCCCCAAGCGCCGGCCGACGCCCGACGCGTCGCCGGGGCGGTGCTGACCGAGAAGCAGCGCGAGGACGCGCTCCGCAGCACCGGACTGGAGGTGGTCAGGTGGGGCACGCGTGACGTCGTGCGCGATCTCCCGGAGGTCGTCGCGCGCGTCCACGACGCATGGGGGCGTGGCGACCCGGGGCGGTTCCGTGGCACGTTCCGGCAGCCGAAACCCTGGTCCATGCTCACTCCAGAGCGGTTCTCGGCGCTGGAATCGCCGCCGCAACCGGCTTGGCGTGAGCAAGCCGGGGGCCTCAGGAGGTAGCAGGGGGCTAGAGGTGGCGGCGGTACATCACGTCGGTGCTGGCGTGCACGAACCCGAGCGCCGAGTACAGCCGCAGCGCCGCGGCGTTGTCCGACTCCACGTAAAGGATCGCCTCGCCGAGACCCAGACCGGCCAGGTACGCGAGCCCAGCAACAGTCAGCACGCGCCCCAGCCCGCGACCCTGCGCCAGTGGCGAGACTCCCACCACGTACACCTCACCGATCCGCTCGTGCTGGTGGCCATGTGCGCCGTGCACCTTGGTCCAGTGCGATCCCAGCATCTCGCCCGAGGAGTCCACCGCCACGATGAACCCCGCGGGGTCGAACCAGGGCTCGGCCTTGCGCGCGGCCAGGTCCCGCCCCGTCCACGACCCCTGCTCCGGGTGCGACGCGAACGCCCGCGCGTTGACGGCCAGCCACGTCTCGTCGTCCGCCCCGGGCCGGAACGACCGCAGCGACACCCCGGAGGGCACCTCCAGCGCAGGTAGCGCCTCCGTCAGGTCCCGCCGCATCAGCCAGAGCGCCCGGATCCGGTCATAGCCCAGGGACGTCGACAGCGCCTCCGCCGCCGGATGGTCCCCGTGCGACCACAGCCGCAGGCGTCCGTCGGGGGAGGCGGCCTCGGCGGCGCGCACCAACGAACGCCCCAGCCCCTGCCGTCGGGCCGAGGGGTGGACGACGAGCTCCGCCGACGAGCCCTCGACGACGTCGGTGGGGTCGATGTGCGCGTACCCGACCAGGTCGCCGCCGGAGCGGGCGAGCACGTGCTGGTCCGGCCCCTCGCCCCCGCCGCGCAGGTGCAGCTCGACGTGCTCGGACAGCGGCCGGTCGCCGTCCGCCGCCTCGGCGTCGGCCACGAGGGAGAGGACGGCGGCCACGTCATCGGGTGTCGGGTGCGACACGGTCTGGATCTCCACGCCCGACAGGCTAGGGGTGAGCATGGAGTCCTTGATCAACACGGGGTGGTGGGGCCCCTCAGGCGTCGACGCCGGCCTCGCGAAGCTCCCGGGACGGCGGCACGAACCGGTAGCCCACGTTGCGGACCGTCCCGATCTGCTGCTCGTGCTCGGGCCCCAGCTTGGCGCGCAGCCGCCGCACGTGGACGTCGACGGTGCGGGTGCCGCCGAAGTAGTCGTAGCCCCAGACCTCCTGCAGCAGCTGGGCGCGGGTGAAGACCCGGCCGGGGTGCTGGGCGAGGTACTTGAGCAGCTCGAACTCCTTGTACGTCAGGTCCAGCAGCCGGCCGCGCACCCGGGCGGTGTAGGCCGCCTCCTCGATCACGACGTCGCCGGCGCGGATCTCCTCCGACGCGACGTCGCCGTCGGACGACAGCCGCGACCGACCCGCCGCCAGGCGCAGCCGGGCCTCGACCTCGGCCGGGCCTGCCGTGTCGAGCAGGACGTCGTCCGCGCCCCAGTCGGCGGTCACCGCGGCCAGGCCGCCCTCGGTGAGCACGAGCAGCAGTGGGCACGAGATCCCGGTCGCGCGCACCACCCGGGTCAGGGAGCGGGCGGCGGCAAGGTCGCGCCGTCCGTCGATCAGGACGGCGTCGGCGGGCGGGGCGTCGACCAGCGCGGCGGGCTCGGCGGGCAGCACGCGCACCTGGTGGGGCAGCAGGCCGAGCGCCGGCAGCACCTCGGCGGAGGGGGCCAGCGCGTTGGTGAGCAGCAGCAGCCGAGCCACGCAGCCTCCCTCGCACGGTCGCCGCCGAGAATACCGGGGAGACTGCCACGCGTGCCCCCACTGATGCGGCCCCGCGACAAGGGGGTCCCGACGCGCTCGCAGCGCCTGTTGACGGCGGACGGTGTTGCACTCAGCGCCCACCACGACCCGCCGGACGACGGCAACACGAGCCTCGCCGTCGTGGTCGCGCACGGCTTCACCCTGAGCTGGCGCGCGGCCGCGTCCCGCCGCATCGCCCGACTGATCCGATCCGGCGCGGGCGTGGTGTCGTTCGACTTCCGGGGCCACGGCGCGTCCGGCGGCCACAGCACGGTCGGCGACCGCGAGGTGCTGGACGTCGACGCCGTGGTCGCCTGGGGCCCGCCTGCTCGGGTACCGCAGGGTCGCGACGCTCGGCTGGTCGATGGGCGCGAGCGTCGTCGTCCGGCACGCCGGCCTGCCGAGCGACCACGCACCGGACGCCGTCGCGAGCGTCAGCGGTCCGAGTCGCTGGCACTACCGGGGGACGCCGGCCATGCGCCGCCTGCACCGGGGCGTCGTCACCCGCCCGGGACGGGCCGTCGTCCGGCACCTCTTCGGCACCCGTATCCACGGCGTCGGCTGGGACGTCGAGCCCGACCCGCCGCACGTGGCCGCGCGACGGATCGCGCCGACCCCGTTCCTGGTCGTGCACGGCGACCGCGACCCGTTCTTCCCGCTCGAGCACGCCCACCAGCTGCACGAGAGCGCGCCGGGCAGCGAGCTGTGGGTCGAGGAGGGCTTCGGCCACGCGGAGATCGTGGCGTCCGACGACCTGGTCCGCAGGATGGTGGCCTGGCTGAACGCCTCTGCGATCATGCCCCGGTGACTCGGCTGGTCCCTGCGCTCGCGGCCGTGGTGCTCGCCGGGCTGGTCGCTCTGGCCGCCACGGCCGGCGGCAATGTGCTCGCGGCCGCCCTCGTCGTCGCCGTCGTCGTGGTGGCGACCGGGTGGCCGGGCCTGCTGAGCCTGCCGACGCAGCGGGGGAGCACGACGATCATCGCGCTCTGCGGCGCCGCCGCCGTCGCCGTGGCCACGCTCACCACCGACCAGCCGCTGCTGCGCTGGCTGCCGGTGGTGCTGGCGGTCTCGGTGATCGTGGCGTTCTGGCACCAGCTGCTCCGCCGGGACATGCGGCCCCGCCTGGTCGAGTCGGTCACCGGCGTGGTCGCGGCCGTGATCGTCGTCGAGCTCGCGGCGGGGTGGGCGGCGGCCCTGAAGTCACCGTCCGGGCTGGACGTCGTCCTGGTCGGCGTCACCGGGGTCGCGGCGGCGGCGGCAGCCACGGCGCTGCCCTGGCCCCAGCGACTGACCGGTCCGATGGCCCTCGTCGCGGCGCCGGCCTCCGCGGCACTGGCCGGCGGCTTCCTGTCGATCTCGTCGCTGGCCGCGGCACTGGTCGGCCTGGGCTGCGCCGTCATCGTCGTCGCGTTCGACCGGCTGCTCACCCCGCTGCCCACCGCGACCAGCCGCCAGGCCGGGCTCGCGATCGGCGCGGCGAGCGTGGCGTCCAGCGGCGTCGTGGTCTACCTCCTGGGCAGGGTGGTCGGATGACCTTCCGGATCCTCGCCGTCTGCACCGGCAACATCTGCCGCTCGCCGCTGGTCGAGCGGCTGCTCGCCCAGCAGCTCCCCGACATCGAGGTCGCCAGCGCCGGGACCCGCGCCCTGGTGGGCGAGCCGATGCAGCCACCCAGCCGCGCGATCCTCGAGCGGCTCGGCGGCGACGCGTCAGGCTTCGCGGCCCGGGCGCTGACGCAGCAGCTGGTCGCGGACGCCGACCTCGTGCTCGCGCTGACCCGGCGGCACCGCTCGGCCGTCGTCCAGCTGCACCCCCGCGCCACCCGCTGCACGTTCACGCTGCGCGAGCTGGCGCGGCTCGCCCCGCAGGTCACCCCGCTGCCCGGCGCGACGCCCGAGGAGCGGCTCAGGGCTCTCGTGCCGGCGGCCGCCGCCCGGCGGGGCTTCGAGCCGGTGGCCGACCCCGCGGACGACGACGTGATCGACCCCTACCGCCGCGACCAGGGCGTGTACGACGAGATGGCCGCTCAGTCCGTTCCCGCCGTCGAGGCCCTGGTCGACGCCGTACGGTGAGGGCCGTGAGCCGGGGGACAGTCGCGACAGCCGCCCTCGTCGCGCTGCTCGTGGTGGACGTCGTGCTGGTCGCGTTCGCGCTCCGCCCCAGCGATGCCCCGGACGCCGGCTCGGTGCAGGTCACCCTGGACGAGCCGACCGTGGAGCCGAGCGACCCGGAGAGCCCGCTGGCCACCCCCACCGAGAGCACGCCCGAGCCGCCGCCGTCCGCCGTCCCGCTGGGCCGGCTGATCGACGCGTCGTCGGCGACCGAGGCGTGGCGGCTGACCAAGGGCGCGTGCCCGGACGGCGGCGGCTCGGTGCAGCGGACCTCCGACGGCGGCGCGACCTGGGACGACGTCGACACGGGCGCCGAGGCCTTCGTCCGGCTGCGGGCGCGGGGCCCGGCGGACGCGTTCGTGGTCGCCGTCACCGGCGAGGGGTGCGAGCCGGCGTTCCTGGCCACGTCGGACGGCGAGACGTGGGGCGAGCTGCCGGGCAGCCTCGACGACGCCTGGTACATCGAGCCGGCCGACGCCACCGCGGTGCACTCGCCGGCGGGCGCCATGGCCGGACCGTGCGAGGGACCGGTCGTCGACCTCGCCGGGGTGACGTCCACCCGCGCCGGGGCGCTCTGCGACGACGGGCGGGTGTTCACCACGGACGACGGGGCGGCCTCGTGGGCGGTGAGGGTCGCCGTCCCCGGGGCGGTGGCACTGACGGACGCCGGCGACGGGTACCTCGTGGGCGTGCTGGCGGCGGCCGGGTGCCCGGGCGTGCAGGTCGTGGCCGCGGGCGAGGGGACGGCGGAGGCGCTGGGCTGCTCGTCGGCGGCGGCCGAGCCGGGGTCGGTGGACGTGGCGGCGGTGGGCGAGTCCGTGTGGGTGTGGGCGGGGGACGCCGTGCAGGTGTCGACCGACGGCGGCCGCACCTGGCCGTGAGCCCGGCGCTACCTCACAGGGCGAGGTGGAGGCGCAGGGCGGCGTCCAGCTCGGCGACCAGCGCGGGCGTGAGCGCGCCCATCTGCCCGCCGACCCGATCGACGGCCACCGACCGCACCTGTTCGGCCTGGGCCTTGGAGTCGCGGTCCAGGCCGGTCGCCGCAGCAGCGAGCAGGACCTGGAACGGGTAGACCCGCGCCGTATTCGAGGTGACGGGGACGACGGTCACGACGCCGTGTCCGAGTCGCTCGGCGCTGCGGTTCGCGCTGTCGTTGCTGACGAGCACCGCTGGACGCCGCTTGCTCGCCTCCGCGCCCCGTGCCGGGTCGAGGTCGACGAGGCGGATCTGCCCGCGCCGCATCAGAGCCCGTCACCCGTGGTGGTCTCCCACAGCTCGCCATCGGTCTGCGACCACTCCTGCCAGGCGCTGTCGTAGTCAGCCCCCAACCCATCGGAACGCAACAGCCGCACCGCCCGCAGCACGACGGCAGAACGTGAGGCGCCGTGCTCACGTGCGTAGGCGTCCAGGAACGCCACGTCCTCGGTCGGCAAACTCACACTGACCTTCATACCCGCGATGCTACCCGCTCTGCTCGGTAGCAACGATGCGTTGCCTCAGTACGGCGGGGTGAGGGCGTCGAACATCGGGAAGTGGCGGACGTTCGTCGTGAGCAGCTCGGCGCCCAGCAGTGTGGCGGTAGCAGCCAGCAGGTAGTCGACGGCGCCGATGCCGGAGTGGCTGCGACGGTAGGTGCGGGCGTACTCACCAGCCCCGCGAGCGATCGCCTCGTTGACGGGAACCCAGTCGAGCGCGGCGAAGACCTGCTCGAGCTCACCGTGCTCATGTGGCCGGGCTCCGGCCAACAGCTCGAAGCGCGAGAGCTCGCTGGTGACGACCCGCTCGCCGGACTCCACCAGACCCTCGAGCAGGGCGGTCGCGACGCCGTGACCGCGCAGGTGGTCGACCAGCACCGAGGTGTCGACCAGCTTCACCGCAACCCGACCCGGTCCAGCCGCTTGCCGACGTCGTCCCGCAGGTCGTCGACGTAGTCCGCCCCGCTGCCGTGTCGATCTCGCCAGATCCCCGCCGAGGCCCTGATCGCGGCCAGGCGACCTTCCGGGCCGGTGCCGTACTGAGCGCGTACCGCCCGCCGGATCAGCTCGGACCGGGACGCGCCGGTGCGCGCGGCGGCCTCGGTGAGGAGGGCGTGCTCCTGGTCGTCCAGGTAGATCTGGGTTCGCTGCACGACATCACTATACATCACCCGGCGCCGTCCGGAGGGCGGGTTGTGTTGTGGAACTGATCTACCGCGGGGTGAGAAATCGGGCCCAAATCTGACCGCGTGTCAGTTCTCCTCGACACACACATCACCCGCCGGAGCTCGCCTGGGCAGTCAGTAGACGAGCGCCTGGGTGCCCGGCCGCAGGATCTCCTCGACGAACGAGGCCGACCCGGCCATCCGGACGCCGGGCAGCACGTCGTCCGAGCCGATCGCGCGGCGCAGCGCGCACTGGGAGCAGACCGTCACCGTGCCGGCGTCCAGCACCGACGCCAGCAGGTCGGCCAGCGGCGCCGCGTGCGGCAGGTCGACGTCGGCGGCGCGCCCGGGCAGGCCGAGCCAGGCCGCCTCGCCGGTGAGCCAGAGCGACACCGACGCCCCGGACGAGAGCGCCGTCGCCGCCACCGTGAACGCCTGGTTGCACCGCTCGGCCGCCTCGGCGCCGACGGTGCACTTGACCACGAGTCGGTCCATGCGCCCCACGCTACGGCCCCGCGAGCACGATCGACGCCGTGTGCCCGTGGCTGCGGGCCAGCCGCGCGTCGCAGGTCACCAGCGGCACGCCCAACCCCTCGGCCAGCGCGACGTAACAGGCGTCGTAGCTGGTCAGCGTGTGCCGCAGCGCCCAGACGTGGTGGAGCCATGGCGAGGGGTCGTGCATCACGACGCCGAGGTCCTGTGCACCGTCGAGCGACATCAGCGCTCGCGCCGCGTCGATCTCGCGACGTTGTTCCAGCCGGCGCATGGCGCTCGCCACCTCGATCAGCACGAAGCTCGGCGCATGCACGGCACCACGGCTTCTCTGCACGTACCCGGACACGATGTGACCCCGAGCAGTGTTGAGGACCAGCTCCACCAGCGCCGAGGCGTCCAGGGCGATCACCTGTTGGCGCGTTCCTCACGGATGATGGCTGCCGCGCCACCCGGTACCTCGATCGGGGGCAGGCTCGCGAGCCGCGCGAGCACCTCGTCGGGCGTCGGTGTCTCCGCCAGGCTCACCAGCTGCTGGAGCAGCATCTCCGACAGGGACCGGCCCTCCATCGCCGCGCGGGCCTTCAGCCGCCGGTGGACGTCGTCCGGGACGTTGCGGACCTGGATCATGCTCATGCAGCAAGCATAGTCCCATGCGCGACGCATGCGCGGCCGGGGCGTTTACGATCGCCGGCATGCCGATGGAGATCAGCACCGACCTGCCCGCGCCGCTGGTGCCGCTGGCATGGCTGATCGGCCGGTGGGAAGGGGCCGGCGTCGTCGGCTACCCCACGATCGACGAGCAGCGCTTCGGCCAGGAGGTCGAGTTCCGCCACGACGGCCGCCCGTTCCTGCACTACCGCTCGCAGGCCTGGCTGCTGGACGACGAGGGCCGGCAGGTCCGGCCGCTGGCGTCCGAGTCCGGGTACTGGCGGGTCGTCGTCCCGGCTGACCCCGAAGCGGCTGCGAGAGAGGCACAAGGGGTCGAGGTCGAGGTGCTGCTCGCCCACCCGACCGGCTTCGTCGAGGTGTACTACGGCCGCGCGACCGGGGCCCGGATCGAGCTGGCCACCGACGTCGTCGCCCGCACCACGACCGCCAAGGAGTACACCGCCGCGACCCGGATGTACGGCCAGGTCGAGGGCGACCTGCTCTGGGTGATGGACATGGCCGCGATGGGCCAGCCGATGACCTCCCACGCCAGCGCACGGCTGAAGAAGGTCTGATGCGCAAGCTGCTGCTCGCCGTCGTCCTGATCCTGATCGCCGCGGTCGCGTGGGTCGGCGTCCGCGGCTACCTCGCCCGCGACCACATCGACAGCGCCGTGGCCCGGCTGCCCACCTTCGAGCAGCAGATGGGCAACCTCGAGATCGAGGCGGCCCGCGCCACGCTGGCGGACATCCAGAGCGACACCGGTGCCGCCCGCGACCTCACCAGCGACCCGGTCTGGAACGTCGTCGGCGCCTTCCCGTGGGGCGGGCAGAACCTCGAGGCGGTCGGGACGGCGACCGCCACCGTCGACGACGTGGTCACCGAGGGCCTGACAGGACTGGTGGACGCCGGCGCCGGCTTCGTGGCGTTCCGCGACGCCGTCGGCTCCGGCGAGCTCGACTCCAGCGGGCTGACCGAGGCGGCGGCCGGCGTCGACGCCCTCGATACCTCGCTCACCGAGGCGCGCGAGGAGCTGGCCGCGATCGACCGCCGCTACCTGGTCGACCGGGTCGAGGCCGCGGTCGACGAGCTGGAGGCCTCGCTGCAGGTCGCCGAGCAGGCCGGCACGCGCTTCTCCGAGAACCTCGTCCCCTGACCCATCGCGTCCGCCGACAGGCCTTAGCCTCTGACAACCTCCGTAGCTGAGGTGAGCATCCGATCCGCCCACTCGACGGACTTGATCGCCTCGGGGGCCGAGACCGAAGCAGCCTGATACTGCGACTTCTGCTTGAGCCTCAGCAGCCGCGAGAACGTCGTTTCGAGCGAGCGCCCGGCAGGCCCGGCCGCGCGAAGCTCAGCGCGCGCGTCATGGTGGTTCTCGGTCTTGCCGGTCCTGCCGGTGAGAGCCAGGCAGATGGCGTCCTTGGAGTTGATGCCGGAGGTCACGGCGGCCGACGCCGCGGCGTTGCACAGGTCGAGCTCTCGGGCGAGCTCGGCGGCCTCCAGGAACTCCCTCGCCTTGGTCAGGTGGGCGCGAGCCTGCTGGAGCGCGTTCACCTGGTTACCGTGAGTCGTAACAGTGCCCGTGGCGAAGACCCTGCGATCAGGACGCCGTCCGCGCGCAGCTCGTCGATGAGCCGCTCGCCCTGGGCGGTCATCTGCGTGAGCTCGGCCGCGGAGAGCTCGAGCACCTCGCAGCTGTTGCCGGACCAGATGCTGACCTTGGTGGACAGGTCGTCGACCTGGGCGAGCCAGGCCGGGTCGTCGGCGTCGACCGGCTCCGGGCGCACGGCGAGGAGGTCAACGTCGCTACCGGATCCACCGTCGCCGCGGGCCGCCGACCCGAACAGCCACAGCGCCTGCGGTGCAGGGCTCCAGGCCGCGGCGTGTGCCCGCATCCTGGAGAAGAGCTCCTCCCGCTGGCCGGCCAGGGCAATGATGCCGGCGGCCGCGACGTGCTCATGGTTGAGCCGATGCAGCTTGGCAGGCGGCCGATGCTCGCGCAGCACGATGCCGGCCTCTGCGAGTTGGACGAGAACCTCGTTGGCACGCCATTGCCCGACTCGGCCGTTGGTCAGGGCGGCTACCTGCCGACCGCTGAGGGGCTGGTCGGTTCTGGCGAGCACCGCGAGCACAGCCCCATGCGCGGACGGCACCACGGAGCTGATCGGGCTGGACAGATCCATCCAGGCTCCTTCCCGGGCGGCGACTGTTGAGCAGAATAGCAGTCGAATGAGTGGTAACGCTGTGGATCGCCTCCGTGATCGGCGCGAGGGACGCCGGATCCGCCGCCGTGGTGGTCCGTAGCATGGACGGCGTGAACGAGCTGCCGGCCACCCTGCGCGAGCGTGGCCTGAGGGTCACGCCGCAGAGAAGGCAGGTTCTTGCGGCGGTCGACGCCCTCGGGCACGCCACCGCGGAGCAGGTCTGCGCCCATGTGCAGACGACGGCTCCCTCGTTCAGCCTCTCCACCGTCTACCGCACCCTCGACCTCCTCGAGGAGATCGGGCTGGTCACGCACGCCCACCTCGACCACCACGCGCCGACCTACCACTCCAGGCACGGGCACGAGCACCTGCACACAGTCTGTCGGGTGTGCGGCCGGGTGCAGGAGGTCGACGCCAGTCACGGCCGCGAGCTGGCGCGTGGCCTGCTGCGGGACGCCGGTTTCGTGACCGACGTGCGGCACCTCGCCGTGCACGGCACATGCGAGAGCTGCGCCGGGAAGCAGGAGCCGTCGCCGTGACGCTGTACCTGTCATGAGAAGTCCCCTGCTCAACCGCCCCGGCGCCGTCGAGGGCGAGGCCGCGGACGCGGGCGTGGCCTGGCACTACGGCGACCCGGTCAAGGAGCAGCGGCTGCTCACCGACGGGATGGGCTTCGTCGACCTCAGCCACCGCGGCGTCGTCCGCGTGGAGGGCCCGGACCGCCTGTCGTGGCTGCACACGCTGACCACCCAGCACGTCAAGGACCTCGCGCCGCGCGCCAGCGCCGAGACGCTCGTGCTCAGCCCCAAGGGCCACGTCGAGCACGACCTGCACCTGGTGGACGACGGCGAGGCGACCTGGATCACCGTCGAGCCCGGCGGCGCCCCGGCGCTGGTGGAGCACCTGCAGAAGATGCGGTTCATGCTGCGGGTCGAGCCGGCCGACGTCACGGACGGCTGGGCGGTGCTCGGCGAGTCGGTGGCCCGGGAGAGCGTGGACGGCGAGCCGCTGGCCTGGGTGGACCCGTGGCCGCGGACGGTGGACGGCGGCTTCCGCTACTCGGCGGTGGACGACGGCACCCACCCGGCCGCGCAGCGGCCGTGGCGTGAGGTGATCGTGGCTCGCGATGCGCTGGAGGCGCACGTGGGGGAGTGGCCGCTGGCGGGCACCTGGGCCAGCGAGGCGCTGCGGGTGGCGGCGTGGCGGCCGCGGTTCGGCTTCGAGACCGACCACCGGACCATCCCGCACGAGGTCGACTGGCTGCGCACCGCCGTCCACCTCAACAAGGGCTGCTACCGGGGCCAGGAGACGGTGGCGCGGGTGCACAACCTCGGCAAGCCGCCACGGCGGCTGGTGATGCTGCACCTGGACGGGTCCGGCCACCACCTGCCCGCGCGCGGCTCGGAGGTGTACTCCGGTGAGCGCAAGGTCGGGCACCTGACGACGGCCGCCCGCCACCACGAGCTCGGCCCGATCGCGCTCGCGCTGGTCAAGCGCTCGATCCCGGCCGACGCCGACCTCGTCACCGACGGCACCGCCGCCGCGCAGGAGCTCGTCGTCGGGGTGTGAATGTGCGGCTCGTCACGGGTCGGTGCGATGTCGAGCGCAGCCAGGCCCGGAGGGTCGTCGACGACGACACCCAGTGCCAGCAACGCGTCGACCATCGTGTCGTCGACGACCTTGACCTCAGCCGCGTCGGTGGCCGACAGGCCCTGGTCACCGAACAGCGCCACGCCGCGCGCTGACGTGTCGGTGTCGAAGCGGGTGCGAAACCGGATGCCGTCGAAGACTCGGCGTTGCCGACGCCGCGCGCCGTCGAACTGGTCGGCGAACTG
>DASROP010000113.1:0-2862 GCA_035646835.1 Actinomycetales bacterium | reverse complement strand
GGCCCGGGGCCGTCCAGCGGCTGCTCACCGGGCCGGCGCGGCCGGCCGACCTGGTCGTCGTCCAGCAGGCCGGTGGCCGCCGCGACGTGCAGCCGGGCCAGCGCCTGCCAGGGAGCGCCGGTCAGCGCGCGGCCGCCGGCGGAGGTCAGGTGCTCGGCCTCGGCGAGCGCCCGCACCGCACCCTGCACGAGCCGGCCCGCGCCGTCGTCCGGCAGGGCCCGGGCGCCGCGGGAGGCGTCGCGCACCAGCTCGACGGCGAGCCGGCCCCCGTCGAGGGCGGCGCTGCACCGGGCCGCGCGGACGACCGCCTCGGCCCGGACCTCGGCGGTGCGCCGCCGCATCGCCGGGTGCCACCGCAGCGCCTCGCAGGCCTCGCGGGCGGCGGTGACCGCATCGCCCACGCCCGGCAGCGACGCCAGCGCCAGCATCACGTCGTCGTCCGCCCCGGTCATTCCCCCGACGCTACCCACCCGTCGACCCCACTGATCGTCGGACCGTACTGGCTGTGATGACGACCACTACGGTCCGACGATCAGTGGGGTCGTGTGGTCGAGGGCTACGGTCACGCCGTGACGCTGACGCAGTCGCTGCTGCTCGCAGCCCTGGTGCTGGCGGTCGCGCTGGCGCTGGCGGTCCGGGCGGTCCGCCGCCGCACCGACCTCGGCACCCCCACCGACCGGGCGACTTTCGCGACGCTGCACACCGCCTCCCTGGCCGCGCCGCACCTGCGGGAAGGGCTGACGCCGTCCGGGGCCGTCAAGGCGGCCCGGCACCTGCGGGTGCTGCTCGGCACACCGGCCCTCGCCATCACGGCGCCCGGCCGCACGCTGGCATGGGACGGCGCCGGCGACTCCCACGCCGAGCGTGCCGTCGCCGACGCCGCCGACGTGCTGGCGAAGGGGCGGACGGCGGTGCTCGGGCCCCGCGATGTGGCGTGCGGCGACCTGACCTGCCCGATCAGGCACGCGGTCGTCGTCCCCCTCGTCGCCGACGACCGCGTCGTCGGGACGCTGGCCGCGTACGGACCGCAGACCTCGGCGGGCCTGGTCCGCGCCACCGACGAGGTCGCCGGCTGGGTCAGCGCCAACCTCGAGCTCGCCGAGCTCGACCGCTCGCGGACCCGGGCGATCGAGGCCGAGCTGCGGGCGCTGCGGGCCCAGATCAGCCCGCACTTCGTCTCAACTCCCTCGCCGCCATCGCGTCGTTCGTGCGCACGGACCCCGAGCGGGCCCGAGACCTGCTGCTGGAGTTCGCCGACTTCACCCGGTACGCGTTCCGGCGCGGCGGCGAGTTCACGACCCTGGCCGACGAGCTGCGCAACGTCGAGCGCTACCTGGTGCTGGAGAAGGCACGGTTCGGCGACCGGCTCGAGGTGCGCCTGCTGGTGGCACCCGAGGTGCTGTCGGTCGCGATCCCCTTCCTCGCCGTCCAGCCTCTGGTGGAGAACGCGGTGCGGCACGGGCTCGACGGCAAGTCGGACGTCGGCCACATCACGCTGGTCGCCCAGGACGCCGGTGCCGACGCGGTGATCTCGGTCGAGGACGACGGCGTGGGCTCGGACCCGGACGTCGTCCGCGCGGTTCTCGCGGGCGAGTCCGGTGCCGACTCGGTGGGCCTGGGCAACGTCGACCTGCGGCTGCGCCAGGTGTTCGGCGACGACTACGGGCTCGAGGTCGAGACCGCGCCGGGTGCCGGCACCAAGGTCTCCTTCCGCGTCCCGAAGTACGCACCCGGTGTTCGCGCGGGCTGAGCCGATGGGCCGTACTCTCACCGCATGAACGGGTCGTTGCGCGCGCTGGTCGTGGACGACGAGGCGCCCGCGCTCGCCGAGCTGGCCTGGTTGCTGCGTCAGGACGAACGCGTCGGCGAGGTGCGTGTCGCGGGCAGCGCGGCCGATGCCCTGCGCGCGCTGGACGTCGGCGCCGTGGACGTCGTGTTCTGCGACATCAAGATGCCCGGCCTCGACGGGCTCGACCTGGCCCGCGTCCTCTCGCGCTACTCGCAGCGGCCGCAGGTCGTCTTCGTCACGGCCTACGACGCCCACGCCGTCGACGCGTTCGAGGTTCAGGCCACCGACTACGTGATGAAGCCCGTGCGACCCGAGCGGCTGGCCGAGGCGGTGCGCCGCGTGATCGAGGTACCGAGCGAGAACGGGGCCGACGACGACGAGACGATCGGGGTCGAGCTGGGGGGGGTGACGAAGTTCCTCCAGCGGTCGGCGGTGCAGTTCGTCGAGGCCCACGGCGACTACGCGCGCCTGCACACCGCCGACGAGAGCCACCTCGTGCGGGTTCCGCTGAGCAGCCTCGAGAAGCAGTGGGGTGACGCCGGGTTCGTGCGGATCCACCGCTCGACCCTGGTCGCGCTGCACCACGTCGACGAGGTGCGCGTCGACGGCGGCCGGTGCACGGTGCGCCTGGGGGGCAAGGAGCTGGCCGTCAGCCGCCGGCACTCCCGAGAGCTGCGCGACCGCCTCGTCCGGGCGGCCACCCTGGGGCGCCAGCCGTGACCGAGCCGGCCCGGCGGGTGAAGGTGACCAGCCCGCGGATGCGCGCGCTCCGCCGTCCGCCCTCCCGCCCGGTCGCCCGTGACATCGACGAGCAGACGCTGGTCGGCGAGCTGTACATGAGATCCCTCGTGCGCACGATGCTGCGGCTGGCCGGCGTCGTCCTCGGCACGTTCATGGTCACCCTGGGCGGGCTGCCCCTGCTGTTCGCGCTGGCGCCGGAGCTGGGCGCCGTCCGGGTCGTCGGGGTGCCCCTGCCGTGGCTGCTGCTGGGCGCCGTCGCCTACCCCACCATCGGTCTGACCGCATGGTGGTACGTGCGCAGCGCCGAGCGGGCCGAGCGGGACTTCGCCGAC
>DASROP010000112.1:0-5656 GCA_035646835.1 Actinomycetales bacterium | reverse complement strand
GAACGAGCTCGTGTCGGCGGCCAAGACGCGCGGCGACCGGATCCGCGCGGAGTCCGACCGCGAGCTGAGCGCGGCGAGCCAGCGGCGCGACAGCATCAACGCGCAGCTGACCAACGTGCGGCAGATGCTGGCCACCCTCTCCGGGACCGCCCCCGTCAACCCGCTGGGCGACGAGCAGCCCGAGAAGGCACAGCCCGCACAGCCGGCCCAGGCCCCCCAGGGCAAGCCGGCCGAGGGCAAGCCCACCGAGGGCAAGCCGGTCGAGGGCAAGCCGGCCGACAAGGGACAGGCCGACAAGCCCGCCGCACCGGGGGCGACCAAGCAGGCCGAGCCGGCGTCCGCCAGCAAGAAGTAGCCCACCCCTTTCGTGATCAAGGACTTCATGCCCGCCTGGACAGGGTGGGAACGTCAGGCGCGGCCGTGCGAGCGCCGGCTGCGCCGGGAGAGCGAGTCGACGATGACGGCGAGCAGAAGCACTGCGCCGGTGATCATGTAGCGGACCGACGAGTCCAGGTTCATCAGCGTCAGGCCGCTCGAGATCGACTGGATGACGAGGATCCCCAATAGCGCCGAGTAGGCGCTGCCGCGCCCGCCGAACAGGCTGGTACCACCGATGACGGCAGCGGCGATCGCGTTGAGGTTGGTGTCGCTGCCGCCCGAGCTCTGGTTGGCGGCGGCCACCCGGCTCGCGGCGAGCACGCCTCCGAGGGCGGCCAGCGTCGAGCACAGTGCGAAGACGCTGACATAGACCCGGTTGACGGCGATGCCCGCCCGGCGAGCCGCTTCGACGTTGCCTCCCACCGCGAAGACGGAACGGCCCCACCGGGTTCGCCGCAGCACCTGGTCGGCGATGATGACGAGCGTCACGAAGAACCCGAACATCACAGAGACGCCACGGTCGATGCCCAGGTACCAGACGCCGAGCAGCAGGACGACGGCGAGCGCGACCGCGCGCACGGCGATGTCAAGGGGCGCCGGTGCGGACAGGCCGGCTCTCCCACGGCGCCTCCCCGAGGTCCACCGGGCGGCCGCGTAGGAGGTGGGGACGCCGATGGCCAGCGCGTACGCCAACGGTGTCGGCAGGAACGCCTGCTGCGCGAACTGCACCAGGAACGAGTCGAACGGCAGGTTGATGGACCCGGTGTCCCCCAGCACGAACAGCTGGAGGCCCAGGAACCCCAGCAGCCCGGCGAGCGTGATCACGAAGCTGGGGACGCCGAAGCGTGTGTACAGCAAGCCGTAGAGCAGGCCGATCAGCGTGCCGGCGCCGATGGCCAGGACCAGCACGAGCGGCAGCGGCCAGCCCCGCTGCACGAAGGTGACCGCGAGCACGGCGGCACCGACACCGCTGACGGAGCCGACCGACAGGTCGATCTCCCCCAGCAGCAGCACGAGCACGACCCCGAGCGAGATCGTCCCGATGGCCGCGCACTGCAGGGTCAGGTTGACCAGGTTTCGGCTGGACAGGAAGACCGGGCTCTGCAGGTAGAAGGCCACCCAGATGATCGAGAGGCCGATCACGACCGGGAGGGAGCCGAGGTCACCTGACCGCAGGCGGGACAGGAAGCGCAGCACGTAGCCACGCGGACCTTGCTCGCGGACGAGGCGGTCGTCCTGCAGGTCGGGGGGCAGCTGGGCGGCGCCAGTGGACGTCACGACGTCCCCTCCTCGTCTTGTCCACCCGCGGCACCGGAGGCGCCGTCCTCGCGCCTGCCGGCGCGCTCGCTGACGGCGTTGGTGCTGGCCCCGGTGATGGCAGCGACGACCTCCTCGTGCGTGGTCTCGCTGACGTCGAGGTCGCCGTTGTTGCGGCCGAGTCTCAGGACGACGACACGGTCGGCCACGGCCATCACGTCCGCCATGTTGTGGCTGATCAGGATGACCGCCAGACCCTGGTCGCGAAGCGTCTCGACGAGGTTGAGGACCTCCGCCGTCTGAGCCACCCCGAGCGCCGCGGTGGGCTCGTCGAGCATGACGACCTGAGGAGCCCCCAGCAGAGACCTCGCGATCGCGACGGTCTGCCGCTGCCCGCCCGAGAGACTGGCGACCGGAATCCGCACGGAGGGCATCTTGGCCGAGAGACGACGAAGCAGGTCCCAGGACCGGCGCTCCATCTCGACCTCGTCGAGAGCACCGGAGTGGGTGGCCTCGTTGCCGAGGAAGAGGTTGGCGACCACGTCGAGGTTGTCGCACAGCGCCAGGTCCTGGTGGACCGTCGCGATGCCCGTGCGCTGCGCGGCGGCCGGGCTGTCGATGGTCACCGGACGCCCGCCGAAGGAGATGGTGCCGGCATCGGCCGGGTGCACCCCGGCGATCACCTTGACCAGCGTGGACTTGCCCGCGCCGTTGTCGCCGACCAGTGCCACCACCTCCCCCGGTCGGGCGTCGAAGGACACGTCGGACAGCGCCCTGACGGCACCGAAGCGCTTCGAGATGCCCTCGAGCTGCAGGACGGGAGCCACCCCACCGCTGCGCACGGAGCGCCCCGGCCCGGTCGTCGTCGTCATCGCGTCCGTCCCTCCGGCGGGTCAGCCCAGGCCCGCGGCCGCGCAGGCCTCCGCGTACTCGGGCGTGCAGATCTCCTCGACGCTGTAGAACTCGTCGGCGACGATGGTGTCAGCGATGTTGTCCACGGTCACTGCCACCGGCTCGAGGAGCACCGAGGGGATGCCCTCCACCTCACCGTCGACCTCCGGCGTCTCGCCGTTCGCGAGCGCCACGGCCAGCTCGGCGGCCTTCTCGGCTTCCGGCTTGATCGCCTTGTAGACCGTCATGAACTGGCTGCCGGCCACGATCCGCTGGATCGCGGTGAGCTCGGCGTCCTGTCCCGTGACGGGCGGGATCGGGTCCATGCCGGCGCCCTTCATCGCAGCGATCGCACCGCCGGCGGTCCCGTCGTTGGCGGCGTACACGCCGACGATGTCGGTCGAGGCAGCGAGCTGGCCCTCGGTCCAGGCCTGCGCCTCGTCCGGGCTCCAGTCCGGCGTGTCGAACTCCGCCGCGATCGTGTAGGGGCTCTGGTCCAGCACGGAGTGGGCGCCGGCCTTGAAGAGGCCGGCGTTGTTGTCCGTCGGCGACCCGTTGATCATCAGGAGGTTGCCCGACGTGACCCCGTCGGCCTGGAGCTTGTCGACCAGCGCCTGCCCCTGCAGCTGACCGACCTTCTCGTTGTCGAAGGAGATGTAGTAGTCGATCGGCGCCTCCGCGATGAAGCGGTCGTAGGCGATCACGGGGACGTCCTGGCTCTTCGCCGAGTTCACGATGGACGCGGCGGCCTTGGAGTCGACCGGGTCGAGCACCATCACGTCCACTCCCTCGGTGAGGGCGGCCTCCGCCTGCTGCAGCTGCTTGGCGTCGTCCTGGTCCGCGTTGGAGTACACGACCTCGCAGTCGGGGCACAGCTCGGCGACCTTGGCCTCGAAGAGGGGCCGGTCGAAGGCCTCGTACCGCGTCGTCTTGGACTCGGGCAGGAGCAGGGCGATCTTGGCGGCGGCCGCCCCCTCGACGGACGCGTCGGACCCGCCGCCGGCGGCTTCGTTGGCACCGCATCCGGTGAGCCCGGCCACCAGGACGCCGGCCAGGGCGACGGTCAGGGTCCGCCTCACGTTGGTTCTGGGCACGACGACCTCCGGTTTCGGACGAGCAGCCCGCTGCGACTCGTGTGCCGGTCAGTGAAGTCCGTCCGACACCTTGTCGTCAAGACTTGAACGCAATAGCCTTGCCGGATCTCGCGGTCGAGGGGCCTCATCGGATCGGACCCCCCAGCATCACCTCGGCACGTTCCGCCGCCAGCGCCACCGCACCGATCACCTCCGCGCGCTCGGCCAGCTCGCTCACGGTGACGGTCACGCGCTCGGCGGCCGAGGGGATGGCGAACCGGTTCACGACGTCCCGCAGCGGATCGAGCAACAGGTCGCCCGCCGCGGCCAGGCCTCCGCCCACGACGATCCGCTGCGGGTTGAGCAGGTTGCACAGGCTTGCCGCGGCCACACCGATGTGCCGTCCGGCGTCAGCCACGACCCGACGGCACCCGGGGTCACCGCCTCGGGCCCGGTTGGTGACCTCGCGCAGCGAGAGGTTCCCGTGCGTGGCGCGAAGGGACTCCAGGAGGACGGGTGCCCGCACGAACGTCTCCAGGCAGCCGCGGTTCCCGCAGCGGCACACGGGGCCGTTCTCGTCGATCGAGACGTGGCCGATCTCGCCCGCGGTACCACCGTGCCCGCGGAACACCTGGCCGCCGACCACCAGTCCCGACCCGACACCGTGAGACACCTTGATGTAGGCGGCATCGGTGCATCCGCGGGCCGCGCCGTGCATGACCTCGGCCAGTGCGCCGAGGTTGGCGTCGTTGTCGACGTGGACCGTCACGCCGAGCCGGGAGCCCAGCTGGTCCGCGAGGCGGATGCCTCCCCATCCCGGCAGGATCGTCGCGGACCCGATCTCCCCCGCCAGCACGTCGACCGGGGCGGGGACGCCGAGGCCGACCCCGACGACCTCTGTGGTGGACGAGCCGACCTGCTCGAGCAGCTCCATGACCAGCAGTGCTGCGCGATCCAGGCCCTCGTCGGCGCGGTGGTTGGCCGGCAGCGGCAGCCGCTGCTCGGCGAGCAGATGCTGCGACATGTCCGCGACCGCGACGCGCAGGTGGCGGTAGCCGAAGTCCACCCCCACGCAGACGCCGGCGGCGCGGGCGAACGACACCTGCTGCGCGCGGCGGCCGCTGCGCGACGTGGGCTGCACGGCCAGGACGTCGAGCGCGACGAGCTCGCGCACGATGTTGGAGACGGTGGCCGGCGACAGCCCGGTGGCGGTGGCCACCTCGACCTGGGTGAGCGCCCCGTGCCGGCGAACGGCATCCACGACTCGACCACGATTGGCTTCGCGCAGCGAAGCCTGGGAGCCCGGCGTCCCCGGCTGCGTGGTCGTCACGGCGTCAAGATACCGGCAGGTGCGACTCCTGCGTCCATGACTCGAACGAACGAGCGTCGCGGCCTACCGAGCGGTCAGCGCGGTCAGCTCGCCCCGGTCGAGGCCGGTCAGGTCGGTGACCTCGGCGTCGGTGACGGCGCCGCAGTGCAGGCCGCGAAGCACGAACGACGCCAGGGCCCGGGCGGTCGCGGGCTCGTCGAGGACGCCCCCGCCCAGTCGCGAGACGTAGCGGCGCAGGCGGTCCGCGGACGACTCGAGCCCGTCCCGGTAGAACAGGTACGTCGCGGCGTACCGGGTCGGCAGCTGGGCCGGGTGCAGGTCCCAGCCCTGGTAGAAGCCACGCTCCAACGACCTCCGCACGAGCCGGGCGTGCAGCCGCCAGGCGGCGTGGACGTCGTCCCGGCTGCCGACCGGCAGCACGTTGGTCGACCCGTCGGACAGGCGGACGCCGGTGCCCGCGGCCGCCAGCTGCATCACCGCCTTGGCGTGGTCGGCGGCCGGGTGCTCCAGGCTCTGCTGACCCGCCGGGATGCCGAGCGCGGCGCTGTAGTCGTAGGTGCCGTAGTGCAGGCCGCTGACCCGACCAGCCCCGGCGTGCACGAGACGCGCCACGGTCGACGTGCCGTCCGCCCCGAGCACGGCCTGCGGGGTCTCCACCTGCACCTCGAACCGCAGCCGTCCGGGCGCCAGCCCGTGGGCCGCCTCCAGCCGTGAGCAGGCCTCCGCC
>DASROP010000111.1:0-8828 GCA_035646835.1 Actinomycetales bacterium | reverse complement strand
ACCTCCCCCTGACCTTGCTCTCGCCAGCGACCCTTGCTCCCCTGGCCGCCCCGGTTCGGCCCCAGTTGTGTTGGTGGCGGGGGCAAAGGCTACGGCGGGTAGGGGTGTGGGAGGCTCCGACCCGTGGACGCCGACGACATGGGCAACGACCTCGAGAAGGTCCTGGTCAGCGCCGAGGACATCCAGCGCCGCCTGAGCGAGCTCGCGGCGCAGGTGGACGCCGACTACGCCGGCCGCAACCTGCTGCTGATCGGGGTACTGAAGGGCGCCGTGATGGTGATGGCCGACTTCGCGCGCCATCTGCACACGCCCGCGGAGATGGACTGGATGGCGGTCTCCAGCTACGGCTCGGGCACCAAGTCGTCCGGCGTCGTCCGGATCCTCAAGGACCTCGACCAGGACCTCACCGGTCGCCACGTGCTGATCGTCGAGGACATCATCGACTCCGGACTGACCCTCTCCTGGCTGGTGGCGAACCTCGGCTCGCGCGGGCCGGCGTCCGTCGAGGTGCTCGCGCTGCTGCGCAAGCCCGACGCCGCCAAGGTCGACGTCGACGTGAAGTACACGGGCTTCGACATCCCGACCGAGTTCGTCGTCGGGTACGGGCTGGACTTCGCCGAGCGCTACCGCAACCTCCCGTTCGTCGGCACGCTCGCGCCGCACGTCTACTCGTCGTGACCCTGCGGCCCGACACGCAGGCGCGGCTGCTGCACCGCCTCGCGCGGGCCCAGGTCGACGGCCGACTGCCCTCCGTCGTCGCCGGTGTCGTCCGCGGTGGCGAGCTGGTCTGGTCGGGTGGACGCGGGGACGTCGGCGGCGCCGAGCCGGACGCCGGCACGCAGTACCGGATCGGCTCGATCACCAAGACGTTCGTGGCGGCCTGCGTGATGCGGCTGCGCGACGAGGGCGCCGTGCGGCTCGAGGACACCGTCGAGGAGCACGTGCCCGGGACGCCGTTCGGCTCGGCCCGGGTGGCCGAGCTGCTCTCGCACTCGGCGGGCCTGACGTCGGAGACCGCCGGCCCGTGGTGGGAGCGGACGCCGGGCGCCGACTTCGCGCGGTTGGCGTCCGAGGCCGACGAGAGCTGGACCAAGCACCGCGCCGGCGCCCGCTTCCACTACTCCAACGTGGGATACGGGGTGCTCGGCGAGATGGTTGCGCGGCTCCGGGGCCGGTCGTGGGACGAGTGCGTGCGGACCGAGCTGCTCGAGCCCCTCGGGATGGGCCGGACGACGACCCGACCCGGGCCGCCCGCGGCGCGCGGGTTCGCGGTGCACCCGTGGGCGGACCTGCTGCTGGCCGAGCCCGAGCACGACGCCGGCGCGATGGGCCCGGCGGGCCAGCTGTGGTCGACGGTCGCCGACCTTTCGCGCTGGGCCGCCGCGCTGGCCGGGGACGGCGGCGGCGTGCTGGCGCCGGACACGGTCGCGGAGATGCGCGAGCCGGTCGCGCTCCGGGCCGGGCCGGACGGCTGGGGCGGCCACGGCCTCGGCCCCCAGGTCTGGCCCGTGGTGCGGGACGACGGCACCCGCGCCACGCACGTCGGCCACGGCGGGTCGATGCCCGGCTTCCTCGCCACGCTCCGGGCGGACCCGGGCTCCGGCGACGCGGTGGTGGCGTTCGCCAACGCGACCGCGGGCTGGCCGGCGGGCCTCGACACCGGCCTGCTCGCCGACGTCGCCGGGCTCGAGCCGGTCCTCCCCGAGCCGTGGCGGCCGTCGTCCGTGGGCGACGGGGTCTCCGAGCTGCTCGGGCCCTGGTACTGGGGGCCGACCCCGCTGGCAGTCCGATCGGACCGCGACGCCTTCCGGATCGAGGGCCTCGGCGGGCGGGGTCGCGCGTCTGCGTTCCGGCGCGACGGGGAGCGCTGGGTCGGCATCGACGACTACTACGCGGGCGAGACCCTGCGCGTCGTCCGGCGGGACGACGGGTCGATCGACCACCTGGACCTGGCGTCGTTCGTGATCACCCGCGACCCCTACGACCCGGACGCGGACGTGCCCGGCGGCGTCGACGACTCCGGCTGGCGCGCGTAGGCCGGTTGCGCGGCCGCCGTGCGGGCCGGCTGCGGAACAGGGGGCAGCCGCCGACCGTTGCCCCTGACAGCGACGCGGCCGGTTCCGGCCTGCCGGTGTACCGTCGTGTGCGTACTCAGGCGAGCAGGAAGGACGGGACGCGCAGTCCCGCATCGATGGACTTCAGGCGTATTCTCCGCGGCCCGGCGATCTGGATCGTCGTGGGTCTCCTCGTCCTGCTCGTGGGCAGCCAGGCGCTGTCCGGGGGTGGCTTCCAGCGTGTCGACACCTCGGTCGGGCTGAAGCTGCTCGCCGACGGCCAGGTCGAGCAGGCCAAGATCGTCGACGGCGAGCAGCGCGTCGACCTCACGCTGACGGAGGAGTACGAGGACAAGGGCACCCAGGTCCAGTTCCTCTACGTCGCCCCCCGTGGCGAGGAGGTCGTGGACGCCGTCACGAACGCGGTGCCGGACGACTACACGGACGACGTCCCCCAGGACTCGTGGATCGGCACTCTGCTGATCACCCTGCTGCCGCTGATCATCATCCTCGGCCTGTTCTGGTTCCTGCTGTCGCAGATGCAGGGCGGCGGCAACAAGGTGATGCAGTTCGGCAAGTCCAAGGCGAAGCTGGTCAGCAAGGAGGCCCCCAAGGTCACCTTCTCCGACGTCGCCGGCGCGGACGAGGCCGTCGAGGAGCTGTACGAGATCAAGGAGTTCCTTTCCGAGCCGGCGAAGTTCCAGGCGGTCGGGGCCAAGATCCCCAAGGGCGTGCTGCTGTACGGGTCGCCGGGGACCGGCAAGACCCTGCTGGCCCGGGCGGTCGCCGGCGAGGCCGAAGTCCCGTTCTACTCGATCTCGGGCTCGGACTTCGTCGAGATGTTCGTCGGTGTCGGCGCCTCGCGCGTGCGTGACCTGTTCGAGCAGGCCAAGAACAACGCGCCCGCGATCATCTTCGTCGACGAGATCGACGCCGTCGGCCGCCACCGCGGCGCCGGCATGGGCGGCGGGCACGACGAGCGTGAGCAGACGCTGAACCAGCTGCTGGTGGAGATGGACGGGTTCGACGTCAAGACGAACGTGATCCTGATCGCGGCCACGAACAGACCCGACATCCTTGACCCGGCGCTGCTGCGGCCCGGCCGCTTCGACCGGCAGATCGCGGTCGAGCCGCCGGACATGAACGGGCGCAAGCAGATCCTCGAGGTGCACGGCAAGGGCAAGCCGCTCGCCGCGGACGTCGACCTGATGGCCGTCGCCCGGCGCACCCCCGGCTTCACCGGAGCCGACCTCGCGAACGTCCTGAACGAGGCGGCCCTGCTGACCGCGCGCAGCGACGCCAAGCTGATCGACGACATGGCCCTGGACGAGGCGATCGACCGCGTCATCGCCGGCCCGCAGAAGCGCACCCGGCTGATGAACGAGAAGGAGAAGAAGATCACGGCGTACCACGAGGGCGGGCACGCCCTGGTGGCCGCGGCGATGCGCCACACCGACCCGGTGACCAAGGTGACGATCCTGCCGCGTGGTCGCGCCCTCGGCTACACGATGGTGATGCCCGCGGAGGACCGGTACTCGACCACGCGCAACGAGCTGCTCGACCAGCTGGCCTACGCGCTCGGTGGCCGCGTCGCCGAGGAGCTCGTCTTCCACGACCCGACCACCGGAGCCTCGAACGACATCGAGAAGGCCACGGGACTCGCGCAGAAGATGGTCACCGAGTTCGGCATGAGCGAGCGGGTGGGCGCGATCAAGCTCGGCCAAGGCTCCGGCGAGGTCTTCATGGGCCGCGACATGGGTCACGGACGCGACTACTCCGAGGAGGTCGCCTCGATCGTCGACGACGAGGTGAGGCGCCTGATCGAGGCCGCGCACGACGAGGCGTGGGAGGTGCTCGTGGAGCACCGCGCGGTCCTCGACGACCTGGTCGGTCAGCTGCTCGAGCGCGAGACCCTGGGCAAGGATGAGCTCGCCGAGGTGTTCGCCCCCGTCGTCAAGCGCGACCTTCGCCCGGTCTGGCTCTCCAGCGACCAGCGGCACGTCTCCGACATCCCGCCGATCCTGTCGCCGGCCGAGCGGAAGGCGTCCAACAACGGCGGGGCCAACGGCAAGGTCCTGGCGCCGCAGGACGAGGCCGCCGAGGCCAGGCACGAGCACCCCGCCGAAGAGACCGTCGAGGTGCCTGAGGGCGGCAAGGTCGACCCGACCAAGAAGGGCTGACCGTTGGCCGGCACCGGCGCGGGCTCACCGCCGCGCCCGCCGTACGACGGGCCTCGGGTCGAGGCGGCCGTCCGCGAGATCCTGCTGGCGATCGGGGAGGACCCCGACCGGGACGGGCTGGTCGAGACACCGGCACGCGTGGCACGGGCGTACGCCGAGACGTTCTCGGGGCTCTGGCGTGAGCCCGCCGACGTCCTCACCACGACGTTCGAGCTGAGCCACGACGAGATGATCGTGGTCAAGGACATCGAGGTCTATTCGACGTGTGAGCATCATCTGGTCCCGTTCCACGGAGTCGCGCACGTCGGCTACATCCCGGCGAAGGACGGCCGCATCACCGGCATCTCCAAGCTGGCCCGGCTCGTCGACCTCTTCGCCCGCCGCCCGCAGGTGCAGGAGCGGATGACGTCCCAGATCGCTGACGCCCTGATGGAGCGCCTCGAGCCGCGCGGCGTGATCGTCGTCGTGGAGTGCGAGCACCTGTGCATGTCGATGCGCGGGGTCCGCAAGCCCGGATCGCGGACGATCACGTCGGCGATGCGCGGGCAGCTGCGCGACCCGGCCAGCCGGGCGGAGGCCCTCACCCTGGTGCTTGGTCGATGAGCAGCTCCTCCAACGCTCGGCTGGCGGCTCCGGGCGCGCTCGTCCCCGGGATCAACGGTCCGGCCGCCGGGCGGTGCCTGGTGATCGGCGTGGTCAACGTCACGCCCGACTCCTTCAGCGACGGCGGGTCCTGGTACGAGCCCGCGGCCGCGGTCCGGCACGGGCTGCACCTGCTCGCCGACGGAGCGGACCTCGTCGACGTCGGCGGGGAGTCGACCCGACCCGGCGCCGCGCGGGTGCCCGAGTCGGAGGAGCTGCGGCGGGTGCTGCCCGTCGTCCGCTCCCTGGCTGCCGAGGGCGTCCGGGTCAGCATCGACACGATGCGGGCCTCGGTGGCCCGAGCGGCGTTGGACGCCGGCGCGGTGATGGTGAACGACGTCAGCAGCGGTCTCTCCGACCCCGAGATGTCGCGACTCATCGCGGACTCCGGGGTCCCCTACGTGTTGATGCACTGGCGCGGCCACAGCGACACGATGGACGCGCTCGCGCACTACGACGACGTGGTGGCACAGGTGCGTGCCGCCCTCGTCGAGCGGCTGGACGTGATGGTGGGCGCGGGGGTCGATCCCGCTCAGGTCGTGCTGGACGCAGGACTCGGGTTCGCCAAGGCGGCCGAGCACAACTGGGCTCTGCTGGCCCACCTCGACGCGCTGGTGTCGATCGGCCGCCCGGTGCTGGTGGGCGCCTCGCGCAAGCGGTTCCTCGGCGACCTGCTCGCGCAGCCCGACGGAGAGCCGCTCGCGCCCACGGAGCGCGACGCCGCGTCGGCTGCGGTCTCCGCGCTGGCCGCCGCCGCCGGGGCGTGGGGGGTGCGGGTGCACGAGGTGGCAGCCTCGGCGGATGCCGTCCGCGTCGCGGCCGCGTGGTCGGCGGCCTCCGGGGGCGGCGCGTGACCGCACTGGACCGGGTCGAGCTGCACGGCATCAGGGCGACCGGCCACCACGGGGTGTTCGCGTTCGAGCGCGAGCAGGGCCAGGAGTTCGTCGTCGACGTGGTGCTGCACCTCGACACGAGCGCGGCGGCTGCCAGCGACGACCTCGCCGACGCGGTCGACTACGGGGTCGTCGCCCAGCGCGTGCACGACGCCGTCGCGACCGACCCGGTCGACCTGCTCGAGAGGCTCGCGCAGCGCATCGCGACGGTGTGCCTGGACGACGGGCGCGTGCGGGCCGTGGATGTCGCGGTGCACAAGCCGCAGGCACCGGTACAGGTGCGCTTCGGCGACGTGGTCGTGCGCATCCACCGGCGCTCCGAGGAGGCGACATGACGTCGCCGGTACGCCCGGCCGACCTCGACGCCGTCCCCGCTCAACCGGTGCCGGTCGTCCTCGCTCTGGGATCGAACCTCGGGGACTCCGCGGCGACGCTGACCTCCGCGGTCGCGGTGCTGGACGACGTCGACTCCCTGACCGTGGACCGGGTCTCGCCCGTGGTGCAGACCGCACCCGTCGGCGGCCCCGACCAGGGCGACTACCTGAACGCGGTGGTGCTCGCGGTCACCACGCTGTCACCCCACCAGCTGCTGGCCGCCGTGCACGTGGTCGAGGCCGCCCACGGCCGCACCCGGGAGACGCGCTGGGGCGCAAGGACCTTGGACGTCGACGTGATCGCGTACGGAGAGCTCGTGTGTGCCGGTGAACGGCTCGAGGTGCCCCACCCGCGCGCGCACGAGCGCGCCTTCGTGCTCGTGCCCTGGGCGGCGGTCGACCCCGACGCGGTCCTGCCCGGCCCGCACGGCGGTCGCGTGAACGACCTGGCCGCAGCGGCTCCGGATGCAGTCGGCGTCCGACCGACGGCGGTGCAGATTCGTTGAACGCCACCAAGTTTCGCGTGCTCGCCCTTCTTGCTGTGGTGGCCGCGGTCATCGGGTTCTCGGCGATGCGGGTGTGGGAGTCGTCCGGGCACGGCCCGTTCCCCCTGCCGTGGTCGGCCCTGGTCGGGATGCTGGTGATCGCCGCGGCCGTGCTGGTCGTCGGGTGGCCGGTGCGGCGCTGGAACAACGGCGAGCGCGACCGCCGGATCGACCCCCTGCGCGCGGCCCGGACTGCCGTGCTGGCCAAGGCTTCCAGCCACTCCGGC
The DNA here is from genome assembly GCA_035646835.1 of Actinomycetales bacterium. Lineage (GTDB taxonomy): Bacteria > Actinomycetota > Actinomycetes > Actinomycetales > DASROP01 > DASROP01. The sequence continues at coordinate 1,913 of DASROP010000111.1, read as the reverse complement.
GCACTCCTGGTGGGCTGGTACGCCGGCCAGGCTCTGGTCGTCGTCCCCGATCTGGGGATCGAGCCGCGCCGGGACCGGCTGGTCCTGTCCGTCCTGGCCGTACTCGCGGCGACGGCGATGGTGGTGTCCGGTCTCGTGGCCGAGCGCTGGTGCCGCCTGCCCGAGGACGACGACGCCTGACCCTCGTCGATGAAGGACCTCACGCCCCCGTGACCACGTCCGCCCGTGCGGGGCCAGGTCAGGGGGCGAGGCGGTGGGCGAGCCAGGTCAGGGCAAGCGGATACCGGTACTCGATCGAGCCGTGGCCGGCGTCGAACAGCTCGAAGTGCACCCGCTCGTCTGCCACACCAAGGCGCTGCAGGCCGTCGCGGAACGCGGTGGCGCCGATGTCGAGATACCACTCATCGCGGGTGCCGCCATCGATCCACGCCCCGGTGAGGTTGCGCAGCGCGTCGGCGTACTCGGTGCGCTCGAGCATCCGCACCGGGTCCCACTCCAGCCATCGCTGCCAGACGCCCTCAACAAGCCTTCCGGTGTGCGGGTCGAACGGCAGATGCACGGTGCCATCGTCGTCGGCGGAGAAGCACGCCGCGACCCCGAGCAGCATCAGCAGCTTCTGGTCCGCTTCCTTGGTGAAGGCCACCCGAGAGCGGAACTCATCCCACCAGCGCCAGACATCGCCGTCGTAGTCGCGCAGCGCACGCACCGACTGGGCGAACTCGGGGATGTAGCAGTACTCGTACAGCGCGTCACCGGCATGTGTGGCCAGCGCGCCGAACAGGTCCGGCCGCAGCATCGGCGTGATCATCGCTCCGAAGCCGCCGCTTGACTTGCCCATGATTGCGCGGTGCTGCGGCTCAGCCAGCGTGGCGTAGGTGCCGTCCACGAACGGCACGACCTCGTCGCACAAGTAGGAGTGGTAGCGCCCAGTCCCCGGCGAGTCGACGAACTGGCTGCCGCCGTAGGCCGTCCACGCGTCCACGTAGACCACGAGCACATCCGGCACTTCCGGATCGGACAGCACCGCATCGAACAACTCGGTGACCGGCTGCCGGAACGCCGGGCGATTGCGCCACATCGCCAGATGACCCGTGTAACCCTGGATGAGGTAGACCACTGGGTAGCGCCGATCCGGGGTGTAGCCCGGAGGCACCTGCACCCACAGCGGCCGTTCGTGCGGGTCGCCGAGCGGGTTATCGCGCAGCATCTCGCTGGCAAATGTGTGCTCCTCGATCCGCCCCGACATCTCGCCAGACCACGGCAGCATGCTGGCGAGCCTAGACCCGAGAGCCGATCCGACCGCCCTCCAGCCCACCCGAACGGCGACGTCCAAGGTTCATCGCGCCTCTGGTCAATTCGGTGGTGTCGGCCGGATAGGCAAGTGATCATGCGACCGTGATGACCGAAGCATCGGCGGGCGAGCTGTGCAAGGAGTTCGTCGCATGTCCGGGCGCAGGCAACTGTTGGCCCACGAGGACTACGAACTGCCCAGCGAGCAGCAGGCCGACGTCGCCTTGCTTCGGCAGCTACTCGGGCGAGGACGTGGCGTTCCGGAGGACCAGTGGGTTCATTGACGGCCAGCACCCTTGGCGGATGCGATTGACACTCAGGCCACGGCGTCAACGGCGGCGCTAGGGTCGGCGGCATGGTCGTCCACCGCCTGAGTGAGGAGGAGGCACCTCGTCGTCAACGCGATCCACGACGACGTCAGCTACACCAAAGCCATCACCGCCGCGGTCCGCGCCGAGATCGAGGACCTCGCCGGGTGGCTTGACCTCGAGGTCACCGGCGCCTGAGTCCGGACCGTCGTGCCGCATCCGCGGCTGCTCGTAGCGATCTGTAGGGCATACGGTTCCACCATGAGGGCCGTCGTCCAGGACAGATACGGATCAGCGGACGTGCTCCAGGTCCGA
>DASROP010000110.1:0-10549 GCA_035646835.1 Actinomycetales bacterium | reverse complement strand
CACGAGGGGACGGCGACCGTCAGCGGGGTGGCGCGGGTGCCGGCTCTGATCGTGCGCGTCAGGTGCTCTTCCGGGCCGACGTAGGCGTGGTCCCAGACCACGCAGCGGTCGATCGTTCCGACGACGACGGCGCCCGCCCCGACCACCGACGTCCCGCCGGAGGCGTGCAGGTTCGCCGACAGGTAGTCGGCGGGTGTGCCGCAGTCGATGGCGGTCCCGCTCGTGGGCACGAGGTCGAGGCGGCCGGCGTCGTGCTCGGCGCGCCAGAGCACCTCGTACAGGCCGGACGGCTCCGCCTGCAGGTCGCGGACGAGCCGCCAGGGGAGCAGGCACGCGCCGATGTACTGGTGGCCCTCGAAGTCCGCGTCGCCGTCCGCCGGCGTGACCAGGAGCCGGCAGCGCACGCCGTCCCAACCGTTCACCAGCGGGTCGAGCCCGTCCGGCAGGTACGTGTCGGCATTGGTGAGGAGCACGTCACGGCCGCCGATCCAGTCGCGCATCCGGCCGAGGGCTCCGGCGGTGCCGAGCGGCTCCGGCTGCTCGACCTGCACGTGCGCTCGGTCGCCGACGTGCGCGACCACCTGCTCGGCCAGGTGGTGCGCGTTGACCGCGAGCTCCCCGACGTGCGGCGCCGACACACTCAGCGCGTGGTCGAGCAGGGTCACGTTGCCCACGGGGCACAAGGCCTTGGGGCGCAAAGTCGTCAGCGGCCGAAGACGCGTGCCCAGCCCGGCCGCCAGCACGACCCCCGCGAGGGTCACGTCCCGCGCAGGACCCGGCCGCTGTACCCGGCCGGGTCGGCCGCTCGGGCGAGGACGTCGAGGATCTCCCGCGTCGACGCATCCGCGTCGTCGAGGTCGGTGGGTGCCAGCCACCGGAAGTCCTTGGCCTCTCCGCCGACGCGGACGTCGGGCCGGTCGTCGACGGCGATGCGGTAGATCACGTCGACCCGTCGCACGGCGGCGTTCACCTGGACGCTGACGGGCAGCCCGACCTCGACCTCCAGCGCGGTCTCCTCACGGATCTCCCGACGCACGGCGTCGTCCGGGCGCTCGCCACGGTCGAGCAGGCCACCGGGCAGGCTCCAGCCGACCCGGTGGGGCTGGCGCAGGAACAGCCACTGCCCGTCGTGGTCGATCGCGCAGACCGCCCCGACGGTGAAGCCCGGGGTCACCGAGCGGACCAGGCCGCGGCGGACCGGTGCGGGCATCTTGCGGAACCCGAGCAGTGCCGCGGTGTACCCACGACGGCGGAGCGTGGTGAGCACGGACATGCCGCCCACTCTAGGCGCGGGCCTGGCTCAGTCCCCCGGCGCGCACGGTGCCGACGAGGTGCACACGCTCGCCGCCGGAGCTCGTCACGGCGAGCTCACCGCCGTCCGCCATGGCCCGGTAGCCGAAGGCGACCGTCGTCGGCAGCAGCACCGGCTTCGCGAAGGCGATGTCGACGTCCGGGGCGGCGGGCAGGCGGCCCTCGATCGCGGCCAGGCAGCGGGCCGCCGTCCACATCCCGTGCGCGATCGGACGCGGAAAGCCGAAGGCCCGTGCGGTCAGTCGGGTCAGGTGGATCGGGTTGCGGTCGCCCGAGACGGCGGCGTACCGGCGCCCGGTGTCGCCCGGCACCCGCCACGTCGTCGGGCCGACCGGGGGATCGTCCAGCCGCGGGCCGGGGGAGTCACCCGACGGGCGTCCACCCGGGCCCCGGCGGAGGTAGGTGCTGATCCCCCGCCAGACCAGCTCACCGTCCGACGATGCCTGCGTCACCACGGAGAACTGGTGGCCCCTCGGGTGCAGACGCAGGTCCGCCGCGCGCACGGTCAGGTCGAGGCGTTCGCGGGTGGACAGCGGTCGCGCGGCTTCGAACCGGTTGGCGACGTGCACGAGACCCACCGCGGGGAACGGGAAGTCGGCGCCGGTCAGGAGCTGCATCTGCAGCCCGAAGGCGAGCACGTGCGGGTACGTCAACGGCAGGTCGGCGCGCAGCCCGAAGCCGCAGACCGCCGAGTAGCGGGCCAGGTGCTCGGTGTCGACGGCGACGCCGTCGGCCTGACGCGCCGTCGTGGGCAGCGTGTCGCCGGTGCGCCGGACGCCGGGAAGGGACCCGATCCCGGGCACCGCCGGCAGGGCGGCACGGAGGTACGTGGCGGGCGTGGGGGCGCCGGGAAGGGTCATCGGCTCAGGCCCCCAGCAGGCTCTGGCCGCAGACGCGGACGACGGTGCCGTTCACGCCGGCCGACCCGGGATGCGCGAACCACGCGATGGTCTCGGCGACGTCGACCGGCAGGCCCCCCTGGTTCATCGAGTTCATCCGGCGCCCGACCTCACGGATCGCCAAAGGGATCCGCGCCGTCATCTGTGTCTCGATGAAGCCGGGAGCGACGGCGTTGACCGTGACGCCGTGCTCCGCGGCGCGGGGCGCCAGCGCGTCGACCAGCCCGATCACGCCGGCCTTGGAGGTGGCGTAGTTGGTCTGCCCGGCGTTGCCAGCGATGCCCGCGATCGAGGAGACCCCGATCACTCGGCCGTTCGTGCGGATCACCTGCTCGTCGAGGAGGTGCTCGGTGATCCGTTGCGGCGCAACGAGGTTGACGTCGAGGGTGCGCGACCAGACGTCGGGCTTCATGTTGGCGAGCCGCTTGTCGCGTGTGATCCCCGCATTGTGGACGACGACGCCGACGCCGCCGTGGCGCTCGCGCAGGTGCCTGGCCAGGCGCTGCGGTGCGTCGACGGCGGTGACGTCGAGCACGAGCTGGTCCCCGCCCAGCTCCCGGGTCAGGGTGGCGAGGTCACCGGCCAGGGCGGGGACGTCGAGGCCGACGACGGTCGCGCCGCGACCGGCCAGCGTGGTCGCGATCGCGGCGCCGATGCCGCGGGCCGCGCCGGTGACGACGGCCACCCTGCCGTCGAGCACATTGTCGGGGTCGGGGACGGCGACCTCGCCGGTGACCGGGGCACCGATGCGCAGCACCTGTCCGGAGACGTAGGCCGACGCGCCGGAGAGCAGGAACTCGAGCGTGGACGCGAGATGCCCTTCGCCGCCGGGCGCGACGTGCACGAGGTTGACCGTGCTGCCGCGACCGACCTCCTTGCCGAGCGAGCGCGTGAACCCCTCCAGGGCGCGCTGGGCGATCTGCGCCCCGCCTTGGGACCGGCTCGGATCGTGGGCCAGGACGACGACCCGCCCGCAGGTGCGCAGACCTCGCACGCGCGGGGAGAAGAAGGCGTGCAGGGCGGTCAGGTCGGACGGCGACGCGATGCCGCTGGCGTCGAGGACGAGGGCGGCAGGTGCCTCGCTCTCGCCGACCGCCGGGACGCCGAGGCCGGCCAGGGCCGCGCGGGCGTGCTCCTCGAGGGTCCCGCCGGTGCCGCCGACGACGACGTCCCCCTCGAGCAGGGGGCCGCCCTCGCTCCGTCGGCGCAACGGGACCGGCCGGGGCAGGCCGAGCGTGCCGGCCAGCCGTCGTCCGACCGGGGTGCGGGTGAAGCGGGTGTACCTGTCGCTCATGGACTCAACGTAACTGGATGTGTAACTCTGTGTCCATGAGTCGAAGCCCCGCCGTCCGGCCGGTCGCGGTCGTCGCCGGCAACCGCATCCCGTTCGCCCGGTCGAACAAGGCCTACGTGCGCGCCTCCAACGCCGACATGCTGACGGCCGCCCTCGACGGGCTGGTGCAGCGCACCCACCTGGAGGGCGAGCGGCTCGGGGAGGTCGTCGCCGGGGCGGTGCTCAAGCACAGCCGGGACTTCAACCTGACCCGCGAGGTGGTGCTGGGCTCGCGGCTGTCGCCCACGACGCCTGCCTACGACGTGCAGCAGGCGTGCGGCACCGGCCTGCAGGCCGCGCTCGCGGTGGCCGGCAAGATCGCCCTCGGCCGCATCGATTCGGGGGTGGCCGGCGGCGTGGACACCACGTCCGACGCGCCGATCGCGGTCGGCGAGGGCCTGCGTCGGGCGCTGCTGGCGGCGAACCGGGCGAAGTCCCTGCCGGCGCGACTCCAGGCGCTGGCGCGGATCCGTCCGGGCGACCTGGCGCCGTCGGTGCCGCAGAACAGCGAGCCGCGAACCGGCCTCTCGATGGGCGAGCACGCCGCCCTGACCGCGGTGGAGTGGGGCATCACCCGGCAGGCGCAGGACGAGCTGGCGCTGCGCAGCCACCTGAACCTCGCCGCGGCCTACGACCGCGGCGTCTTCGACGACCTGATCACGCCGTACCTCGGTCTGGAGCGTGACCAGAACCTGCGCCCCGACCTGACGCTCGCCGGGCTCGAGCGGCTCGACCCGGTGTTCGGCAAGGGCGAGGCGGCGACCATGACCGCGGGCAACTCCACGCCGCTGACGGACGGCGCGTCGACGGTGCTGCTGTCGAGCGACGAGTGGGCGGCTTCTCGCGACCTGCCCGTGCTGGCCCACCTGGTCGAGTGGGAGTCCGCCGCGGTCGACTACGTGCACGGCGCGGAAGGGCTGCTGATGGCGCCCGCCTACGCGGTGCCGCGGATGCTGGCGCGGGCCGGACTGACGTTCGCCGACTTCGACTACTTCGAGCTGCACGAGGCGTTCGCCTCGCAGGTGCTGGCCACCCTCGCCGCGTGGGAGGACCCGATCTTCTGCCGCGAGCGGCTGGGGCTGACGGACCCGCTGGGGACCGTGCCGGTCGACCGGCTCAACGTGCACGGCAGCTCGCTCGCCGCCGGGCACCCTTTCGCCGCCACCGGCGGGCGCATCGTGGCGACGCTGGCGAAGACGCTGGCGGAGAAGGGGTCCGGCCGTGGCCTGGTCTCGGTCTGTGCCGCCGGTGGCCAGGGCGTGGTGGCGATCCTGGAGCGCTGAGCCGCTCGAGCGCGTCAGCCGCGGGCGGTGGAGACGATGCCGCGCACGGTGGCCTCGCGGACCTGCGCCTCGTCGACGGACCGGAAGTGCGAGTCCGGGCCGTCCGCGGTGACGACGAACCCGGCACGAGCCAGGTGCACCGCGCCGAGCCCCTGCGCGTAGAGGAGGTTGGCGAGCAGGTCGGCGTCAGAGACGGTGAAGTGACCGGACGCCGCCCCCTCGCGCAGCACGCTCGCCAGCCGGCCGAGGCTGGTGCCCATCGTCCGCCCGAGCGTGAACAGCGACGCCTCGCTCATCTCGCCGAGCATCTCCGTCCCCGGTCGGCGCAGCAGCGACAGGGCGCAGTCGAGGAACGCCGGGTAGGCGAGGCAGAAGTCGACGAAGACCTCCGCGAGGGCGCGGAGCCGGGCCTCCGGGTCGCCGTCCCCGGGGCCGTCGGCGGCCCCCGCCAGGCCGGCGTCCAGCTCGGTGAGGTAGTCGACGAGGGTGAGGCCGAACAGCTCGTCCTTGCTGGCGAAGTGCCGGTAGACGATGGCCCGGTTGATGCCCACGGCCTTGGCGATGTCGTCGATCTGGGCGTCGCGGACGCCCCGGGCGTCGAAGACGGCACGGGTGGCGGCGATGATCTCGCGCTGACGCTCCCGGCGTCGGGCGGCGGCCCCGGCCTTCATGGACCGCATCGTACCCAGGTGTGTAGCCAGTCGTGTAACACCTAGTTACAATTGATGGATGGCGACCGACGTGATGGCGATGGCAGGCGAGCACGCGGCGAGGAGGCTGCAGCCGGGCTGGGCGGCGTTCTCCCTCGAGCTCAACGACGACCAGCGCGAGATGCGCACCTGGGTGCACGACTTCGCCGAGCGGGTCGTGCGTCCGGTCGCCCGGGAGTGGGACGAGCGGGAGGAGACGCCGTGGCCGGTGATCGCCGAGGCCGCGAGGATCGGGCTCTACTCCCTGGACGCGACGGTGGGGTTCTTCGTCGACCCGACCGGACTGATGCTGCCGGTGGTGAGCGAGGAGCTCTTCTGGGGCGATGCCGGGATCGGGATGGCGCTGTTCGGCACGCAGCTCGCGAGCTCGGCGATCTACAGCAGCGGTACGCCGGACCAGTGGAACACCTGGATGCCCCGGTGCTACGGCACCGCGGACGAGCCGCGGGTGGCGGCGTTCTGCTCCTCCGAGCCCGGCGCGGGATCCGACGTCGCGGCGATCAGCACCCGGGCTGCCTACGACGAGGCCACCGACGAGTGGGTGCTGACCGGCCAGAAGGCATGGGCCACGAACGGTGGGATCGCCGACGTCCACGTCGTGGTGGCGACCGTGGACCCGTCGCTCGGCACCCGCGGGCACGCAGCTTTCGTCGTCCCGCGCTCCGAGGTGAGGGGGCTCGAGGCGGGCCGGAAGCTGGCCAAGCACGGGCTGCGCGCGTCCCACACGACCGACGTGTTCCTGGATGACGTCCGGGTGCCGGGCCCGAACCTGCTGGGGGGCAAGGAGAAGCTGGACGAGCGGCTCGCCCGCGCCCGTGAGGCCCGTGGTCCGGACGCCGGCGGCTCGGGCTCCGGTGGTTCGAGGGCCAGCGCATCGATGGCGGCGTTCGAGCTGTCCCGGCACGTCGTGGGGGCGCAGGCGGTCGGCATCGCGCGGGCCGCGTACGAGGTGGCCCTCGACTACGCGTGCACCCGCGAGCAGTTCGGGCGACCGATCATCGAGAACCAGGCGATCGCATTCAAGCTGGTTGACATGCGCACGGAGATCGACGCGGCGCGGCTGCTGGTCTGGCGCGCCGCGTGGATGTCGGCGGGCGCGATGCGCGGGGCACCGGCCGAGTACGCCGCGGGCGAGGGGTCGATGGCCAAGCTCAAGGCGGGGGAGGTCGCCGTCCGAGTCACCGAGGACGCCATCGGGGTGCTGGGCGGCAACGGGTACACGCGGGAGTTCCCGGTCGAGCGGATGCACCGTGACGCGAAGCTCTACACGATCTTCGAAGGCACCAGCGAGATCCAGCGGCTGGTGATCGCCCGGGCGCTGTCCGGCGTGCGGATCCGCTAGCGGCGCTCGGCCAGCACCGGCTTGGCCTCGAGGCGGGTCAGCCCGTTGTAGGCGAGGTTGACCAGGTGCGCGGCGACGTCCGCCTTCTCCGGCTTGCGGGTGTCGAGCCACCACTGGCCGGTCAGCGCCACCATGCCGACGAGCATCTGCGCGTACATCGGTGCCGTCTTGGGGTCGAGACCGTTCATCTTGAAGGCGGCGACGAGGACGTGCTCGACCTGGGTGGCGACGTCGCTGATCAGGCTGGCGAAGGTGCCGGTCGCCTGTGCGACGGGTGAGTCGCGGACGAGGATGCGGAAGCCGTCGCTTGAGGTCTCGATGTAGTCGAGCAGCGCGAGGGCGGCTCGCTCGAGCAGGACCCGGGGACGACCTTCGCTCTCCAGCGCGCCGGTGATGACGGCCAGCAGGCTCTCGATCTCGCGGTCGACGACGACGGCGTAGAGACCTTCCTTGCCGCCGAAGTGCTCGTACACCACGGGCTTGGACACCTCGGCGCGCGAGGCGATCTCCTCGACACTGGTGCCCTCGAAGCCCTTCTCCGCGAAGAGCTTGCGGCCGATGTCGAGCAGCTGCTCCCTGCGTTGCTTGCCGGTCATTCGAGCCCGGCCGGCGGGCTTTCCGTTGCGGGACGACGATGCGCGGCTCACCCGGGCATCAAGCCGTGTGCGACTCGGCGAGCCGCTGTGCCTTGCGGGCGGCTGCCTCCTCGCGCTTGGCCACGAAGCGGGAGGCGGTGTCGTCGAGCTTGGTCAGGAAGTCCGCCAGCTCGTTGCGAGCGAGCTCGCCGCGGGGGCCGAGGTCGCCGCGATCGAAGACCTTCCAGTAGCGCAGCACGGGCATCACGACCTCGTCGTGGTGCAGGCGCAGGTCGTAGATGCCGGCCTTCGCGATCGTCATGGAGTTGCGCGCGAAGTCGGGCATGCCGGCGCCGGGCATCTCGAAGCCGATCACCTCGTCGCGGATCGCCTCCATCGTCGCGTCGGGCTCGCGGTCGAAGGCCGCGGCCACGAGGTTGCGGTAGAAGACCATGTGCAGGTTCTCGTCGAGCGCGATGCGCTGGAGGAGCTGCTCGGCGATCGGGCACCCGGTGGCCTTGCCCGTGTTGCGGTGGCTGACGCGGGTGGCGAGCTCCTGGAAGGACACGTACGCGACGGTGCGCAGCATCGACTTCTCGCCGGAGTCGTAGCCGGCGGTCATGTGGATCATCCGCAGCTGCTCGAGCTTGACCGGGTCGACGCCGCGAGTGACCACGAGGTAGTCGCGCAGGGCGACGCCGTGCCGACCCTCCTCCGCCGTCCAGCGGCCGACCCACTCGCCCCACGCGCCGTCGCGGGTGAACCGCTCGGAGATCTCGCGGTGGTAGGCGGGCAGGTTGTCCTCGGTCAGCAGGTTGACGATCATCGCCGTCTTCGCGACCGGGTCGAGCTTGCTCTGCTCGGGCTCCCAGTCCTCGCCGCCGAGGAAGGCGAAGTCGCGGCCCTGGCTCCACGGCACGTAGTCGTGCGGGTTCCAGTCCTTGGTCGCGCGCAGGTGCCGCTCGAGGTTCTCCGTCACCACGGGCTCGAGCTCGTAGAGCATCCGCGTCTGCAGGTCTGCGGTGCCGTCCAGGGCAGTCATCAGGGTGCCTCCATGGGGCGTCGAGGGGCGCCGTCGTTGGCTACGCCACCGTAACCTACGCCGCCGTAAGTTGCCATTCGAGACGCGTGCGCCCGTCTACCACCGCAGGCGCAGCCCGGTGACCTCGCGCATTGCCGTGTCCGACGTCATCAGGGTGAGGTTCTCCACCAGCGCCTGGGCCACGAGCAGGCGGTCGAACGGGTCCCGGTGGCTCCAGGGGAGTGACCCGGCGAGCAGGGCGTGCTCGGTGGACAGCGCCAGCTCGTGGGCCTGCAGGTCGCGGAGCCGGGCGGTCCAGGTGTCGACGAGGTGGCGTGCGGGCTCGAGCCTGCCGAGCCTGACCTTCGTGGCGACCTCCATCGCGGACACCGCTGAGACCAGGAGGTCGTGCTCCGGCCGGGCAAGGTCCTCGAGCAACGGTTCGGGCAGCGCCGTCGGCTGCCCGAGCAACCAGAGGAAGACGTGCGTGTCGAGGAGGTACCTCACTCCCACGCCGCCAGCTCGGCGCTGCCCAGGGGCTCGAAGAAGGTGTCCGGCACCCACAGCTCGATGATCCCGAACGTGCGGGGCGGCGCGGGATCGGCCGCGGCCAGGTGGGCGACCGGCGTCCCGGCCCGGGCGATCACGACGCGCTCACCGCGCTCGACCCTCGTCAGGAGCTCGGAGAGCCGGGTCTTCGCTTCCTGCACGTTCACGGTCACAGCCATCTACTTAGTCTACCCGACCAGACCAGCTTGGTTTCCCGTAGACCGCGTGTCAGTGGCCACGGTCATGCTGGGAAGTACCAGGGCGAGGGGATCGACTCTGGAGGTGGCGAGATGGGACGGCGACGGGCGTATTCGGTGGAGATCCAGCACGAGGCGGCCAAGCTCAGACGGGAGGGCATCGGCAGGGCTGACATCGCACGACATCTCGGGGTGAGCTTCTCGACGATCTGCCGATGGTTCCGACAGGACGGCGTGGCGGTGCCTGTCGCGTACCGCGGGGCTACGCGAGCCCAGCAGGCGGCCGTCGCCGAGCGGTGGACGCGCCAGCAGACCGAGCAGGATGCGCACCGTGACGCTGTCGGTGCGTTGACTCCTCGTGAGCTGGGCCTCGTTGGTGCCACGCTGTACTGGGCCGAAGGCAGCAAGAGCAAGCCCTGGCGCCGTTCACACGTGCTGACGCTCATCAACAGCGATCCAGATGTCATCCGGGTGTTCCTAGCCTGGCTTGATGTGAACGACATCGACCCTGCCCGGATTCGCTGCCGGCTCTACATTCACGAGTCCGCGGATGTTGCCGGGGCTGAAGCCTATTGGCGCCTGATCGTCGGCGATGGCGTGACCTTCAAACCGACCACGTTGAAGAGGCATCGACCGCGGACGACTCGCAAGAACGTTGCCGAGCACTACCGCGGCTGCCTCAGCATCTACGTGTTGCGGGGTGGGGTGGATTACCGTCGGGCAGCTGGAACCTGGGATGGCATCGCCGGCGCAGTAGCCTCAAGGAGGATGCCCGCTCATTCCCCCGTGGTGTAGTGGTAGCACGCCTCACTTTGGATGAGGATGGCGTTGGTTCGAGTCCAGCCGGGGGAGCAGCGGTCGGTGTCGCACCTACGCGCCGGTAGAGTGCGCACAGTCCGCGCCCCCTCGACGCCGAGGAGCTTGCCAGCGTGAGCCCCGCACGTCCGGCCGCTGTCGTCGTCCTCGCCGCCGGTGAGGGCACCAGGATGAAGTCGGCGACCCCCAAGGTGCTGCACGCGATCGGTGGGCGGAGCCTTCTTGGTCACGCGATCGCGGCCGCACGCGGTCTCGACCCCCAGCACCTGGCCGTCGTCATCCGCCACGGCAGGGACGCGGTGGCCGCCCACGTCTCCGTGGTCGACCCCGAGGCGGTGATCGCCGACCAGGACGACGTCCCGGGCACCGGCCGGGCGGTCCAGTGCGGCCTCGCGGCGCTGCCGGATCTCAGCGGCACGGTCGTGGTGACGTACGGCGACGTCCCCCTGCTCGAGGTCGGCACCCTGCTCGACCTCGCCGCCACGCACGAGCGTGACGGCAACGCCGTCACCG
>DASROP010000109.1:0-7053 GCA_035646835.1 Actinomycetales bacterium | reverse complement strand
CGTCGCCCTACAGACCGAGGTCCGCGTCGAAGGCCCCCTCCTCGAGGCGCTCCTTCATCGAGGAGAGGAACCGCGCGGCGTCCGCTCCGTCCACCAGCCGGTGGTCGTACGACAACGCCAGGTACACCATCGAGCGGATCGCGATCGTCTCGCCGCCGTCCGCGTCGGTCACCACGATCGGTCGCTTGACCACCGCGCCGGTGCCGAGGATGCCCACCTGCGGCTGGTTGATGATCGGCGTGTCGAACAGGGCACCCCGGCTGCCGGTGTTGGTGAGCGTGAACGTGCCGCCGCCCAGCTCGTCCGGGGTGATCTTGTTGGTCCGGGTGCGTCCGGCCAGGTCGGCGATCTTGCGCGAGAGGCCGGCGATGTTGAGGTCACCGGCATCCCGGATCACCGGGACGATCAGGCCCTTCTCGGTGTCCACCGCCATGCCCAGGTTCTCCTGCGCGTGGTAGATGATCTGGTCACCCTCGAGACTCGCGTTGACCTTCGGGTGCGTCTTGAGCGCCTCGACGGTGGCCAGCGCGAAGAACGGCAGGAACGAGAGCTTGACGCCCTCGCGCGCCTCGAAGTCCTTCTTGGCGCGGTCCCGCAGGCGGGCGATCTTGGTGACGTCGACCTCGACCACCGTGGTCAGCTGCGCGGACGTCTGCAGCGACTCGACCATCCGCGTGGCGATCACCTTGCGCAGCCGCGACATCTTCTCGCTCGTGCCGCGCTTGGCCGCCACCGCAGCGACGGCGTCGCCCCCGGACGGCGCCCCCGCGGCCGCCGCGGGGGCGGCGGGCTGCGCCTTCGCCTTCTCGGCGGCGGCGAGCACGTCCTGCTTGCGGATGCGGCCGCCGACGCCGGTGCCGGACAGCGCCGACAGGTCGACGCCGTGCTCCTTGGCCAGCTTGCGGACCAGCGGCGTGATGTACGCCGACTGCTCAGCCCTGTCGCCCTTGCCGTCGCCGGACGATGCGGCCTCCGGTGCCGCTTGTGCGGCCGGCTCCGGCTTCTTCTGAGGCTCGGGTTCCGGTTCTGGTTGCTTCTGCTCGGGCTCGGCCTGCTTCTGCTCCGGCTCCGGCTCCGGCTCCGGTTCTGGTTGCTTCTGCTCGGGCTCGGCCTGCTGCTCGCCGCCACCGGCGGACGCGCCATCGCCCTCGCCGACGATCGCCAGCTGGGCGCCGACCTCGACGGTCTCGTCCTCCGCGACCAGGATCTTCTGGATGGTCCCGGCGACCGGGGAGGGGATCTCGGTGTCGACCTTGTCGGTCGAGACCTCCAGCAATGGCTCGTCGACCGCGACCTCGTCGCCCTCGGCCTTGAGCCAGCGGGTGACGGTGCCCTCGGTGACGCTCTCGCCCAGCGCGGGCATGGTGACGGGTGTCCCGCCGCCTCCGGACGACGGCTGTTCCGCCTTCTTCTCCGGCTCCGCCTTCTTCTCCGGCTCCGGCTCCGGCTCGGGCTCCGGCTCCGGCTCGGCCTTGTCCTCCTGGGGCTGTTCCGGCTCGGCCTCCTCCTGCTTTGGCTGCTCGGGCTCGGGCTTCTCCTCGCCGGCCGAGCCGTCGTCGTCCGACCCCCCACCGGCCGCCGCACCGTCACCGATCACGGCGAGCCGAGCACCGACCTCGACCGTCTCGTCCTCGTCGACGAGGATCTCCTGCAGCGTCCCCGCGACCGGGGACGGGATCTCGGTGTCGACCTTGTCGGTCGAGACCTCCAGCAACGGCTCGTCGACAGCGACCTCCTCGCCGACCTGCTTGAGCCAGCGGGTGACGGTGCCCTCGGTGACGCTCTCGCCCAGGGCGGGCATCTCCACGTCGGACATGTGCTCTCCGTTCTCAGTTCCGGCGGTCGGTCAGTCGCTCGATCAGCTGTGGGAGTGCAGGGGCTTTCCGGCGAGGGCCAGGTGCGCCTCGCCCATCGACTCGTTCTGGGTCGGGTGCGCGTGCACGAGCTGGGCGACCTCCTCGGGGAAGGCCTCCCAGTTGACGATCAGCTGTGCCTCGCCGATCTGCTCGCCCATCCGGGCTCCGATGGCGTGCACGCCGACGACCGGGCCGTCCTTGGCGCGCACCAGCTTGACGAAGCCCGCCGTCCCGAGGATCTGGCTCTTGCCGTTGCCGCCGAGGTTGTACTCGAGGGTGCCCACGCCGTCGTCCCCGTACTGCTCCTTGGCCTGGGCCTCGGTGAGCCCCACCGACGCCACCTCGGGGTCGCAGTAGGTCACGCGCGGGATCCCCGAGTCGACGATCGGCACCGGGTTGAGCCCGGCGATCTCCTCGGCGACGAAGATGCCGTGCGCGAAGCCGCGGTGGGCCAGCTGCAGACCGGGCACGATGTCGCCGACGGCGAAGACGTTCTCCACGTTGGTCTTCAGGCGTTCGTCGGTCGGGACGAAGCCCCGGTCGAGGGTGACCCCGGCCTCCTCGTACCCCAGCCCGGCGGTTGTCGGGCCGCGGCCTACGGCGACGAGCAGCAGGTCGGCCTCCAGCGTGTCACCGGACTCCAACGATACGGTCACTCCGTCGCTCGACTGCTCGACACCCGTGAACTTCACGCCGGTCTTGATATCGATCTTGCGCTTGCGGAAGGCCCGCTCGAGCTGCTTGCTGACCGCCTCGTCCTCGCCCGGCACGAGCCGGGGCAGGGCCTCGACGATGGTGACCTCGGAGCCGAACGACTTCCAGACGCTCGCGAACTCGACCCCGATCACGCCGCCGCCGAGGACGACGACCTTGTCGGGGACCCAGTCCATCGTCAGCGCCTCGTCGCTGGTGACGACGCGGCCGCCGATGTCCAGCCCGGGCAGCGACCGGGCGTAGGAACCGGTCGCGAGGACCACGTTGCGGCCCTGGTACCGCTGGCCGCCGACCTCGACCGTGTCCGTGGCGACGAGCTTGCCCTCGCCCTCGACGAGGGTGACCTTGTGGGCCTTGACCAGGCCCTGGAGGCCCTTGTAGAGGCGCCCGACGACGCCGTCCTTGTAGCCGTTGACGGCGCTCATGTCGACGCCGTCCAGGCTCGCCTTGACGCCGAACTTCTCGCTCTCGCGCGCGGTGTCGGCGACCTCCGCGGCATGCAGCAGCGCCTTGGTCGGGATGCAACCCCGGTGCAGGCACGTGCCACCCAGCTTGTCGCGCTCGACCAGCGCCACCGACAGGCCCAGCTCGGCGGCCCGGAAGGCCGCCGCGTACCCGCCGCTGCCACCTCCGAGGATGACGACGTCGAAGACGCTTCCGGCTTCCGCGTCGGTGTCGGCTGAGGCCACGTCGAACGCTCCCTTGCGTGGATAGGACGGTGCGCGCCCATCCTGGCACTACCCGCGTGCTCCGTCGCAACGAGGTGAGCGGCGCTTCCGAGGCGATACCGTCGAGGCAGGGGTGGGTCGGCACCGGCTCGCCGGGCGGGGAGGTCTGCAGATGGGTTTGTTCTCGCGCTTGGGACGGCGGCCGAGGTCGCGGCCAGGGTCGGGTGACGGCCGCGACCAGCGAGAGCTGGCGTCCACGCACCTGGAGGACTTCGTCCGGACCCGTTCGGGCGTCGAGGCGTACGTGGAGCCGTCGACCACGGTGACGCCGACGACGCTGCTGCTGATCGCCAAGGACGGCGAGTGGACCCGCCGCCCGGTGCCCGACCCCGCGAAGGCCGGTGAGTTCGCCCGGCGCCTGTCGATCCCGGTCTACGACGTCAATCTCACCGGCTACCCGCAGCGGATGCGCGACTACAACGCCCGCCGCAAGGCGGAAGGCTGAGGGTCAGCCCCGCTTCCCCTTGCCCTTGGCCGCCTTCTTCTCGGCCTTGGCGGCCTTGCGTTCCGCCTTCGCCTCCGCCTTGCCGGGCTCGTCGGACTCCTCCACCTCGGTCCCCGAGTCGGCTGCGTCCTGCTTGCCGCAGTCGCTGCGCGCCGCCGAGCTCACGATCGCGCCCTTGCCCGGTCCCGACGGCGTCGTCCGCGCGACGCTGGAGACGTACTCGCCGTGGTTGACCGCATCGTCGCAGGCGACCGGCTCGACCGCCGCACCGGCGTCCTCGGTGACCGTGTTCTCGTCTGCCGTGCCGTCGGCCGCGTCGTCCTCCTCGAGCGCGTCGTCGGACACGTCCTCCGGCAGGACCTCCGGCGTCGCGACACCCACCACCTCGGTGGTGTCGGCCACCGGGGCGCCGGACAGCGACTCCGGGGCGTTCAGCGCCAGTGCGCTGGAGGCTCCGACGACGAGGGCGGCAGCCACCAGGGCGGCGGAGCGGGCCTGGGAACCGGCGAGGGAGAGCAGGCGACGGGACATGCGGCCAGTGTCGTCGCACTGCGTCACCAGGTCGCGCGCTCCGTACACCAATCACCCGTCCGGGCGCATGCCGATCCCCCTGACGTCCGGCGACGTGGTCGCTGGGGCGACCACAAGTGCGGACGCCGGGTGACGCGGACCATCAGGCGGTGTCAGGAGGCGGCGGACTCGACCAGCGAGATCAGCGTGCGGACGCCGATCCCGGTACCGCCCTTGCCGGTGTACCCGTGCGGGGTGTCGGAGAACGACGGGCCGGCGATGTCGAGGTGCGCCCACGGCAGGCGCGCGCCGTCGTCCGACCCGTCGACGGTGCCGACGAACTCGCGGAGAAACAGCCCCGCCACGAGCATGCCGCCGAACTTGTCGCCCATGTTGGCGATGTCGGCGACCGCGGAGTCCATCGACGCCCGGAGCTCCTCGGGCAGCGGCATCGGCCAGAACTGCTCTCCCGCGACGTCGGCAGCGGACTTCAGCCGGGCCCTGACGTCGTCGTCCGGCGCCATGATCGCGGCCACGCGGTTGCCCAGCGCCACCATCTGCGCCCCGGTGAGGGTCGCGATGTCGACCAGCAGGTCGGGCTTCTCCTCGCTCGCGGCGACGATCGCGTCGGCGAGCACCAGGCGACCCTCGGCGTCGGTGTTCAGCACCTCGACCGTGCGTCCGCCGTAGATGGTCAGGACGTCGGACGGGCGCTGAGCGGTGCCGGACGGCATGTTCTCGGCGAGCGCCAGCCAGCCGGTGACGGCGACCGGCAGGCCCAGCTTCGCGACCGCGAGCACGGTCTGCAGGACGGCGGCCGCCCCCGCCATGTCCAGCTTCATGGTCTCCATCCCGGCGGCCGGCTTGATCGACAGGCCGCCGGAGTCGAACGTGATGCCCTTGCCGACGAGCGCCACGTGCTGCTTGGCGCCGCGCGGGGCGTAGGCGAGCTTCACCAGCCGCGGGGGGCGCGACGAGCCCTGGCCCACGCCGATGAGGCCGCCGTAGCCGCCCTTGGCCAGCTGCTTCTCGTCGAGCACGGTGACCTTGACGCCCAGGCCCTTGGCCTGCTCGACGGCCGCGTCGGCGAACGACCCGGGGAAGAGGTCGACGGGCGGGCAGTTGACCAGGTCCCGAGCGGCGCCGACGGCGGCGGCGACGATGTGGGCGCGCGCGACGGCGGCCTTGAGCTTCTTGTCCCGGGTCAGGCTGGTGACCAGCTCGATCGACGAGACCGCTTCCTTGTGCTTGCTCGCGGTGCGCTGCCGGTACGTGCGGTAGGCGTAGGCCCCGAGCAGCGCGCCCTCCGCCACCGCCGCGGCCGACGTCGCGTCACCCGCCGGCAGGGCGAGGGCGACGCGGTCGGTCCCGGCGAGCTCACGGACGGCCGCCCCCGACGCGCGACGCAACGTCTCGGCGTCGGGTCCGGACCGGCCCACCGGGCCGACACCGGTCAGGACGACGACGGGCGCGGCCAGCTCTCCACCGGACGGCGTCCGGCGGACCTCGTCGGCCTTGCCGCTGACGCCGAGCCCCTCGAGGCTCTTGGTCAGCGAGCTGCGCAGTCCGCGCGGCAGCGCGTCGGCGCCAAGAAGCCTCGGCCCGGAGTCGGAGGCCGCGACTGCAAGCACCACCGCGTCCGCCTTGACGCTCTTGATGTCCTTGCCGGTCAGGTTGAGCTGAGTCACAGGTCTCCTCGATCTGGTCGGTAGCCGTAGATGCTAGCGACGCGCCGCACCGTCGAGCCGCCTCGGTAGGTTGCCCCACCATGACCAGCAACGACAGCCCGAGAACCGGACCGCTGCACGACCGGCACGTCGAGGCGGGCGCCAAGATGGCCGACTTCGGCGGGTGGACGATGCCGCTCGAGCTGCCCGGCGGGGGCGTGCTGAAGGAGCACGCGGCCGTGCGGGAGGCCGTGGGCGTGTTCGACGTCAGCCACCTGGGCAAGGCCCGCGTGACGGGGCCGGGCGCGGCCGACTTCGTAAACTCCTGCCTGACCAACGACCTCGCGCGGATCTCGCCGGGGCGGGCGCAGTACACGCTGTGCTGCGACGCCTCGGGCGGCGTGGTCGACGACCTGATCGCCTACCTGCGCTCGGACGAGGAGGTGTTTCTGGTGCCGAACGCGGCGAACACGGCGGACGTCGTCGCGCGGCTGGCCGACGCTGCGCCGGCCGGTGTCTCGGTCACCGACGAGCACACCGACCACGCGGTGCTCGCGGTGCAGGGCACGAGGTCCGACGAGGTGCTCACCGCGCTCGGGCTGCCCGCCGGCCACGAGTACATGAGTTTCGTCGAGACGGCCTGGCGCGGCGCGCCGGTCACGGTCTGCCGCACCGGGTACACGGGGGAGCGCGGGTACGAGCTGCTGCCCCGCTGGGACGACGCCGGGGACCTGTGGGACGCCTTGCTGGCCGAGGTCACCGCGCAGGGAGGTCGCGCCTGCGGCCTCGCCGCGCGGGACACCCTGCGCACCGAGATGGGCTACGCCCTGCACGGCCACGAGCTCTCGCTGGACATCACACCGGTGCAGGCCCGCGTCGGCTGGGCGGTCGGGTGGAAGAAGCCCACGTTCTGGGGGCGTGACGCGCTGGTGGCCGAGCGTGAGGCCAAGTCCGGGCCGCTCGCCCGGGGACTGCTCGCGCTCGACCGCGGTGTCCTGCGGGCCGACCTGCCGGTGCGGTCGTCGTCCGGCGACGAGCTGGGGCGGACGACGTCCGGCACGTTCTCCCCGACGTTGCAGCAGGGGATCGCCCTGGCCCTTCTCGACCGCTCGGTGGCCGAGGACGACGAGGTG
>DASROP010000108.1:0-2391 GCA_035646835.1 Actinomycetales bacterium | reverse complement strand
ACGGCCGACGTCCCGGCCACCACGAGCGAGTCGGTCGCGCTCTCCACGGCGCTCAAGCGGCACGGACTGGTCTTCGTGGGTCCCACGACCGCGTACGCGGCGATGCAGGCCTGCGGGCTCCTCGACGACCATCTTCGGGGTTGCCACCGCCACCCGGCTCGGTCGTGACCGCCACCGCCGAGCTGCTCGAGCGGGGCCGCGACCGGGTCCTCGCCCTGCCCGGTTGGGCGCAGGCCCTGGCGGTCTACCTGGCGGCGAGGCTGCTCACGGCGCTGATCACCGATCGGGTCGCCCGCTTCCAGGCCGCCAACGGGTGGACGGCCGCTCAACCCGACTACCTCGACCTCGCCGGGATCTGGGACGGCGACTGGTACCGCAAGATCGCCGAGTCCGGTTACCCGCAGCCCCTGCCTGTCGGGCCGGACGGGCAGCCGGTGCAGAGCGAGTGGGCGTTCTTCCCGGCGTTCCCGCTGATCGTCCGGGTGGCCGGTCAGGTCACCGGCGCCGAGTGGCGACTGGCCGCGCCGACGGTCGCCCTGCTGCTCGGCGCGGCCGCGGCGGTCGTCGTCCACCGTCTCTTCGCCGACCGGGCGGGGCACGCTGTCGCGCTCGCCGGCGTGGCCGTCCTCGCGGTCTTCCCGTCGTCGCCGGTGCTCCAGTACGCCTACACCGAGAGCCTGGCGCTGCTGTGCCTCGCCCTCGCGCTGCTGCTGCTGACCCGGCGCCGCTACCTGTGGGCGCTCGCGCCGGTCGCCGTCCTCGCGATGACGCGACCGGTGGCCCTGCCGTTCGCGCTCGTGGTGGCCGCGCACCTGGCGGCGCGGTGGCGTGCTCGGCGCTCCGACCCGCTGCCGGGCACGCAGTCGGTCGCCCTGGTGCTGCTCGGGCTGGGGTCGGTGGCGGCGGGGCTGACGTGGCCGCTCATGGTCGGACTGGCGACCGGCGACCTCGGCGCCTACATGCAGATCCAGTCGGCGTGGCGCGGCGCGCAGGACGTCGTCTGGCTGACGCCCTGGTGGTCGATGTCCCAGTACCTGCTGGGAGCCTGGGTGGGGCCGCTGCTGCTGGTGGCGATGGTGGCGGGGTTCGTGGTGGTGCTGGCGTCGCGTCGTGCCCGCGTGATGGGGCCCGACCTGACCTCGTGGTGTGCCGCCTACGGCCTGTACCTGCTCGCGGTCGTCGAGCCGTACACGTCGATCTTCCGGTTCCTCCTGCTGCTGTTCCCCCTGGCCCTCGTGGTGGCGGCGACCGTGCGCGCGCGAGGCCACCTGCTGACGTGGCTGGCGGCATCCCTCGGGCTCCAGCTCGTCTGGATCGTCTGGCTCTGGCGCTTTACGCCGCCGAGCGACTTCCCGCCCTAGCGTCGACGTGACGGGCTGCGTGACTGCGAGGACGTCGTCATGCGCGCCTACCGCGACGGCGAAGCGTCGACGTGGTCGGCGAGGGCCACGACGGCATCGACCAGCTGGCGCCCGTCGAGCAGCGTCTGGTCGTTGTGGTCCGCTCCCGAGATCTCGAGAGCGTGGTGCAGCGTCGGCGCTGCCTCGCTCACCGCACGGCTCTGGTCCGCAGGGACCACAGCGTCCGCGCTGCCGTACACGACCGTGACCGGCGCCGACACCGTCGCGAGCTGCTCGGCCAGCGGGTAGGAGTCCCGGAGCAGGGATCTGACCGGGAGGAACGGGTAGTGGACGTGTCCCACCGATGCCAAGTCCACGAACGGTGAGCGCAGCACCAGGCCCGCCGGCGGACGCTCCGTCGCCAGGGCGGTCACCACCGCAGCGCCGAGGCTCTCGCCGTAGTACAGGAGCCGATCGGGACTGAAGCCCGCCTCCTCGACCATGAACCGCTGGGCGGCGTGGGCGTCGCGGACCAGTCCCTCCTCGCTGGGGCTGCCCGGGTTGCCCCCGTAGCCGCGGTAGTCGAACAGCAGCACCGCCAGACCGTGGGCGGCCAGGGCCTCCGCAAGAGGTGCGCGCGCGGAACGGTCGCCGGCGTTCCCGTTGGCCACCAGCACCGCCATGTCACGGTCAGGTTCGCCGGCCGGGACGAACCAGGCGCCGAGGGTCAGGCCGTCACCCGTCTCGAGCTCCACGTCGTGCGCGCCGGGGATGACGTCCGAGGCCAACGGGACCGGTCCCGGCCCGGGCAGGTAGATCAGGTGCCGCTGCAGTGCCCAGACCAGGAAGAGGCACACCACGATCAGGGCGACGACGACCCCTGCGAGACGAAGCACCGCGCCAGTCTGACCGACGAGTGGCGAGGCGGACCTGCCCGGGCGCTGAGCAGCCCGGCTCAGTCGGCCCCGAATCGTCCGCGGCTCGCCGGCGGGATCAGCGGCTGGGTGGCCCTGGCCTTGAGCTGCTGGACGGCCCACGTGTTGCCGTCGGG
>DASROP010000107.1:0-8352 GCA_035646835.1 Actinomycetales bacterium | reverse complement strand
TGGTCGGCGGCGAGCCGCCTCAGCGTCGCTCCCGGCCGGGTGCACGCGGCCGAGTCCGTGATCCGCCGGGTGGCCATCGAGCCCAGCGGGTCCCGCGACGGCACGGACGGCGCCTGGCCGGGCCACCAGACGACCACCGGCGCGTCCGGCAGCAGCAGCGGCACGATCACGGCGTCCCCGTGGTCGGCGAGCTCGCCGTAGAGCCGCAGCACGAGCACCTCGCTCGCGCCGGCGTCCCCGCCGACCCGGATCTGGGCGTCGAGCCGCGCCGACCCGCGCTTGCTGCCCGGCGCCACCACAAGCACCCGGCAGGGGTGCTCGCGACTGGCGTCGTTGGCGGCGGCGATGGCGTCCTCGGCCTGGTCGTCGTCGGTGGAGATCACCAGGGTCAGCACGCGGCCGAGGGCGATCGCGCCGCCGCTCTCGCGCATCTCGACGAGCCGCCGGTTGACGGCCGCGGTGGTCGTGGAGGGAAGGTCGACGATCACGGACGCCGCCAGACCCGGCCGGACCGCGCCAGCATCTCGTCGGAGGACGTCGGCCCCCAGCTGCCGGCCGGGTACTCCTCCGGCTCACCCTTGGACTCCCAGTACCGGATCACCGGGTCGAGGATCCGCCATGACAGCTCGACCTCCTGGTGCCGCGGGAACAGCGGCGGCTCGCCCAGCAGCACGTCGAGGATCAGCCGCTCGTACGCCTCCGGGCTGGACTCGGTGAAGGAGTGCCCGTACCCGAAGTCCATCGTCACGTCGCGCACCTCCATCGCCGTCCCGGGCACCTTGGAGCCGAAGCGGATCGTGATGCCCTCGTCGGGC
This sequence comes from Actinomycetales bacterium, assembly GCA_035646835.1. GTDB lineage: Bacteria > Actinomycetota > Actinomycetes > Actinomycetales > DASROP01 > DASROP01. Next base: position 7,537 of record DASROP010000107.1, on the reverse strand, counting down.
TGCACCCGGATCACCAGGGCGTTCTGCCCCAGCTCCTCGGTCGCGGTGGTCTCGAACGGCAGGTGCGGAGCGCGCTCAAAAACCACCGCGATCTCGGTGACGCGTCGGCCGAGCCGCTTGCCGGTCCGGAGGTAGAAGGGGACGCCGGCCCACCGGCGGGTGTCGATCTCCAGCTCGACCGCGGCGTAGGTCTCGGTGACCGAGTCGCGCGGGATGCCGTCCTCGGCCAGATAGCCGGGCACATTGGTGCCCCCCTGCCAACCCCCCGCGTACCGGCCACGCGCCGTGCACCGCGACAGGTCGGGCGGCAGCCGGACGGCGGACAGCACCTTCTCCTTCTCGGCCCGCAGGTCCTGGGCGTCGAACGAGACGGGCTCCTCCATCGCCGTCAGGGCGAGCAGCTGCAGCAGATGGTTCTGGATCACGTCCCGCGCTGCCCCGATGCCGTCGTAGTAGCCCGCCCTGCCGCCGATACCGATGTCCTCGGCCATCGTGATCTGCACGTGGTCGACGTAGTGGGCGTTCCAGATCGGCTCGAACAGCTGGTTGGCGAAGCGCAGCGCCAGCAGGTTCTGCACCGTCTCCTTGCCGAGGTAGTGGTCGATGCGGAAGACGTCGTCCGGGTCGAAGACATCCTCGACGACGTCGTTGAGCTCGCGGGCGCTGGCGAGGTCATGGCCGAACGGCTTCTCGATCACGACGCGCCGCCACTGGCCGGGGGCGGAGTCCGAGAGGCCGGAGCGGGCCAGCTGCTGGCATACGACGGGGAAGAACTTCGGTGGTACCGACAGGTAGAAGGCGGTGTTCCCGCCGGTACCCCGCTCGGCGCCGAGGTCGTGCACCGTGCGGGCGAGGTCGTCGAACGCGTCGTCGTCGGTGAACTCGCCCGGCACGAACCGCAGCCCCTCGGCGAGCTGCCGCCAGACCGCCTCACGGAACGGCGTGCGGGCGTGCTCACGGACCGCGTCGTGCACGACCCGGCCGAAGTCCTCGTCCGCCCAGTCGCGGCGGGCGAAGCCGACGAGTGAGAAGCCCGGCGGCAGGAGGCCCCGGTTGGCGAGGTCGTACACCGCGGGCATCAGCTTCTTGCGCGCGAGGTCGCCGGTGACCCCGAACAGCACCAGGCCGCAGGGGCCGGCGATGCGCGAGAGGCGCTTGTCGCGCGGATCCCGCAGCGGGTTGCGGCCCTGCGCGACGCGGGCCGGACTCACCCGTCCTGCCCCAGCGCCGCCGCGAGCCGCGTCAGGGACTCCGCGCCGCCGGTGAGGTGCACCCGCAGCACCGGGCGGCCGTGCTCCGCCAGCACCTGGGCGTCACCGGAGGCCTGCGCGGCGATCAGCGAACCGAACGTGAACGGCCGGTCGGGCACCTCGACGTCCCGGTGTGTCGCCTGGGTGACCTGCAGGTAGACGCCGGTGGCCGGCCCGCCCTTGTGGTACTGCCCGGTCGAGTGCAGGAACCGCGGTCCCCAGCCGAAGGTCACCGGCCGGCCGGTGCGGGCGGCCAGCGCCGGTCGGACGTCGACGAGGTGGGCGTCGGACTCCCGGTCGAGGTAGGCCATCACGGCGAGGTAGCCCCGGTCGGGGTCCAGGCGCGCCAGCAAGGCCTCGACCGCACCCGTCAGGTCGGTGACCCCGTCGAGCAGGGAGTCGGTGCCGCGCAGCTCGATCCCGTCGTCGGTGACGTCCGCCGGCTCCGGCTCCGGCTGGGCGTCGAGCAGGGCCCTGGCCGCGGTCTTCGCGCTCTCGACGTCGGGCTGGTCGAACGGGTTTATCCCCAGGAGTCGCCCGGCGACGGCGGTGGCGTGCTCCCACAGCAGCATCTGCGCGCCGAGCGGACCCCAGGTGGCGACGCCGTCGGCGGCCTCGGTCACGTCCTCTGTGAGGCGGACGAGGAGCACGTCGGCGGCCGTGTTGCGGACCTCGGGGGCGCCCGGGCCGGCGACGACGACCGGCAGCACCCCGGTGCCCTCCTTGCCGGTCGACTCGGCGACCAGCTGCTCGGCCCAGTCACCGAAGCCCTCGGACCGGGTGCCGTCCGGGACCAGGACGAGCTTGTCGCGCAGCGGGTCGGTGCCCGCGATCGCCGCCGCGAGCCGCAGCGCCGGGTTCCCGGGGTCGTCCGCGGCGAGCGCGTCGGCGACGCCGGCCGCGTCGTCGAGGAGGGCCCGGACGTCGGCACCGGCCAGCCCGGAGGGGACCAGCCCGAAGGCCGACAGCGCCGAGTACCGGCCGCCGACCTCGGGATCGGCCAGGAACACCGCGCGGTAACCACCCTCGGTGGCGATCGCCTCCAGCTCGGACCCGGGGTCGGTGACGACGACAAGTCGGGACGCCGGGTCGATCCCGGCCGCAGCGAAGGCCGCCTCGAACGCGCGCCGCTGGCTGTCGGTCTCGACCGTGGTCCCCGACTTGCTCGACACCACGACGACGGTCCGGCCCAGGTCGGTGCCGATGGCCCGCGCCACCTGGCCGGGCTCGGTGCTGTCGAGCACGACGAGGGGTACCCCGGCGGTGGCCGTGATCACCTCCGGCGCCAGCGACGAGCCGCCCATGCCGCACAGCACCACGCGGTCGATCCCCTCCGCGGCGAGCTCGTCGCGCAGTGCGCTGATGCGGGGGAGCAGATCCCTCGACGTCCGCGGCAGGTCGACCCATCCCAGCCGGGTCGCGGCCTCCGCGGACGCGGCGGGGCCCCAGAGGTCCGCGTCGCGTCCGGCGATCCGGCTGGCGACGTGCTCGGAGACGAGGGCCGGCGTGTGCGCGTCGACCGCGCGCGCCGCCGCCCCGGATGCCGACATTCCCACGACCACGGGGACCCCCACGCTCACTGGTCGGCCTCGGCCTCGCTGTCCGCGGTGGCCACCCGGGCCATCTCGTCCGAGACGGTCGCGGTCAGCTCCTTCCAGGACGCCGCGAACTTCTCGACGCCCTCCTTCTCGAGCTGGGCCGTCACGTCGCTGTAGGAGATCCCCAGCCGCTCGAGCTCGTCGAGCAGCTCGTCGGCGCCGGCCTCCGCGCCCGTCACGGTGTCGCCGCGGATCTCGCCGTGGTCGGCGACCTGCTCCAGGGTCTTGCCGGGCATGGTGTTGACCACGCCGGGGGCCACCAGCTCGGTGACGTACAGCGTGTCGGGGTAGTCGGGGTTCTTGACGCCGGTCGAGGCCCACAGCGGCCGCTGCGGGTGGGCCCCGATGTCTGCCAGCACCTTCCAGCGCGGGGTCGAGAACACCTCGGAGTACGCGTGGTAGGCGAGGCGGGCGTTGGCCAGGGCGGCCTTGCCTCGCAACGCCTTCGCCTCGTCGGTGCCGATCTCGTCGAGCCGCTTGTCGATCTCGGTGTCGACCCGGCTCACGAAGAAGCTGGCGACGGACTCGATCGGGGCCAGGTCGATGCCGTTCTCCCGGGCCTGCTCCAGCCCGGTCAGGAAGGCGTTCATCACCGCGCGGTACCGGTCCAGGCTGAAGATCAGCGTGACGTTGATGCTGATGCCCTCGGACAGGGCGATGCTGATCGCGGGCAGCCCCTCCACCGTGGCAGGGATCTTGATGAAGAGGTTGCGGCGGTCCACCGCCGCCCAGAGCATCCTGGCCTTCTCGATCGTGCCGGCGGTGTCGCGCGCGAGGCCGGGATCGACCTCGAGCGAGACCCGCCCGTCGACGCCGTCGGTGGCGTCGTAGACGGGCGCGAGCACGTCGCAGGCGCGCCGCACGTCCTCGGTGGTGATCTCGACGATCGCGTCGCTCACGGTCGTGCCGCGCTCGACGAGCTGGTCGACCTGCTCGCTGTACGCGTCGCCCTTGGCGAGTGCGGACGCGAAGATCGTCGGGTTGGTGGTCACCCCCACGACGTGGGACTCGTCGACCAGACGCTGCAGGTCGCCGTTGGCGATCAGCTCGCGCGACAGGTCGTCGAGCCAGATCGAGACGCCGGCGGCGGACAGGGCGGCGAGCGGGTCGGTGGTCATCGCGGTTCTGCTCCTTCGGTCGGGGGGGCGGACGTCGGGCCGCCGGGGCCGGCGCCGGCGCGTGCCGCGGCCAGCGACTCACGGGCCGCCGCGACGACCGCCTCGGTGGTGAGGCCAAACTCGCGGAAGAGGGTTTCGAAGTCGGCGGAGGCACCGAAGTGCTCGAGCGACACGGTGCGTCCGGCGTCGCCGACCAGGTCGCGCCAACCCATCGCCACAGCGGCCTCGACCGAGACGCGGGCCCGGACGCCGCGGGGCAGCACGTGCTCGCGGTAGCTGTCGTCCTGGGCGTCGAACCACTCCCGGCAGGGCACTGAGACGACTCGGGTCGCGACACCTTCGGCCTGCAGCGTCGTGCGGGCCTCCAGCGCCAGCTGCACCTCCGAACCGCTGCCGAGCAGGATCAGCTGTGGCGCGCCGCCGTCCGCCTCGGCCAGCACGTACGCGCCGCGGGCGACGCCGTCCGCCGCCGCGAGCGTCTCGCCGTCCGCCTCGCCGTCCCCACGGTCGAAGGTGGGGACGTTCTGCCGGGTGAGGCAGATGCCGGCCGGACGGTCGGTGTGCTCGAGCACGGTGCGCCAGGCCCAGGTCGTCTCGTTCGCGTCGGCCGGGCGGACGACGTCCAGACCCGGGATCGCGCGCAACGCCGCGAGGTGCTCCACCGGTTGGTGGGTCGGGCCGTCCTCGCCGAGCCCGACGGAGTCGTGGGTCCAGACGAAGATCGAGGGGCACTTCATCAGCGCCGCGAGCCGGACGGCGGGGCGCATGTAGTCGCTGAAGATCAGGAACGTTCCGCCGTAGGCGCGGGTGCCGCCATGCACGTGGATCCCGTTGAGGACCGCGCCCATCGCGTGCTCCCGGACGCCGAAGTGCAGGGTGCGCCCGTACCGGTCGCCGGGGAACATCTTGGTCGCGGACTCGGCCGGCACGAACGACGGCTCGCCCTCCATCGACGTGTTGTTGCTCTCGGCGAGGTCGGCCGAACCGCCCCACAGCTCCGGCAGCACCGGCGCCAGCGACGCCAGGACCTTTCCGGACGCCTTGCGGGTCGCCATGTCCTGCCCCGGTTCGAACTCCGGCAGCGCGTCGGTCCACCCGGTCGGCAGCCGGCGGTCACGCATCCGGTCGAGCAGCTCGGCCCGCTCGGGGTTGTCGGCACGCCACGTCTCGTAGGCGGCGTCCCAGTCCTGCCGGGCCGCGCGCCCGCGGTCGGCGACGGCCCGCGCGTGGTCGAGCACGTCGTCCGCGACGTCGAAGGTCTTGTCGGGGTCGAAGCCGAGCGCGCGCTTGGTGGCGGCCACCTCGTCGTCCCCGAGCGCGGACCCGTGGGCCTTACCGGTGTTCTGCAGGGTCGGCGCGGGCCACCCGATGATCGTGCGCAGGGCGATGAACGAGGGGCGCGTCGTCTCGGCCTTGGCCGCGGCGAGCGCATCGGCGAGCGCCTCGACGTCCTCGTGGTACCCGCCGCCGGCGCTCGTCCAGTCGACCCGCTGGGTGTGCCAGCCGTAGGCCTCGTACCGCGCCACGGTGTCCTCGGACAGGGCGATGTCGGTGTCGTCCTCGATCGAGATGTTGTTGTCGTCGTAGACGACGACGAGGTTGCCCAGCTGCTGGTGGCCGGCCAGCGAGCTGGCCTCGGACGTGACGCCCTCCTGGATGTCGCCGTCGGAGGCGAACACCCAGATCATGTGGTCGAAGGGGCTCTCACCCTCCGGCGCCTCGGGGTCGAGCAGACCCCGCTCCCGGCGGGCCGCCATCGCCATCCCCACCGCGTTGGCCAGGCCCTGGCCGAGGGGACCGGTGGTGACCTCGACGCCGTCGGTGTGGCGGTACTCGGGGTGCCCGGGAGTCTTCGACCCCCAGGTGCGCAGCGACTTCAGGTCGTCCAGGGTCAGCCCGTACCCGGACAGGTACAGCTGGATGTACAGCGTCAGGCTCGTGTGTCCGCACGACAGCACGAACCGGTCGCGGCCGAGCCAGTGCGGGTCGGCGGGGTCGTGGGTCAGCAGGCGCTGGAACAGCAGGTAGGCCGCCGGGGCCAGGCTCATCGCCGTCCCCGGATGGCCGTTGCCGACCTTCTGGACGGCATCGGCGGCCAGCACCCGGATCGTGTCGGTGGCCTTGCGGTCCAGCTCGGTCCAGTCGAAGCTCGGGTTCTCCACCGAGGGCCCTCCTTGGTCGGCGTGCGACCTCGTCGTCAGGTGAGTTCAGCGAGCCTACCGTCGGGCGCCGGGGGTGGCAGGACGGCCGGGGCGCCGCCGTCCGGGCCCCTGCCCGGCGTAGCATGTGGCTGGCGATCTCCCCTCTTTGCGAAGGAACCCGCGGACCCGTGACCACGCTCGATGCGGCGACCCCCACCCGGTCGCGGGCGGCGGCCTACCTGGCGCTGACCAAGCCGCGTGTGATCGAGCTGCTGCTGGTCACGACCGTGCCGACGATGATCCTCGCCGAGCGTGGGATGCCGTCGGTCTGGCTGGTGCTGGCGACCCTGGTCGGCGGGTCGCTCGCCGCGGGCAGCGCGAACACCCTGAACTGCTACCTCGACCGCGACATCGACGTGCACATGAAGCGGACGCAGCAGCGGCCCCTGGTGACCGGGGAGCTGACGCCGCGGGCGGCCCTGCGCTTCGGCCTGGTGCTCGGTGCGGCGGCGACCATCTGGCTGGCCACGCTGGTCAACCTGCTGTCGGCGGCACTGGCGCTGGGCGCCATCGCCTTCTACGTCTTCGTCTACACGCTCGGTCTCAAGCGCCGCACGCCGCAGAACATCGTCTGGGGCGGCGCGGCCGGCTGCATGCCGGTCCTGATCGGCTGGTCGGCGGTGACCGGCTCGCTGTCGTGGACCGCGTTCGTTCTCTTCGGCGTGATCTTCCTCTGGACGCCGCCGCACTACTGGCCGCTGTCGATGCGGTACTCCGACGACTACGCCGCCGTGGGCGTCCCCATGCTGGGCGCCGTCGCGCAGCCGGCCCGGGTAGCCCGTCGGATCGTCGCCTACTCGTGGGCGATGGTCGCGTGCACGCTGCTGCTGTGGCCGGTGGCGCCGACCGGGCCGTTGTACGCGGTCGCGGCCGTGCTCCTGGGTGGATGGTTCCTCTACGAGGCGCACCGGCTCGACGTCCGGGCCCGCGCGGCCTCCGGCACCGTCGACGCGATGCGGGTGTTCCACACGTCGATCACCTACCTGACGCTCCTGTTCCTGGCCATCGCGGTCGACCCCTTCGTCACCTTCTGACCCCACCCTCCCCGTGATCATGGGCGAATGAACCACCGGCGGCGCTCACGTGGTCGATCTGGCCATGATCACCGGGGAGGACGCGGAGGGCGCGGGAGAGCGCGTCGTCGTGCCGGCGACCACGGCGGTGAGGGTGACGACGAGCAGGCTCGCCCCGAGCATGTGGGCGGCGACCAGGGCCTCGGGCAGGTCGGTGGCGTACTGCGTGTAGCCGATCGCCCCTTGGGCGAGGGTCACGCCGAGCAGCCACCAGCCCCGACGGCGGACGGCGGAGGGCGCGCCGGTGACCGCCAGCGCGACGAGCAGGCCGACCAGCAGGCCGCTGAACAGCAGCAC
>DASROP010000106.1:0-2435 GCA_035646835.1 Actinomycetales bacterium | reverse complement strand
ATCAGGGCCACCACCCCACCGGCGGCGAGCTCGACGTCCACGCCCCGGACGGCGACGGCGTCCCCGTGCCGGACGACGACCCCGCGCGCGTCCAGCAGCACCGGCCCGGCCTCCCGCACATGAGCCGGCGGCGCCGGCAGTCGCTCGCGCAGGGGAGCGGCCCGCCGTCGCGCGTCCCGGACCGACAGGGGCAGCGGCGTCCAGCCGGCGAGCCGGCCGAGCTCGACGACCGGGGGCGCGACGGTGCTGGTGGCCAGCACGGACGCCGGGTCGCCGCCCGCGACCGTCCCGTCCCCGGCCAGGTGCAGCACCCGGTCGGCGTACTGCACCACGCGCTCGAGCCGGTGCTCGGCCAGCAGCACCGTGACGCCGAGGTCGTGCACGAGCCGGGTGATCGCGGCCAGCACGTCCTCGGCCGCGGTGGGGTCGAGGGCGGACGTCGGCTCGTCGAGCACCAGCACCTTCGGGTGGGCGGTCAGCACCGAGCCGATCGCGACGCGCTGCTGCTCGCCGCCGGAGAGGTCGCGCAGGGCCCGCCGGCGCAGGTCGGCGAGGCCGAGCAGGTCGAGCGTCTCCTCGACCCGCTTGCGCATCACTGCCGGGGGCAGGGCGAGCTGCTCCATCGCGTAGGCGAGCTCCTCCGAGACGGTGTCGGTGACGAAGCCCGCGAGCGGGTCCTGGCCGACGACCCCGACGACGTCGGCAAGCTCGCGCGGCGGGTGCCTGCGGGTGTCGCGGCCGTCCACGACGACGCGGCCGGCCAGGTGCCCGCCGGTGAAGTGCGGGACCAGGCCGTTGACGGCGCCCAGCAGGGTGGACTTGCCCGACCCGGTGCGCCCGACCACCAGGCACAGCTCGCCCTCCGGCACGTCGAGGTCGACGCCGGCCAGCGCGGGCCGGGTCGCACCGGGGTAGGTGATGGTCACGTCCTCGAACCGGATCATGCGGGCACCCGCTCACGCGGCGCCGGGTCCTCGGCCACCGGCGCGCGGGGAGTGCGCGCCGTCGTCCGCTCGGGTGGGGGAGCCGCCAGCACCGGCAGCAGGGCGACGAGCACACCGGCGACGGCCACGACCGGCAGGTCGGGCCAGGCGAGCGGGTCGAGCGACGGGTGCAGCGCGGCCGGGTCGATGCCGCCGGTGACCAGCAGGACGGCGGCAGCGGCCACTCCCGACCCGGCGACCAGCCACTCGGGCAGCAGCCACGGGTCGCCTCGGTAGGAGGTGCGACGGGTCCGGCGTCCCCCGACCGCGATCGCCCCGACGGCGACGACGGCGCCCGCCAGCAGCACCGGCAGGCCGAGGGCCGCGGGGGCGGTGCCGTCGAGCAGCGCGTACACGCCGAGGCAGAGGCCGCCGAGGCCCAGCAGCACCAGCGACGAGGTCAGCCGGCGGGTGCGAGCCGGTACGTGCATGCTGCGGCCGTAGCCGCGCGAGTCCATCGCGGCGGCCAGGGCCAGCGAGCGGTCGAGCGCGTCCTGCAGCACCGGGACGGCGACCGCACGCAGCGCCGTGAGCCCTCTGCCGTGCGCGCCGCGCAGCCGCCGGGCCCGCCGGACCCGCTGCACGCTCTCGACGAGCTGCGGCGCGACGGTGAGGGCCACGACGACCGCGACACCGACCTCGTACAGCGCCGGGGGCAGCACGCGCAGGGCACGCTTGGGGTTGGCCAGCGCGTTCGCAGCGCCGATGCAGCAGATCAGCGTGGCCAGGCGTAGGCCGTCGTACGACGCAGCGAGCACCTCCTCGGCGGTGACCGGCCCACCGAGCGCGATGCCCGCCGCCCAGTCGGGCAGCGTCGCCTCCGGCAGCGTGAACAGCACCTGGCCACCCGGGCGTGCGCCGAGCAGGGCGTTGAACACGACCCGAATCGCCACCACCATCAGCCCGAGCACCAGGTACGCCGAGAACGACCTGGCCCACGGCGCGTCGGACCGGCAGACCACCACGACGTAGGCCGCCACGGCCAGAATCACCGCCAGCAGCACCGGGTTCGTCGTCCGGCTGGCGGCGGTGGCCAGCCCGAGCGCCCACACCCACCACGCCAGCGGGTGCAGCCCCCGGGGCAGGCGCGACGCGGCCCATCTCGTCACGGTCAGCCCCGGTGCCGTCGGTGGTGCTGCCAGCCGGCGCCGCCGGCGAGGGTCAGGACGAGCAGGCCGCCGACGGCCAACGCCATCGGCGATCCGGAGGAGCCGGACGACGTCCGCTCGGCGGCGATGGAGTCGCCGCTCTCGCTCTGCGACGAGGGCGGTTCCGACGGGTCCTCCGCCGGGGTGGGGGCCGACGAGGGTGGAGGCGTGGTCCCGCCCGGTGCCGTCGCGCCTGGAGCCGTCGCGCCTGGAGCGGTCGTCCCCGCCGGGGCGCCGGGGGACGGCGGTGCGTCGCCCGGTTCCGGGTCGGTGCCGCCCTGGGGCTCCGTGCTCGCCGACGTCT
>DASROP010000105.1:0-30433 GCA_035646835.1 Actinomycetales bacterium | reverse complement strand
GATCAAGCTGTCACTTCGATCCCCCGAACCCCGCCCCTGTGGACGGCGTCAGCGCGGGCGGCCACCGAGAGCGCATGCTCTCCTGCCATGGGCGCAGCATCGGACGCGCTGCTCGGCGCGCGAGGAGCCGTACGGCGACGGGACGCCCGTGAGTGGGGTCTGTCGCGCACGGCGTTCGACCATCTCGTGTCGAGGGGTCGGCTCGTGCAGGTCGTGCGCGGGGTGTTCCTCCGGCCCATCGAGATCGACGATCTCGCGGCCCGCGCCGAGGCGGTGGCTGTCACCCTCCCTCCCGGCGCCGCAGTGTGTCGGCGGACGGCGGCGTGGCTCTGGGGGGTCGATCCTCGCGGACCCTCCGAGCGGCATCTCGTGCTCGACGTGGAGTGCTGCGGTCCCGTCGGCGCCGCCGTCGTCCGCAGCGCCGGCGTCAGGGGGTTCGTCACCGACCTGCGCCCAGAGGACGTGGAGCTGGTGCAGGGCCTCCCGTGCACGACGGCGTCCCGGACCGCCGTCGACCTCGCCCGCTGGCTTTCTCCGCACATGGGCCTGGCCTGCCTGGATGCGATGGCCGGCAAGGGCCTGGTGGACCCGGACCACCTGGCCGACCTGGTCGAGCGGTGGCGAGGCGCGCGTTACATCGACCGAGCGCGCCGGTTGATCTCGTTGTGCGAGCCGCTCACCGAGTCCTACGGCGAGTCCTGGCTGCGTCTCCGCGTGGTGGACGCCGGTTTTCCCTCGTCCGGAACCGCAGATCTGGATCTTCGATCGCAACGGTGTCGCGCTGTACCGGCTCGACATGGGATGGCCGGACCGGCGCATCGCCCTGGAGTACGACGGCGAGGAGTTCCACAGCAGCACCGAGGACCGAGAGGCCGACGAGAAGCGCCGCGACGACCTGGCCCGGCGGTTCTCCTGGGACGTCCTCGGCGTCGGGAAGGGGGAGGTGCTGGGTCGCAGCATGGCCCTCGAGTTCGGCGTCGGCGAGATGCTGGGCCTCCAGCCGGTGATCCGGCGCCGCACGTGGTGAGGGAGCGAAGTGCTTGATCACGCCCGGGGACGGGGAACGAAGTGCTTGATCACGGGGAGGGGGTCCAGGTGTCGGCGTTCCAGGTGACACCGACGTCGGCCGGCTGAGCGGTCACCCCGGTCACGGTCACGTCGTGGGCGACGACGAGGGGGACGACGTACAGCGGCATCGTCGCCAGGTCGTCCCACAGCAGTGCGTCGAGCTGCTTGACCAGCTCGATCTGCGCCAGCGGGTCCGGGGTCGCGGCCAGCTCGGATGCCAGGGCGTCGACCGCGGCATCGGAGTACCCACCGGTGTTGTCCAGCCCGTCCGTCCGGTAACCGTCGAGCGCCTGGCTCACCAGCGGCCCGCCCTGACCGACCTCCAGGGACATGTCGGCGTCGCCCTCCGCCAGCGAGGCGTCGCCGACGTCCACCATGTCGAAGCCGGCCTCGGTGCACGACTCGATGACCGCGCGAGCGGCGCCGGCCAACCGAGCGTCCGACGTGTCGTATGCCAGCCGCACGCGCAGACCCAGCTGACCCCGCGCCTCCAGCTCCGCACGCGCCTCGTCGACCCGCGCGGTGTCGTAGAGCGGGTCGCGAACCGTCGCGACGACGTCCTCGTACTGCGGCTGGAACGGGAAGTAGAAGCGCGACTGCGCCACCTCGGCGTCGACGAGCAGCGGCGCCACCTGTTCGTCGACCACGCGCTGGCGCGGCACGCACCGGGCGAAGACCTGACGCAGCTCGCCCACCGCGCCGGATGACGAGAAACGCAGCTGGGCCAGACCGAACGACGCACCGCGCTCGACCACGAGGCCGGAGTCGGACGTCACCTCCTCCACCACGTCCGGGGACGGCGGCAGCTCGGCGACCTGCACCGTCCCGTCCCGCAGCGCCTCCGCGCGGCGGGTCGGGGGGATCACCAGCAGCTCGAGGCGCGAGACCGCCGGAGGCGTACCCCACCAGCGCGGGTTGGCCACCAGCACGACCCGGTCCGACTCCCACTGCGACACGACGAAGGGGCCGGACGACGGCGCCCGCGAGAGGTCGGTCTCGTCCCGCTCCCATCCCGAGCGCCAGAACGAGGCCACGGCCGCCAACGCGTCGTCGTCCGAGTCCGTGACCGCGGCGACGACGTCCTCGACGCCCGCCGCCCGCTCGGCAACGTGCGCGGGCATGAACGGCCCCGGCAGGGCCTGCCAGTCGGCGAAGGTGTCGCGATAGGTGTAGGTGAACGAGCGGTCGCCGTCCTCGCACTCGGGCTGCTCGACCAGGGCGTACCCCGCCGCGCCCGCCGCCGACGCGTCCGCGTCGAAGAGGTCTTCACCGAACGCGCCGGAGTGCGCCGCCCAGTCGAGCAGGACGTCGTCGCAGTCGATCGGCTCGCCATCGGACCAGACCGCGTCCGAGTCGATGGTGTACTCGACCACGAGCGGGTCGTCGGACACCTTCTCGTACGTACCGAAGTCGCGGTCGGGCACCAGCGTGCCGCCGGGGCCGACGGCGGTGAACGACCGCAGCACCTGGTTGAGCGCGGAGATTCCGGCTGGGTCCCCGGTGCCCGGCGGGCTGCTCCCGACGTTGTACGTCGTCGGCGAGGTGTCCACGGCGACACTGATCGTCGTCTCGACCGGCGTCTCGGAGTCCGGGGGCTCGGGCTCCTCCCCGCCCGCGGTGCAGGCGGCGAGCAGCATCGACGGAGCCAAGGCGAGCACAGCCGCCCACCGACGACGCACCACGATCACGCGGGGGTCAGGTTTTCGCCTCGTCCACGTGCACGATCTCGCGCGCCTCGGCGAAGTGGCACGCGGACGGGTGGCCCTGGCCCCGGTCGACCAGCGCGGGGTCGTCGGTGCTGCAGATCTCCTGCGCCTTCCAGCAGCGGGTCCGGAACCGACAACCGCTGGGCGGGTTCGCCGGGCTCGGCACGTCGCCGGTGAGGACGATCCGCTCCTTGTGCCCGCGCAGCGCCGGTTCGTGGGTCGGGACGGCGGACAGCAGCGCCTGCGTGTAGGGGTGAGCCGGGCGGTCGTAGACCTGGTCGTGCGTCCCGGACTCGACCACACGGCCGAGGTACATCACGGCGACACGGTCCGACAGGTGCCGGACGACGGACAGGTCGTGGGCGATGAACAGGAACGCGAGGCCGAAGTCGTCCTGCAGGTCCTCGAGCAGGTTCATCACCTGCGCCTGGACGGACACGTCGAGCGCCGACACCGGCTCGTCGCAGACGATCACCTCGGGCTGCAGGGCCAGCGCGCGCGCGATGCCGATCCGCTGCCGCTGACCGCCGGAGAACTGGTGCGGGTACCGGTTGACGTAGTCGGGGTTCAGGCCGACGCGCTCGATCAGCTCGGCGGCCTTGCGGGCGCGCTGCTTGGAGGGCACGACGTCGGGATGCACGTCCCAGGCCTCGGAGACGATGTCACCGACGGTCATCCGCGGGTTCAGCGACGAGTACGGGTCCTGGAAGATGATCTGGACCTGGCGCCGGTACCGCTTGAGCTCCTTGCGGCCCATCGCGGTGACGTCACGGCCCTTGTACAGCACCTGCCCGGCGGTGGGCTTCTCCAGGCCCAGCAGCAGCTTGGAGACGGTCGACTTGCCGCACCCGGACTCGCCGACCAGGCCGAGGGTCTCCCCGGCGCTGAGCTCGAAGTTGACCCCGTCGACCGCCTGGACCTGCCCGATCGTGCGACGGAACAGGATGCCCTGGGTGAGGGGGAAGTGCTTGACCAGCCCCCGCACCTGCAGCAACGGTTCCGACCCGGGGCGCGGCTCGGTCGCGGTGCTCCCGGCCTTCTCCGTGCTGACGCTGGGTGTCTCAGGCATCGATCCCCCGCTCGGAGAGCAACTCGTGGCTGTAGTGGCAGGCCGACGCGCGCGCGGGCGCGACCTCGAGCAGCGGCGGGACGTCGGTGCGGCAGTCCTTGCCGGAGTCGGCCTCTGCGCCCGTGCGCATGCGGGGGCAGCGGGTGTGGAAGGAGCAGCCGGCCGGGATGTGCGCCAGGTCCGGTGGGGTTCCGGTGATCGGTGCTAGCCGGGTCCCCTTGGACTCGGCCTGCGGGATCGAGGCCATCAGCCCCTCGGTGTACGGATGGGACGGCGCCGAGAAGACCTCGTCGATCGTTCCCGTCTCGACGATCTTGCCGGCGTACATGACGGCGACCCGGTCGGCGACCTCGTTGACGACACCGAGGTCGTGGGTGATGAGGACCAGACCCATCCCGGTCTCGGCCTGAAGGTCCTCGAGCAGGCGCATGATCTGCGCCTGCACCGTGACGTCCAGGGCGGTCGTCGGCTCGTCCGCGATCAGCACCGCGGGGTCCAGCGCCAGGGCCATCGCGATCATCACGCGCTGACGCATGCCGCCGGAGAACTGGTGCGGGTAGTCACCGACGCGTTGGCGGGCAGCCGGGATCTTCACCCGCTCCATCAGCTCGATGGCCTTCTCCTTGGCCTCCTTGCGCGAGGCCCCCTGGTGGGCCCGGAACATCTCACCGATCTGGGAGCCGACGGTGAACACCGGGTTCAGGGCCGACAACGCGTCCTGGAAGATCATCATCACGCCCGGGCCGCGGATCTTGCGCTGGGCGTCGGAGTCCATCGTCAGCATGTCCTCGCCGCGGAAGTGGATCTCCCCGTTCGTGATGAACCCCGGCGGCGAGTCGAGGATCCCCATCACCGCCTGGGCGCTGACGCTCTTGCCCGATCCCGACTCGCCGAGGATCGCCAGCGTCTCACCCTGGCGGACCGAGTAGCTGATGCCGTTGACCGCGTTGACGACCCGGCCTTCGGTGCGGAACTCGACGTGGAGGTCCTTCACCTCGAGCACGGGTGCGGCCGCGCCGGCCGCGGACTTGGCGAACTGCGTGGTCTGAGTCATCTGGACGTCGTCACCGCAACTTGGGGTCGAGGGCCTCGCGCAGCGCGTCACCCATCAGGATGAACGCCAGCACGGTCAGGGACAGCAAGAGACCGGGGAAGAAGACCAGGTGCGGCGCGGTGCGCAGCCGCGTCTGGCCGCTGCTGATCTGCAGCCCCCAGGAGATCTCCGGCAGCTGGAGGCCGATGCCGAGGAACGACAGGGTCGCCTCGGCGGCGATGATCTGGCCGACCGCGATCGTCGCGTAGACCAGCACGGGCGCGATCGCGTTGGGCAGGATGTGCCGCAACAGGATCCTGAAGGTCGAGGCGCCCATCGCCCGCGCCGCCTGGACGTAGTCGGCCTCCTTGACGGAGATCACGGTCGACCGCACGAGCCTCATCGCCGTCATCCAGCCGAAGGTGATCAGCGCCAGCGACACCGTGAACAGGTTCCGGTTGGGGATCGTCGAGAGCAGGATGATGGCACCGAGGATCAGCGGCAGGCCGTAGAAGACGTCCGTGACCCGTGACAGCAGCGAGTCCGCCCAGCCGCCGTAGAACCCCGCCAGCGAGCCCGCGAGGACGGCGATCACCACCAGGGCGATCACGGTCAGGACTCCGATGCTCATCGAGATCCGCGCCCCGTAGACCACGTTGGCGAAGTAGTCGGCTCCTTGGATGTCGAACCCGAACCAGTGCTCCGCGCTCGGGCCCTCCTGCGACCGGCTCAGGTCGGTGGCGCGGGGGTCGACGCCGGTGAACAGCTGGGGGACGACCGCCATCGTCGTGAAGATGACCAGCAGGACGGATCCGAGCAGGAAGAACGGGTTCTTCCGCAGGGTCTTCCAGGCGTCCGAGAACAGGCTGGCCTGCCGCATCTCGCCGCCGGCCACCGCCTCCTCTGCCGCGCCGGACTTCGCGGTGTCGACGTCCAGCGCGGTGGCGTGCGAGCCGGACGAGGTCGGGGCACCGCCCATGTCGGTGCCCCGCCGGGTGTCACTCATAGCGGATCCTCGGGTCGAGCAGCGCGTACAAGATGTCCACCACCAGGTTGAAGAAGATGTAGAAGAACACCAGCAGGGAGACGATCCCGACGACGACAGCGCCCTCCTGGCTCAGGATCGCCTCGAAGGTGGCCCGGCCGAGGCCGGGGATGTTGAACACCGTCTCGGTCACGATCGCCCCGCCCATCAGGGCGCCGACGTCCGCACCGATGAAGGTCACCACCGGGATCAGGCTGTTGCGCAGCGTGTGCTTGCCGATCACGGTCCGCGTTCGCAGGCCCTTGGCGCGAGCGGTGCGAACGTAGTCGTTACGCAGGTTCTCCGCGAGGCTGGTGCGCGTCAGCCGGGCGATGTAGGCCAAAGACGTCGACGCGAGGATGAAGCCTGGCAGGATGTAGCTGCGCAGCCCCTCGTTCAGGCCGGCCACCGGCAGGATCCCCAGCCTCAGGCCGACCACGTACTGGGCGATGAACCCGAGCACGAAGATCGGCACCGACACCACCGTGATGGTGGACACCAGCACCAGGTTGTCGAAGAAGGAGCCGCGGCGGATCCCGGCCAGGATGCCGGCGATCAGGCCGATCACGGTCTCGATCAGGACGGCCATGCCGGCCAGCTTCGCGGTCACGGGAAGGCGCAGCAGCACGATGTCCATCACCTCGCGCCCTTGGAAGTCGGTGCCGAGGTCGCCCTGGACCAGCCCGCCCATGTACTTGAGGTACTGCAACCAGAGCGGGTCGTTGAGGTTGAACTCCTCGCGCAGCTGCGCCGCCACGGCGGGCGAGAACGGCCGGTCTCCGGCCAGGGCGCGGATGGGGTCTCCCGGCAGTGCGTACACCAGCGCGAAGATCAGGAACGTCGCGCCGATGATCACCGGGATGGTGAGCAGCAGGCGGCGTGCCACGTAGCGGCCCATGCTCCTCCTCAGCTCGTGGTGAAGGTCCACAGCGAAGCATGCCCGCGACGCTGCGGTGACGACAGCTGACCGTACTCCGTCCGCTCCGGCTCACGAAGCGGGTCGGCACGGTCCAGGAACAGCGAGTCTCAGAGAGGGGTGGCGGTCGAGGGTGTGCCCGGCCCCGAGGGGCCGGGCACACCCTCCGACTCACCGATGGAGCTGGTGAATCAGGTGGAACCGGGCGGTCAGGGGTTGACCACCTCGACGTCCGCAGCGTCCAGCCGGCCGAACGCCGTGACCTGGACGTTGGTGACGTTCTCCGAGTGGACACCCTGGATCTTGCCGAAGAACATCGGCATGATCGGCATGTCCTCGAGGAGCAGGTCCTCCGCCGCCTGGTAGGCGGCGATGGCCTCGTCGTTGTCCGTCGCCGAGTTGCCCTCGGCGATCAGCGCGTCGAACTCCGGGTTGGAGTAGAACGACGCGTTCGAGCCACCGATGGCCTGCGTCGAGTACAGCGGCTCCAGGAAGTTCTGCGGGCTCGGGTAGTCCATGATCCAGCCGAGACGGAACGGGCCGGTCATCCCCTTGCTGTCGAGCAGGGGCAGGTACTCCGCGAACTGCAGGTCACCCTTGAGGGTGTAGTCGATGCCCAGGTTGTCGCGCACCTGGTTGGCCGCGGCCTGCACCCACTGGTCGTGGCCGGCACCGGCGTTGAACCACCACTCCACCGGCTGCGACCGGTCGAACCCGGCCTCGTCCAGCAGGGCGTTGGCCGCCTCGACGTCCACCGTGCAGTACTGGCAGGCGTCGTCACGCGAACCGGCGACGACCGGCGAGATCACCGAGTAGGCCGGCTCACGGGAGCCGTTGAAGATGGCCTCCGTGATCGCCTCGCGGTCGATCGCCATCGAGAACGCCTGGCGAACGCGCTTGTCCTCGAAGCGAGGGTCGTACGTCGGGAACCCGATGTACGTGAAGCTCGACGAGGCACGCTCGAAGTAGCGGTCGCCGAACGTGTCCTGAGCCGACGTGATGGCGTCCGGCGGGATCTGCGGCACGATGTCGATGTTGCCCGCCTGCGCGTCGGTGTAGGCCGTGTTCAGCTCGGCGTACACGCGGTACTCGACGGAGTCCGCCTTGGCCGGCTCCTCGCCGCCGAAGTCGTCGTACTTCGTCAGCGTGATGCCCGTGCCGGGGACGAACGGCTCCTCGGCCTGGAACGGGCCGTTGCCGATCGGCTGCGTGCCGAAGGCCTCGGGGTCCTCGAAGAAGGCCTCGGGCAGCGGGTAGAACGCGGTGTACCCGGTCGTGATCGGGTACTGCGCGAACGGCGACGTCAGCTCCACCGTGAAGGTCAGGTCGTCCTCGACGACCAGGCCCGACATCTCGGTGGCGGCCGGCGGGGCGATCTCGTTGCCCTCGGCGTCGGCCTCACCCTGCAGGTCCTCGTAGCCGACGACGTTGGCGAAGAAGTACGAGTTGCCGAAGGCGTTGGTGGACAGCGCGGTGTAGTTCCACGCGTCGACGAACGAGTCGGCGGTCACCGGCGTCCCGTCGTGGAACGTCCAGCCGTCCTTGAGCGTGACGGTCCAGTTGGTGCTGTCCTCGGACTCGATCGACTCGGCCACGCCGTTGTACTCGAGCTCGGTGGTCTCGTTGTTGTACGTGATCAGGCCGGTGAAGAGCGAGTCGACGACCTGGCCGCCCTCGGTCTCGTTCGTGTTACCCGGGACCAGCGGGTTCTGGGGTTCACCGATCTGCACGGTGAAGGCGCCGCCACCGGCAGCCTCCTCACCGCCCCCGGTGTCACCGTCGCCGCCACTGTCGCCGCCACAGGCAGCCAGCAGCATGCCTGCCGTTGCCAAGACCGCAGCAGTGCGGGTTGTCCGCGTCGCTGTGCGCACGTGCGCCTCCTCGTGAATCGTGGTGCACCTACGGACAGGCAGACGAGCTCGATTCGTTCGTGAGCCTGGGGCACCAACCGCGGCAATCTAGGCACAGCCGGGGGGCGCGGACCACCATCGGTCCCCCGATGTGGCAGTTCGTGACGAAACCGATACCTCCCCGTCGCGCAGCCGATGCTCAAGGGCTCTGTTCTGCCGTCATGGCCGGCGTCAGGCGCCGACCCGGAAGTCGACGACGTCGCCGTCCGCCATCACGTAGTCCTTGCCCTCGATCCGGACCCGGCCGCGTGCCTTGGCCCCGGCCATCGACCCCGCCTCGTCGAGGTCGGCGAACGAGACCACCTCGGCCTTGATGAACGTGCGCTGGAAGTCGGTGTGGATCACGCCGGCGGCCCGCGGGGCGGTCCACCCCGACCGGATCGTCCACGCCCGGGCCTCCTTCGGGCCCGCGGTCAGGAACGTCTGCAGGCCCAACGTGGCGAACCCGACGCGCGCGAGCTGGTGGAGGCCCGACTCGTCCTGGCCGATGCTGGCGAGCAGCTCGGCCGCCTCGTGCTCGGGGAGCTCGACCAGCTCGGACTCCACCTGGGCGTCCAGGAAGATGGCCTCGGCCGGTGCGACCAGGGCCCGCAGGCGGTCCATCCCCTCGGCGTCCGCGAGGTGGGCCTCGTCGACGTTGAACACGTACAGGAACGGCTTGGTGGTCAGCAGCGACAGCTCGCGGATCGCGACCGGGTCCACTCCCGCTGCGTGACCGGCGGCGAACAGCGTGTCACCGGCGGCCAGCACCTCGGCGGCCCGGCACGCCGCGTCGAGCACGCCGGCGTCCGCCTTGGAGCCCCTGACCTCCTTCTCCAGCCGGGGGATCGCCCGCTCGACGGTCTGGAGGTCGGCCAGCACGAGCTCGGTGTTGACCGTCTCGATGTCGGACGCCGGGTCGATGACGCCGTCGACGTGGACGACGTCCGGGTCGTCGAAGGCCCGGATCACCTGGCAGATCGCGTCGGCCTCGCGGATGTTGGCGAGGAACTTGTTACCCAGCCCCTCGCCCTCGCTGGCCCCCTTGACGATGCCCGCGATGTCGACGAAGGAGACGGTCGCCGGCAGCTCGCGGGCGCTGCCGTGGATCTCCGCGAGTCGAGCCAGCCGCCCGTCGGGCAGCGGGACGACGCCGATGTTCGGCTCGATCGTGGCGAACGGGTAGTTCGCGGCGAGCACGCCGGCGCTGGTCAGGGCGTTGAAGAGGGTGGACTTGCCGACGTTGGGCAGTCCGACGATCCCGATGGTGAGAGCCACGGGGACCGGAGCCTACCGACCCCCCGACTCCTGCTGCGTGTTCCACCTCTCACCCGGCCTCCAGACGTGGGACACGCAGCAGGAGTCGCGAGAGGGGGGTGGTGTCGGTGGGGGGTGCCAGGGTGCCCGTCATGGAGACCTCGACGATCGTCGCCCTGTTCGCGCTGGTGGCCGGCCTGCTGCTCGGCTGGGTGGCCGGCTCGGCCCGGCGGGCCGGTGCGGTGGCCGAGCGCGACGTGCTCGCCCGGCGGGTGCACGACCTGGAGAAGACGGCGGACGACGAGGGTCACCTCGCGCTCGCACTGGCACCGCTGACCTCGGGGCTGGCGCGGGTGGAGCGTCAGGTCGGCACCCTGGAGCGGGACCGGGTCGAGCAGTTCGGCCGGCTCGACGCCCAGCTGAGCGCGGTGGCCGCCTCGGGCGAGGCGCTCCGGGCGCAGACGGCCTCGCTGGCGGGCGCGCTGCGCTCGCCGAACGTGCGCGGTGCCTGGGGCGAGGTGCAGCTCAAGCGGGTCGTCGAGCACGCGGGGATGCTGGCCCGCGTCGACTTCTCCAGCCAGGCCAGCGCCACCCGGCCGGACGGCGGCACCGTGCGTCCGGACGCGGTGGTGCACCTGCCCGGGGGCAAGAACGTCGTCGTCGACGCGAAGGCGCCGCTGGCCGCGTTCCTCGAGGCGGCGGACGCCGGACAGGCGGGCCGCGACCCCACCGACGTGCAGCGGGCCCACGCCGCCGCGCTGCGGGCGCACGTGGACGCCCTGGCCGCCAAGCGTTACTGGGAGGCCTTCTCGCCGACGCCCGAGCTGGTGGTCTGCTTCGTCCCGGGGGAGTCGTTCCTGGCCGCGGCCTGCGAGGCCGACCCCGCCCTGCTCGAGCACGCGATGGCCCGCAAGGTCGTGCTGGCCACGCCGACGACGCTGTTGGCCCTGCTGCGCACCGTGGCTCTGACGTGGCAGCAGGACGCGCTGACCGGCAGCGCCCGCGAGCTGTTCGAGGTCGGGCGGGAGCTCTACGCCCGGCTGGCCACCCTCGGTGGGCACGTCGGCAAGCTCGGCCGCACGCTGCACCGGTCGGTCGAGGACTACAACGCGCTGGTGGGCACCCTGGAGCGTCGCGTGCTCGTCACCGCGCGGACGATGGCCGACCTCGACCTCGCCGACCTCGACGCGGCCTTCGACTCGGAGCCGCTGGAGTCGGTGCCCCGGCCGCTGACCGCGCCTGAGCTGATCGACGACCGTCGCGCCTCCTGATCCCTCGCCTATGAGGTCGGCAGTCGCAGACGGGCCACGACATCGGTCGGTGACTCGGCCAGGCCCGACGCCAGCAGCTGCCGGTCGGCGCTGACCAGGCCGACACCCAGGTCACGTGCGGCGGCCGCCCACGCAGCGTCGTAGAAGGTCAGGTTGTGCTCGACGGCCAGCGCAGCGGCGTGGCGAAGCCAGGAGGACGTGATCGCGAGCGGGACCCCGCAGATCGCCACCAGGTCGTCCAGCTGATCCGCGGTGTCCTGGGCAGACCACCGCAGCGCCCGCACGAGCACGTTCCCGAGCTCGTACAGGGCCAGGTCCAGGACGTGGGCGTTCAGCTCGCCCGCCACGTGGGCCGAGCGCAGCGCGCGGGACGCGACCAGTTCGGACTCCCCCTCGCTGTGGAACCACTTGACCAGCACCGAGGTGTCGATCAGCAGTCGGGTCACCGACGGGCGTCCCGGTCTGCGCGGACCTGGTCGCCGGAGTCGAAGGAGCCGGCGCGGGCGAAGCGCTGCTCCGACCGGACGATGGCTGCGACGACGGCCTCGGGGTCGGGCCGGTGCAGCTCGCGGCGCGCCGCGGCCGCGAGGAAGGCGCTCCTGCTCGTAGAGCGCCTCGCCACCTCCTGGTCGAGCCGCGCGAGCAGGTCGTCGGGCAGGGAGACCATCACCTTGGACATACCACGAGTGTAGCCGCGCGTACAGCCGCCGGGGAAGGACGCTCAGGAGCTGGCGGCCTTGAGGTCGCGGCGCAGCTCCTTCGGCAGGGAGAACAGCAGGTCCTCCTCCGCCGTCCGCACCTCCTCGACGTCGGCGTACCCGCGGTCGGCCAGCCAGGTCAGGACGTCGGTCACGAGGATCTCGGGCACCGACGCGCCGGAGGTCAGGCCAACGGTCGTGACGCCGTCCAGCCACGACTCGTCCAGCTCCTCGGCGTGGTCGACGCGGTAGCTCGCGTCGGCGCCGTGCTCCAGAGCCACCTCGACCAGGCGCACCGAGTTCGACGAGTTCGCCGAGCCGACCACGATCACGAGGTCCGCCTCGGGCGCGATCTTCTTCACCGCGACCTGGCGGTTCTGGGTGGCGTAGCAGATGTCGTCGCTGGGCGGGTCGGCCAGCGCGGGGAAGCGTTCGCGCAGCTGTCGCACCGTCTCCATCGTCTCGTCGACGCTCAGGGTGGTCTGCGACAGCCACACGACCTTCTCGGGGTCGCGCACCGTGACGGCGTCCACGGACTCCGGCCCGTCGACCAGCTGGACGTGCTCGGGCGCCTCGCCGGCGGTGCCCTCGACCTCCTCGTGCCCCTCGTGGCCGATCAGCAGGATGTCGTAGTCGTCGCTCGCGAACCGGACGGCCTCACGGTGCACCTTCGTCACCAAGGGGCACGTCGCGTCGATGGTCTGCAGCTGGCGCCGGGCGGCCTGCGCGTGCACGGCCGGCGACACCCCGTGGGCGGAGAAGACGACGCGGGCACCCTCGGGCACCTCGTCGGTCTCCTCCACGAAGACCGCGCCGCGCTTGGTCAGCGTCTGCACGACGTACTTGTTGTGCACGATCTCCTTGCGCACGTACACCGGGGAGCCGTAGTGCTCGAGCGCCTTCTCCACGGCGATCACGGCGCGGTCCACCCCGGCGCAGTAGCCACGAGGGGCGGCGAGCAGGACACGTTTCGATGCTGACACCACCCCATCGTAGATTCGCCCGCGTGACCGACGCCCCCCGCCCTCGGCTGCCGGAGACCGCCGGGCAGACCACCGCCGAGAACCCGTGGCCGGTCCGGCTGCTGACGGCCAAGATCAGCACCTACGTCTCGAAGATGCCGGTGGTGTGGGTGGAGGGTCAGCTGGTGCAGGTGGTGCGCCGGCCGGGTGCCGCCACCGCCTACCTGACCCTCCGCGACGCGGACGTCGACATGTCCCTGCCGGTGACGGCGCACGTGCGGGTTCTCGACGCCCTCGGGGAGGGGCTGCGCGAGGGTGCGCGCGTCGTCGTCCGGGCCCGGCCGGAGTTCTGGACCAAGCGCGGCAGCCTTCAGCTCGTCGCCGACCAGGTGCGCCCGGTCGGGGTCGGTGAGCTGCTGGCCCGGGTCGAGCACCTCAAGCGGGTGCTGGCCGCAGAGGGGCTCTTCGACCCCGGCCGCAAGAAGACGCTGCCGTTCCTGCCCCGCACCGTCGGCCTCGTGTGCGGCCGCGCGAGCGCCGCCGAGCACGACGTCGTCGTCACGGCGCGGCACCGCTGGCCGGGCGTGGCGTTCGACGTCCGCGAGGTCGTGGTCCAGGGCAGCGGCGCCGTCGAGGCGGTCGCGGGGGCGTTGGCGGCGCTCGACGCCGAGCCGGCGGTCGATGTGATCGTCGTCGCCCGCGGCGGTGGGTCCCTGGAGGACCTGCTGCCGTTCAGCAACGAGACGCTGCTGCGGGCGGTCGCCGCCTGCCGCACGCCGGTCGTGAGCGCGATCGGGCACGAGGTCGACGCCCCGCTGCTCGACCTGGTGGCCGACGTCCGCGCCTCGACACCGACGGACGCCGGCCGCCGGATCGTGCCGGCCGTGGCCGAGGAGGCCGCCGGGCTCGCCCAGGTCCGGGGCCGGCTGCGCCGGGTGCTGGCGAGCCGGCTGGACGGCGAGGTGGCGCGACTGGCGGCGGTGCGGGGCCGGCCGGTGATCGCCGAGCCGTGGCGGGCGCTGGACGAGCGGGCGGTGCTCGTCGGGGCCGGGCGGGACCGGGCCCGCCGGGCGCTGGGCGGTCACCTCGACCGGGCCGGCGACCAGGTCGCCCACCTGCGGTCGTCGGTGCGGGCGCTCTCCCCCGCGGCGACTCTGGAGCGGGGCTACGCCGTCGTCCAGGCCCCCGACGGCGCGGTGCTGCGCGCCTCCTCCGACGCGGCTCCGGACGACGAGCTTCGCGTCCGCCTGGCCGCCGGCGAGATCGACGCCCGCGTCACCGCCGTCAGACCGTCGTAGGTCACGCCCCCTACGCTGCCGGACGTGACCGCGGAGCCCCAGGACCCGGCCGACCTGTCCTACGAGCAGGCGCGCGACGAGCTGCTCGGTGTCGTGCAGTCGCTGGAGTCCGGCGGCGTCCCGCTGGAGGAGTCGCTCGCGCTCTGGGAACGAGGCGAGGTGCTGGCCGCGCGCTGCCAGGAATGGCTGGACGGCGCCCGCGCGCGCCTGGACGCGGCCGTGGCGAGCGAGGACGACGAACCGGCAGGCTGACTACGTGGTCTCGGCGAGGGTGATGAGCTCGGGCAGCAGGGCCGACCCGGTCACGACGGTCGTGACGCCGTCCCGTTCGATCAGCAGGCTCGTGCGCCGCGGGTCGGTCGAGCGCAGCAGCTGCCAGGTCTCGCCGGACACGTCGACCGTCGCGGCCTCGTCGTCGGGGCGTCCCTCGCTGGTCTGCTCCGACACCCAGCCGTCGGTCACGTCGCGCGCCCGCTCGACGCCCGCGTAGCCGCCGGACGGCGTCACGTAGCCGACGTGCCAGGTCGTGACGCCGTCGGGCCCGGCCGCGTCCAGGCGCACCGAGTTGGGGTCCCAGCCCTCGGGCAGGTCCGGGACGACGAGCGGGAAGTCGGCGTCGGGAGCCGACTGCGCCGCGACCTGCTCGACCGGGACGGGCTGGTCGATGGGCCCGTCCGGCCGCGGCACCAGCAGAACGATCGTCGCCACCACCGCCGCGACCACGGCGAGGGAGCGCACCATGTCCAGCGTCGTCTGCCGACGTCGCGGTGCGCTCTGGGTCCCGGTACTCACGTCGCCATGCTCGCAGGACCCGCCGCTAGCATCGCGCCATGTCTCCGGAGGCACCCGACCGCAACCTCGGCCTCGAGCTCCTCCGCGTCACCGAGGCAGCCGCGATGGCAGCGGGCCGGTGGGTAGGTCGCGGTGACAAGAACGGTGCCGACGGAGCGGCGGTCAACGCCATGCGCGCGCTGATCGGCACGGTCGAGATGGACGGCGTCGTGGTGATCGGCGAGGGCGAGAAGGACGATGCGCCGATGCTCTTCAACGGCGAGCACGTCGGCGACGGCACCGGCGCGGCGTGCGACGTCGCGGTCGACCCCATCGACGGCACGCGGCTGGCCGCGCTCGGGATGTCCAACGCCATCAGCGTCCTGGCGGTCGCCGAGCGCGGTTCGATGTACGACCCCAGCGCGGTCTTCTACATGGACAAGCTCGCCACCGGGCCCGAGGCGGCGGACGCCGTCGACATCCGGCTGCCGGTGGCCGAGAACATCCGCCGGGTCGCGAAGGCCAAGAACGAGAACCCCGAGGACGTCACGGTCTGCGTCCTGGACCGCCCCCGGCACGAGGACCTGGCGCGCGAGATCCGCGACACCGGCGCCAGGATCAAGTTCATCAGCGACGGCGACGTTGCCGGCGCGATCATGGCGGCCCGGGAGGGCACCGGCGTCGACCTGATGCTGGGGATCGGGGGCACGCCCGAGGGCATCATCGCGGCCTGCGCGATCAAGTGCCTGGGCGGCGTGCTGCAGGGTCGGTTGTGGCCCAAGGACTCCTCCGAGCGCACCAGGGCGCTGGACGCCGGCCACGACCTCGACGCGGTGCTGACCACCGACGAGCTCGTCACCAGCGACAACGCGTACTTCGTGGCCACCGGGATCACGGACGGCGAGCTGGTGCGTGGCGTCCGCTACCGCGGGGGCGTCGTGCGCACCGAGAGCCTCGTGATGCGCTCGAAGTCGGGCACCATCCGGCTGGTCGAGAGCGAGCACCAGCTGGCCAAGCTCGCTGCGTACGCCTCGGTCGACTTCAGCCGGGCGCTGTAGAGCCGTGGCGCACGACCCGACGGTGCTGCCGGATGACCTGCCCGTCCCGGTGGACGACGGCGCGGCCGACCACCTGCCCGGCGCCCCCCTGCCGTCGTGCGCGCTGCCCGCCTCCGACGGCGGCGCCGTGGACCCTGCGTCGCTCGCCGGCCGGACCGTGCTCTACGCCTACCCGCGCACCGGCGCCCCCGGGATCGAGCCGCCGGACGGGTGGGACGCGATCCCTGGCGCGCGGGGCTGCACACCGCAGGCGTGCTCGTACCGCGACCACGCCGCCGAGCTGGGCGCGCTCGGTGCCCGGGTGTTCGGCGTGTCGACCCAGGGCACCGAGTACCAGCGTGAGGCGGTCGCCCGTCTGAACCTGCCGTTCCCGCTGCTGTCGGACGCCGGCCTGGCGCTGGCCACGGCCTGGCGGCTGCCGACGTTCGAGGTCGGCGGCGAGGTGCTGCTGCGGCGCCTGACGCTGGTGCTCGAGGACGGGGTGGCACGGCACGTGCGCTACCCGGTGTTCCCCCCGGACGCCGATGCCCCCGCGGTTCTCGCCTGGCTGCGTCAGCGCGCGTGACCGGCGTCCTGGTCGTCGGGGAGTCCCTCGTCGACATCCTCCAGCAGTCGGGCCGGTCGCCTGTCGAGCACGTCGGCGGCAGCCCGGCCAACGTCGCCATCGGCCTGGCCCGGCTCGGCCGCGAGACGCACCTGCTCACCCACTTCGGGGACGACGAGCGAGGCGCCCGGGTCGCCGCCCACCTGGCGGCGTCCGGCGTCCGGATCGTCGAGGGGTCCCGGCAGCCGGGCCGGACGTCGTCCGCCCGGGCCACCCTGGACGCCGGTGGCGAGGCCACGTACTCGTTCGACCTGGACTGGTCGCTGCCCGTCACACCGCTGCCGACCACGCCGCTGGCCGTGCACACGGGATCGATCGCCGCGGTGCTGCAGCCTGGTGCGTCCACCGTCGAGCGGATCCTCCGGGGCGCACACCACCACGCGACGATCAGCTACGACCCGAACGTCCGCCCCGCCCTGATGGGCACGCCGGAACAGGTACGCCCGCACGTCGAGTCCTTCGTCGCGACCGCGGACCTCGTCAAGCTCAGCCTCGACGACGCCCGCCACGTCGCCCCGACCGAGAGGCCGGAGGATCTGGCCGCGTCGTGGCTTCGGCTGGGCCCGTCCGTCGTCGTCCTCACGCTCGGGGCGGCGGGCGCGCTCGCGCTGTGCGCCAACGGATCGGTGGAGGTGCCGTCACGAGCGGGCCGCGTCGTCGACACCGTCGGCGCCGGCGACTCGTTCATGTCGGGGCTGCTCGACGGGTTCTGGCGCGAGGGCCTTCTCGGTGGCACGGCGCGAGGGCCGCTGGCCCGGATCGACCGGGAGGCGCTGGCGCGCGTCGTCCACCACGCCTCGGCCGTCGCGGCGGTCACCGTGTCGCGCCCCGGCGCCGACCCACCCGCCGTCGCCGACCTCCCCTAACCCTTGGTGATCAAGGACTCCGTGCTCACCGGGCGGGCATGGAGTCCTTGATCAACGGGGATCGCAACAGCAGGCGCCGGGCCTTCCGGCATCGAAGCATGATCACGGGGAGAGGGGGGTGCCGAACTCGCGGCGCGCCTTCTCCGCGAGGCGGCGGGTGACGACGAGGTCGACGGTGCCACCGACCACGGCGCCGACAACGGGCACGGCGCGGCCCACTCCTCCCGCGGCCACCCGGGAGCTGAGGGCGCCCGCGGTCTTGCCCGCGGCCACCCGGGACGCCGACCGCGCCGCCGCCCTGGCCTGGATCCGGGGCACCATCTGCGTGGCGACCCGCTCCCCCATCTCGACGCCCGCCTTCTTCGCACCGGTGGACGCGGTGCCGCCGGCGACCAGGCGCGTGATCCGGTCCCGCACGAGCGGGTCTCGCAGGTCGTGGCCGTGTGCGTGGGCGATCGCGGCCGCGAGCCGCGCCTGCACGAACATTGCGGCGGCGGTGGCCGGCAGCAGCCCCACCGTGGCCGTGACGAGCCCTCCGACACCGGCGACGGCCCCCTGAACCGTGGCCTGCGTCGTCTGGGTGCGCACCAGCCGGGTCACGATCTGGTGCGTGCTCATCCCCTTGCGCCGCAATGGCTCCACAAGATCGGCTGCGGCCTTGAACGGGCCGACTCCCTCGATCGCGCGACGGACGATCTCCGTCAACGCCCGGTCGAGAATGCCGGTTCGCACGAGCTCGTTCATGGGGCATGCCTAGCACGCGTGCGAGGATCCCGCCGTGACGTGGCCGCAGGAGTCGCCGCAGGTGCTGGCCCGCGGGGACGGCGTCCTCGGTGAGGTCGTCCTGCGCCGCCGTGGCACCGGCCGCGACGCCGTCCACGAGCTGATCGTCAACGGGGCGTTCCTGATGGACACCGTCGACGTCTCGACCGAACGACTGCTGGCCGACGCCACGCTCGACCGTCTCGAGGGAGACCACCTCCACGTGCTCGTGGGGGGACTCGGCCTGGGCTACACCGCGTCGTCGCTGCTGGCCTCACCGCGCGTCGAGGCGGTGACCGTGGTCGAGATCGAGCCGCTGCTTGTCCGGTGGCTGCGCGACGGGGTGGCGCCGCCCCCGGCCGGCCTGTGGGACGACGACCGCCTCGCCGTCTGCGTGGGGGACGTGGCCGACGTCTTGGCCGCGTGCCGCGAGGACCGGTTGGACGCCGTCCTGCTCGACGTCGACAACGGCCCGGAGTTCCTCGTGCACGACTCCAATGCCCGCGTCTACGGCGCCGGGGTCCTGTCGACCGCGGCGCGCGCGGTCCGCGCCGGTGGCGTCGTCGGTGTGTGGTCCTCGCACCGTTCGCCGGGCTTGGCGCGGACCCTCGACGAGGCGGTCGGACCGTGTGCGGAGCAGGTGCTCAGCGTGCAGCGTGACGGCCGCGACCTCGGGTACGCGATCTACCTGTCGACCGTCCCCGACTTCCACCCCGACGGCGTGGCACGCCACGATGGGGCCATGAACAGTGACTTCCGCATCGAGCACGACACCATGGGCGAGGTCCGGGTGCCGGCGTCCGCCTTGTGGCGCGCGCAGACCCAGCGCGCCGTCGAGAACTTCCCGATCAGCGGGGGTCGGCTGGAGCGCGCGCACATCGAGGCCCTCGCCCGCGTGAAGAAGGCCGCCGCCCGCGCCAACGCCGAGCTCGGCGTGCTGGAGGCCGACCTCGCGGCCGCGATCGCCTCCGCGGCCGACGAGGTGGCCCGCGGGCTGCACGACGAGCAGTTCCCGATCGACGTGTTCCAGACCGGGTCGGGGACGTCGTCCAACATGAACGCCAACGAGGTGATCGCCTCGCTGGCCTCGCGAGCGCTCGGTCGCGACGTGCACCCCAACGACCACGTGAACGCGTCGCAGTCGAGCAATGACGTCTTCCCCACGTCGGTGCACGCGGCGGCGACGGCGGGCGTGGTGCGCGATCTCGTGCCGGCGCTCGACCACCTGGCCGCGGCCCTCGAGACGGCCGCGGCGGCGAACGCCGAGGTCGTGAAGTCGGGCCGGACACACCTGATGGACGCCACCCCGGTGACCCTGGGCCAGGAGCTCGGTGGCTACGCAGCCCAGGTACGCCGGGGCATCGAGCGGGTCGAGGCGGCGCTGCCCCGGGTCGCCGAGGTGCCGCTGGGTGGGACCGCGGTGGGCACCGGCATCAACACCCCGGCCGGATTCCCCCAGCGGGTGATCGAGCTGCTCGCCTCCGACGCGGACCTGCCCCTGACCGAGGCACGCGACCACTTCGAGGCGCAGGGCGCGCGCGACGGCCTCGTCGAGCTGTCCGGAGCCTTGCGGGTGGTCGCCGTCAGTCTCACGAAGATCTGTAACGACCTGCGGTGGATGGGATCGGGCCCCAACACCGGCCTGGCAGAGGTGCGGCTGCCCGACCTGCAGCCGGGGTCCTCGATCATGCCCGGCAAGGTGAACCCCGTCGTCCCAGAGGCGGTCCTGATGGTCTGCGCGCAGGTGGTCGGCAACGACTCGTGCGTGGCGTGGGCGGGCGCGTCCGGGACGTTCGAGCTGAACGTGATGATCCCGGTGATGGCACGCAACGTGCTGGAGTCGATCCGGTTGGTCTCCAACGCATCCCGGCTCCTCGCCGACCGGTGCGTCGCCGGGCTGGAGGCCGACGAGGAGAGGTGTCGCCGACTCGCGGAGGCATCGCCGTCCGTCGTCACACCGCTGAACCGGGTGATCGGTTACGAGGCGGCGGCGAAGGTCGCCAAGCACGCGGTGGCCGAGGGGACGACGGTCCGCGAGGCCGTGGTGGCGCTCGGTTTCGTGGAGCGCGGCGAGATCAGCGAGACGCAGCTGGACGACGCGCTCGACGTCCTCGCGATGACGCGCCCTCCCGTGGCCTGAGTCAGTACCAGCCGCTGCCCTGGCTGTGCGACCAGGCGCCGCAGGGCGACCCGTACACGTCGGCGATGTACCCCAGGCCCCACTCGATCTGCGTGAGCGGGTTGGTCTCCCAGTCGGATCCGGCGCTGGACATCTTGGAGCCAGGCAGCGCCTGGGGGATGCCGTACGCGCCCGACGACGGGTTGGCTGCGGTGTGGTCCCAGCCACTCTCCTTCTGCCACAACGAGTCCAGGCAGTCGAACTGGCCCGAGGACCAGCCGTGGTCGGCGAGCATCACGCGGGCTGCCGACCGGGGGTCACGCGCGGCGTCTCGGCTGGCCGCCTCTGCCTCGGCAGCACGAGCGTCCTCAGCGGCCTGGGCCGCCTCCTCGGCGGCCAGGCGCTCGGCCTCGGCGGCCTTGAGGGCCTTCTCCTCCTCGAGCCAGACCAGGTACTCGGCGTGTGCCGCCTGGTCGGCCTTGGTCTGAGCGACCTCGGCCTGGGCGGTCAGGCGCCGACCCTGGTCCCGCGCGATGGAGTAGTCCACAGCGGCAAGCTCGGCGTCGGTCATGGGTTGCTCCGTCACCGACGCGGGGTCCGCATCGGCGGACTGGGTGGTCGCCGCGTAGCCGGCGCCGAGCGTGGCGACGACGACGAGGGCCGAGCCCAGGGCGAGCAGCGGTTGGGCAAAGATGGATCGGATCACGAACAGCCTTCCGGCGATGCGCGACCCTGCCGTGGGCGCGCACGTCCACCCCTGGCCCGGACCCACGGCGGCCGGTGGGCCGCAACTGTCTCGCTACTCGGCAGGGATCCGGCACACCGGACGCGCTCATGACGTCGTCCGGCGGCGGCGCGTCAGCGGCAGGTCGGACCCCGAACGGCGGGCAGTGTGGCGCCCGTTCCCGACCCCTGGAGTGCTGCGCGCAGGGGGTGCTTGCGCCGTCAACCATGCGCGATCCCGCCCGCCGTGTCCAATCCGTGACCTCAGAGGTGACGAAGGCCACGTCCTACAGGTCGATGCCCTCCAGCATCTCGGTGACCAGCGCCGCCACCGGCGAGCGCTCCGAACGGGTGAGCGTGACGTGGGCGAACAGCGGGTGCCCCTTGAGCGCCTCGATCACCGCCGCCACGCCGTCGTGCCGGCCCACGCGCAGGTTGTCGCGCTGCGCGACGTCGTGGGTGAGCACCACGCGGCTGTTCTGCCCGATCCGGGAGAGCACGGTCAGCAGCACGTTGCGCTCGAGCGACTGGGCCTCGTCGACGACGACGAAGGCGTCGTGCAGGCTGCGTCCGCGGATGTGGGTCAGCGGCATCACCTCGAGGAGACCGCGGTCCATCACCTCCTCGACCACCTCCTGGCTGACCAGCGCCCCGAGGGTGTCGAACACCGCCTGGGCCCAGGGCCCCATCTTCTCGGCCTCGGTCCCGGGCAGGTAGCCGAGGTCCTGGCCGCCGACGGCGTACAACGGGCGGAACACCACGACCTTGCGGTGCTGCCGCCGCTCCATCACGGCCTCCAGCCCCGCGCACAGCGCCAGGGCCGACTTGCCGGTGCCCGCGCGGCCGCCCATCGAGACGATGCCGACGTCCGGGTCGAGCAGGATGTCGACCGCCACCCGCTGCTCCGCGCTGCGGCCGTGCACCCCGAAGACGTCGCGGTCTCCGCGTACCAGCCGCACCTGCTTGTCCGCGCCGACCCGTCCGAGCGCGGACCCCCGCGGGGAGAGCATCACGAGACCGGTGTGGCAGGGCAGGGACGCCGCGTCGACGAGGTCGAGCCGCTCGTGCTCGTACAGCGACGCCATCTCCTGCTCGCTGACGTCCAGCTCGACCATGCCTGTCCAGCCGGAGTCGACCGCGAGCTCAGCTCGGTACTCCTCGGCGGCCAGACCCACCGCGGAGGCCTTGACGCGCATCGGCAGGTCCTTGCTGACGACCGTGACGTCGCAGCCCTCGTCCGAGAGGTTCTTGGCCACCGCGAGGATGCGGGTGTCGTTGTCACCGGCCCGGAACCCGGCCGGGAGCGCGGCGGCGTCGGTGTGGTTCAGCTCGACCCGCAGCGACCCGCCGTCCACGCCGATCGGCAGCGCCGAGTCCAGTCGCCCGTGGGTGACCCGCATGTCGTCGAGCAGCCGCAGGGCCTGGCGGGCGAAGTACCCCAGCTCGCTGTGGTGGCGCTTGCCCTCCAGCTCGGTGATGACGACCACGGGCAGCACGACCTCGTGCTCGGCGAACCGCAGCATGGCGCGCGGGTCGGAGAGCAGGACGGACGTGTCCAGGACGAAGGTCCTCCGAGGCTCAGGACTCTGGTCGGTGCGGCATGCGACGGCCACTGCGACTCCCAGGGCCGAGCGCTCGCGCGCCCGGCCTCACTCGCGGGTGAGGGCGGGACGGCGACCCCGTCGCGGGGGCCGGGTCCGACCCCTCCCGGAGCTGGACTGCGCTCCATCGGCGGGCCTCCCGATCGGACGGCGTCCGGCCGCCCGACCTCGATGACGCTACGCGCGGGCGCCCGCCGTCCGGCCGCGACACGCCGCCAGGGTGCGGTTCACCCGCCGAGAGCCGTTGTCAGGTGCCGAAGCGGCGCTCGCGGTCGGCGTAGGACCTCAGCGCGCGAAGGAAGTCCACGCGCCGGAAGTCCGGCCAGTGGGCCTCGCAGAAGTGGAACTCGCTGTGCGCGCTCTGCCAGAGCAGGAACCCGGAGAGACGCTGCTCCCCCGAGGTGCGGATGACGAGATCGGGGTCGGGCTGACCCTTGGTGTACAGGTGCTCGGCGATGTGCTCGACGTCCAGCAGCTCGGCCAGCTCCTCGATCGTCGTCCCCTTCGTCGCGTGCTCCTGCAGGAGGGATCGGACGGCGTCCGCGATCTCGCGACGCCCGCCGTAGCCGACGGCGAGGTTGACGTGCAGGCCGGGCACGTCGCGCGTGGCGTCCTCCACCAGCTTCAGGCGGCGGGCGGTGGCCTGCGGCAGCAGGTCGAGGGCGCCGACGGGGTGCACGCGCCAGCGCCGGGTCGCCGCCAGGCTGTCGACGGCGTCCTCGATGATCCCGATCAGCGGACCGAGCTCGTCCGCCGGGCGGTTGAGGTTGTCCGGTGAGAGCATCCAGAGCGTGACGACCTCGACGCCCATCTCCTCGCACCAGCCGAGGAACTCGGGGATCTTGTCCGCGCCGTGCCGGTACCCGTGGCTGGTGTCGGCCCCCAGGGCTCGCGCCCAGCGACGGTTGCCGTCCATCAGGACGCCGACGTGCCGCGGCACCGAGCCGGGCGGGAGGGACGCCGCCAGTCGGCGCTCGTACAGGCCGTACAACGGGTGCGGCACGCGCATGAACAGGCACGCTACCCCCGTCGGCGGGGGACGCCGCCCATCTGGTGTGATGCTGCTCGCACCTGCACAGAATCTCTACCTACGGGTTCGTAGGTTACTCGTCCGTAGGTTACGGTACTGGCCATGACCAACCTCGTCGAGCACGTCACCGACACGGTCAAGCCACGGCTGCGCGGCTGGATCCATGCCGGCACCTTCCCTCTGGCCGTCGTCTCCGGCCTGGTGCTGGTGCTGCTGGCGCCGACACCACGCGCGAAGGTCGCCACCGGCATCTTCGCGGTGACGGCGTCGCTGCTCTTCGGCATCAGCGCCGTCTACCACCGCGGCTCGTGGTCACCCCGGACGAACGCGGTGCTCAAGCGCCTCGACCACTCCAACATCTTCTTGATCATCGCCGGTACGTACACCCCGTTCACCGTGCTGCTGCTGCCCGACGGGCCCGCGCAGGTGCTGCTCTGGCTGGTCTGGGGCGGGGCGCTCGCGGGAATCGCGTTCCGGGTCTTCTGGGTCGGTGCCCCGCGCTGGCTCTACGTGCCGGTGTACATCGCCCTGGGCTGGGCGGCGGTCTTCTTCCTGCCCGCGTTCCTCGAGAACGGCGGGGTGGCCGTGCTGACACTCGTCGTCCTCGGCGGTCTGCTCTACACGCTCGGCGGCGTCGTCTACGGCATCAAGCGCCCGAACCCCAGCCCGCGGTACTTCGGGTTCCACGAGATCTTCCACGTGCTGACCGTCGCGGCCTTCCTCGCCCACTACGTCGGGATCTCGATCGCCGTCTACACGGGGGCCGGCCCGCTCGCCTGACCGCCGGGGCAGGTGGGGCTGCGCCTCAGGCGGGGCCGCGGGTGCGAACCTGTTCCACCTGCTCCATCGCCGAGCGCAGGTCGGACAGCCACGACTCCGAGTGCTGGCCGACCAGCCGGACACACCAGGCCAGCGCGTGGGCCCGGGAGCGGGCCACGCCCGAGTCGACCAGCGTGTCGAGCACCTTGCGCTCGGGCTGACGCAGCCGCGTCATCACCGGGACCGCGAGGTGGGTGAACAGCTCACGCTCGTCGCCGCACGCCACCCCCCACGCCACCTTGCGCCCGAACCGGTGCTCGGCCTCGCGGGCGATCGCCATCCGCCGCTCCCGGGTGTCCTCGCGGAACCCGGCGATCCGGCCCCGCGCCACCTCGGCGTGTTCGGCATCCCCGGCGTCCGGCCCGGTCTCCGGCAAGGCGACCGTCAGGACGACGGTCACCTCCTCGCGGTCGACGTCGACCGTCGGGGCACCTGCCCCGGTCCACTCGGCCGGCAGCCGCCCGGTGAACCAGCCGCGGACCGTCGATTCGTGGTTCTCTACGGTGCTCATGTAATGATGATTACTTGCTTACTCACTATCGGCCAGGAATGTTCGCTCAGAGCGGACGACGGTCAGACCCCGGGCGAGACCGTGGAAAGGCCGTGGTGACGCACCGCGTCCAGGAGCCGCTGGTCGTACGCGATCACCGCATCCACGTCGGTCAGCACCGCGGTGGCGAGGTGGACGGCGTCGAGACTGCGCAGCACCGGTGGGGCGATCCGCCTGGCCAGTGCCACGACCGCGCCATCGATCGGCCGCTCCAGGATTCCTGACAGCGCCACGTCACACCAGTCGTTCAGCCGACGGTCGTCGTCGACGCGACCCCGCAGAGCCCGGCTCACCTCGACCCAACCCAGCGATGAGCAGATGAGAGCCGAGCCGTCGCTCGTGTGTGCGGCCAGCATCGCGTCCAGGTCGTCCGACCCTTGTTCGGTGATGACCCGCTTGAGCAGTGCACTGCTGTCGACGTAGACCCGCACGGCTTACACCCGCTCGTCCCGGTCGAGGAGGTCGAGCGAGCTCACGCCGGCGGAAAGGCGGAGTCGGACCGTCGCCCCCCGAAGCGGAGACCGCGCCGGCAGCACGGTTCCCGTCGCGACGAGGGCGTCCGCCGCAGTCCGCGGCGCCGCCTCCGGAACCAGGTGGAGATACTGGTCGACGGCGGCCCGGATCAGCTCCTGCTGGGAACGACCCGTGCGGGCAGCCTCGACGCGAACCGCCTCCTCGGCGTCGGAGCGAAGGCGCAGGTTGGTGGCCATACCATAAACGGTACCACGATTGGTACCGGTCTGGGTCGGGGTCACCCCGCGAGGACCACGCCGACCGCCGCACCCAGCTCGCCCACCTCGGTCGTCGGTGCGTCGCAGACGAAGCCGCGGCACACGTAGGCGGCCGGTCGCCCGCCCACGAGTCCCCGGCCGCGCAGCAGCGGGAGGCCGTCGTCGTCTCCGCGCCCGCGGGCGACGACGAGACCGGGCGCGGTGCCCCGCAGGGCCGCGGCGTGCAGCGCGCCGGTGGCCTCGAGGCTCGGACCGTCGTTTGGTCCGACGACCGCCACCTCGCGCGGCCCGTCCACCAGGGCCTCGGCCACGGCGAGGCCCCACCCGACGAACCGCGGTGCGGAGTCCGCGAGGGCCGCGACGGCGCCGAGGGCGCGCTCGGCCGCGTCGCGGTGGGGCGACGAGCCCGTCAGGGCGGCGTAGGTGAGCAGCGCGCCGGCCGCCGCGGACGAGCCGGCGGGGTAGGCGTTGTCGGTCGGGTCCCGCGGCCTGCCCAGGGCGGCCAACGCCTCGTCGGGGGCG
Organism: Actinomycetales bacterium; assembly: GCA_035646835.1. Taxonomy (GTDB): domain Bacteria; phylum Actinomycetota; class Actinomycetes; order Actinomycetales; family DASROP01; genus DASROP01. The sequence goes on along the minus strand of DASROP010000105.1, from coordinate 4,086 downwards.
ACCGTCGAGGTGTCGCACAGGTCACCGCCGTGATCGGTGAAGTCGGTCAGCACGACGTCCAGCAGCTCGCCGGCACGGCGCGCCCACCGCTGGTCGCCGGTCACCGCGTGCAGGGCCAGCAGGCCCTCGCCGACGTCCCCGTAGTCCTCCAGGACACCACCGGGCCGGCCCGCGAGGCCGTCACGGGAGACCCGGCGGAGCCGCCCGTCCTCGACGTGCACGGAGACCAGCAGCTCGGCTGCTCGGACGGCGGCGCGCACCAGGTCGTCCCGCCCGCAGAGCGCACCGGTCTCCGCGAGGGCAGCAATCGCGAGGCCGTTCCAGGCTGCGACGACCTTGTCGTCACGGCCAGGCTGGGCACGGCCGGATCGCTTCTCGCGCAGGCGATCTCGGACGGCGACCCAGCGGTCGGCGTCCTCGGTGTCCCAGACGTCACGCGTCAGCTGCGCCGTCGACGAGCCGTGTTCGAACGTGCCCGCGTCGGTGACGGCGAGCAGCTCGGCCGCCCACGGGCCGTCGTCCGGCCCCAACACGTCGACGAGCCCTGCCGGCGTCCACACGTAGGTCGAGCCCTCGACGCCGTCGGTGTCGGCGTCCAATGAGGAGGCGAACCCGCCTTCGGGAGTACCGAGCACGGCGAGCATCCAGTCGCAGGTCTCCTCCGCGACCCGTCGCCCCGTCCCGGAGCCGGTGAGCCGCCACCAGTGCAGGTAGACGCGCGCGAGCAACGCGTTGTCGTACAACATCTTCTCGAAGTGCGGCACCACCCAGGCGGCGTCGACGCTGTACCGGGCGAAGCCACCGGCGACCTGGTCGTACGTGCCCGATCGCGCCATCGCCGTCAGCGTGCGGGACGCGAGACCCACGGCCTGCTCGGCCGTCGGCGCCGTGGTCGCGCCGTGGCGCAGCAGGAACTCACACACCATGGACGGCGGGAACTTCGGCGCCGTGCCGAAGCCGCCGAACCGCGCATCCTCGTCGCGGGCGAGCACCTGCACCGCCCTCGACAGCCGGTCGGCCTCCGGGGGCGCGTGACCGGCGGGCACCTGCCGCGAGGCCAGCGCCTCGGTGATCCGCGACCCCGCCCCCTCGACCTCGCCGCGCCGGTCGCGCCATGCCTGGCCGACGGCGTCCAGGACCTGGGTGAACGACGGGGACCCGTGTCGAGGCTCGGGCGGGTAATAGGTGCCGGCGTGGAACGGCCGCCCGTCGGGGGTGAGGAAGACCGTCATCGGCCAGCCCCCGTGACCGGTCAGCGCGGTGGTGGCCGCCATGTAGGCCGCGTCGACGTCGGGACGCGCCTCGCGGTCGACCTTGACGTTCACGAAGCCCGCGTTCATCTCGGCTGCCGTCGCGTCGTCCTCGAACGACTCGTGCGCCATCACGTGGCACCAGTGGCAGGCCGCGTAGCCGATGGACAGCAAGATTGGTCTGTCCAGGCGCCTGGCCTCGGCGAAAGCCTCCTCACTCCAAGGCCACCACTCGACCAAATTCTCCCTATGCTGTAAGAGATAGGGACTAGTTTCATGAGCCAAGCGATTCGTCATTTCAGTGCACGCTTTCCAGTGATGTCATCTGTCGGCTACCCTAGCTTAGACAGGTGAAACAGACAGGTGAAGTGATGGGACGCATCGTGTCGGCAAGTGTTGCAACAGGCCGCGGGAGACCAGAACGGGCCCCATCGGACGCCCCTTGCCGCGACCAGGCACCCCTGTTGCAGGCTCTTGACGGACCGGCGGCCTCGCCATCCCGAGGACGGTTCTGGCTTGACGTTCTGCGGGCCAACGCGCGGCGTATGGGCTCCGCGACGGACATGACCGCGATGCTCGTGGGACCCCGCACCCGGCGGCAGGCGGCCACCTGATGGCCCGCTCGACACACCTGCTTGCCAGCGGCAAGCCGCGCAAGCTCGGAGGAGGCGGCCGGGAATGGCGGGCTGCGCTGTACGCGCCAAGCGGCCGGTATCGACTTCACCGTGTCCTGTTCAAGGAACAGGACACCGAGGGCTGGGCCTGGACGGCCCGGAGCGCACCCACCGAGGCTGAAGCCCGGCAGATTTTCCAGCAAGTCGAACGCGCCCTCGACGCCGAGAGCGCCCCACCAGCGCGAGCGAGCGCGCTGCGTGCCCAGACGGGGGCGGCGCTCGCGGAGCTCTACGTCGCGGACAGTCGCGCGCGCGCGAAGGCGTTCCGCACGATTGAGCAACGCCAGAGCCGGCTGGGCCGGCACATCCTTCCCGTGCTGGGTGAGGTGCCCGTCACCCACTGGAGGATCGCGCACTCGAGACAGATCATCTCCGGCGCACAAGCCCGCGGGGTCCGATCAGTCGGTCGGCTCGCCGACATTCGCCAGGACCTCTCCGCGATGCGCAAGCTCGCCTGGCGGGAGGGCTGGCTACCCCGCGACGTCGATCCCTTGGACGGGCTGTCCCTGCCCCGCCAGCAGACACTGCAAGGAGCCGGACGGGGCTACGTGCCACCGGAGCTTCGGCCAGAACGCCATCAGGTGGACGCGATGGCGGCGGCGGCCGACGAACTGACCCGTTCGGGCCCGGAGGAGCTGCGGCGACTACCGCTGCTCGGAACCCAGATCAGGGTCGCCGGATACGCCGGACTGAGGCTGGGCGAGCAGTCGGGCCTGCGCGCCGTGGATGTGTTTCTCGACCGCGGCGTCGTCTCGATCAACGGGTCATGGACCCAGCCGAGACAACAGGACTGCGCGGCATTCCGCGGCCCGGTGAAGAACGGGCTGGTGCATGAGGCGCCCTTGACTGGCTCCCTCCGAGCCCAGCTGCGGCCTCGCTGCGCGGTCTTGCTGGGTCTGCCAGAGACCGCGACGACCGACCAAGTCACTCGCGCTCAAGTCGCGGAACGCGTTCGACGAGGGAAGCTCGCAGGGTCGCCCGACCGCTGGTGGGAGGTGAACGTCGAGCCAGCCGACGAGATGTGGCTGTTCATCGATACCGCAACCGGCCTCCCCCCTCGCAGCGAGCTGTTCAACGATCGTTGGCACCGGGTCAGGCGGTGGCTTGCCAAGAACGATCCCGATCAGGCCTGGCCGAAGTTCATCGTCTACAGGAACCTGCGCCACCATGCTGCCGGTTTCTGGCACGACGAACTTGGTCGTGAATGGGCTGACGTGGCCTCATGGCTTGGCGACAAGCTCGCGACCGTGATCGCACACTACGTACGGTCAGGAGCCGACGCGCTGACCGACGTCACCGCCCAACTCGAGTCGTTTTAGCCCCTTGTGAACACCGCTCGTGCAGCACACCCTCCTCTCCTCAGACTCAATCACTCGGTCACACCGGAGAGAGGTCGCGTCACCATGGCCGCGCGCCATCACGTCGTCATTGCGTTGCTGCCCTTCCTCTTCCGAGGGGGTAGGGACGGTACGGTGATCACAACGTCTTTGATCTGCGCGTCCTCCCACGCCATGATCGAGTCGAGCCGGTATCGGTCGCGGCCGACCGGTCGCGGGAAGCCGCGTGAGCGCAACATCTGGTAACCCTTCGTTCGGCCCCATCCGTAACGGGCCATCACGTCCTTGGCTGTGAGGAAGGCGTGCAGCGGGGCGTCCGACGCTCCGGACGCGCTCCCGGCTCCGAGCTCCCGGCTTACCTCACCTGACGCCGAAGCGAGCCAGTCCCCAGGCCCATCGCTCCTGCAAGCATGACCGGCTCGCAGAGCCCGGTCTGGCACGGCTACTTCGACCACTCGCTCGTTGCGCATACACCCACGGTGACGCCGCAGCCTTGCCCGGACTCTTGCCCAACTCCCGGGACGGACTTGCCCGCTTGCCCGGCGAGGCTTGCCCGGCCGCTCGACGGGTCTTGCCCGCTCCTCGCAGGTGATGACGCGCTCGCGGCCGGGGATGGCAGCGGCCAAACAGTTGAGCAGCGTCGTCTTGCCCGCCTGGGTTTCCCCCGGACTGCCAGCACGTTGAGCCCCGCCTGGGCGGCCGCGTCGTCCAGGAAGGCTGCCGCGTGCGGGGTGATCGTGCCCAGCCTGGCCACCAGCCCGACGAGGTCGTCCAGACGCTCCGCCCCGACGACGAATTTGTGGATGTTCACCAACCATCAAGAAC
>DASROP010000104.1:0-2449 GCA_035646835.1 Actinomycetales bacterium | reverse complement strand
GGCTGCGGGTGCTGCGCGGGGTCGGAGGCGAGCGGGAGTTTCTGCGCCGGTACACGGCCCAGTCGCAGGAGGTGCGCCGTGCCGGCGTCGGGGTCGCCGGCATCCAGGCCACCCTCGATGCGCTGCAGGTGCTGCTTCCTGGCGCGTTCGTCGTCGGGGTGACGTGGCTCGGCGCCCGGTTCGCGATCGACGGTCGCATCGGCCCTGGTGACCTGGTCGCGTTCTACGGCTACGCGATCTTCCTCGTGCTGCCCCTGCGCACCGCCACCGAGATGCTGGAGAAGTTCATCACGGCACGGGTCGCCGCCGAGCGGGTGGTCGCGGTGCTGCGGGTCCGGCCGGCGGTCACCGACCCACGCCTCCCCGTTGCCCCACCGCCGCCGCTGCCCGACCTCGACGACCCGCTGTCGGGCCTGCATGTGCCGGCCGGTGGCTTCGTGGCCCTGGTCGGTGTCGACCCGGACGACGGCGCGCGCGTCGCGGACCGGCTGGGCAGGCTGGTCGCCGACGTCGAGGGCGCCTCGCCGCTGCTGGGCGGGGTCGCCGTCTCCGCGCTGCCGGTGGCGGAGGTGCGCCGGCGGGTCGTCGTCGCCGACTCCGACCCGCGTCTGTTCACCGGCGGCCTGCGGCGCGAGCTCGACCCGGGCCGCGGGCACGACGAGGCCGACCTGATGGCGGCGGTGACCACGGCCGCGGCCCACGACGTGCTCGAGACACTGCCCCGTGGCCTGGACGACGAAGTCGCCGAGCGCGGCCGGTCGTTCTCCGGCGGCCAGCGCCAGCGGCTCGCTCTGGTGCGCGCGCTGCTGACGGACGCCGAGACGCTGGTCCTCGTCGAGCCGACGAGCGCGGTCGACGCGCACACCGAGGCCGCGATCGCCGCCAACCTGCGCGACGCCCGGTCCGGCCGCACGACCATCGTCGTCACGAGCAGCCCGCTGCTGCTGGACCGGGTGGACGAGGTGGCCCTCCTGGTCGGCGGCAGGGTCGTCGCCCAGGCACCGCACCGCGACCTGCTGGGCCGCGACGACCAGATCGGCGCCACCTACCGCGCCACCGTGACGAGAGGGGAGGACGAGTGAGCACCCAGCTGCCGGTCGCCGGCACCGCCGCGGTGCGCGCCGAGGCCTCCAGGCTGTTCAGGTTGCATCGCCGGGCTCTGGGGCGCGTCGTCGCGCTGCACGCCGCAGCGGCACTCGCGGCCCTCGGCGGCCCGTGGCTGCTGGGTCGGCTCGTCGACCAGGTCGTCAGCGGCACCGCCACGTCGTCGATCGACCGGATCGCGTTGGCACTGGCCGGTTTCGTCGTGGCCGAGGCAGTACTGACCAGGATCGCCCGGCGCAGCGCGATGGTCGTGGGCGAGGACGTCTTCGCGCAGCTGCGTGAGGAGTTCATGGGGCGGGTCGGCGCGCTGCCGCTCTCGACCGTCGAGAGCGCCGGTACCGGTGACCTCGTGGCACGGACGACGAACGACGTCGACGCGATCTCGTGGACGGTGCGGTTCGCCGTCCCCAGCGTCCTGGTCGCCGCGGTCACGACCCTGCTGACCGGCGTCGCGGCTGCCCTCGTCGGCGGACTGGTTGCGCTGGCCCTGCTGGCCGGTGTCCCGTTGCTCTGGGTCTCGACGCGCTGGTACCTGGCCAGGGCGCCCAGGGGTTACCTGCGCGAGCGCACGGCGTACGCACGGCTGAACGGCGACGTGACCGAGACGGTGGACGGCGCGCGCACGGTCGACGCCCTGGGCCTCGGCGGTCGGCGTCGGCACGTCGTGGACGACGCGATCCGCGGCTGCTTCGTCGCCGAGCGCTACACGCTGGCGCTACGCACGCGCTTCTACCCGGTCGTCGAGCTGGGCTACATCCTGCCGGTGGTCGCCTGCGTCGCCTGGGGCGGATGGCTGGTGGCGGCGGGCAACGACGTCCTCGGGACGGCGGTGACCGTGGGCCAGGTGACGGCCGTGGCGCTGTACGCGGTGCGGCTGGTCGAGCCGATGGCCGAGCTGATCGAGTGGCTGGACGAGATCCAGGTCGGCGCCGCGTCCCTGGCGCGGATCATCGGGATCTCCGAGGTGCCCGACGACCGTACCGCCTCCTCTCGGCTTCCTGTGGGGCGCGACCTGACCGCGCGGGGCGTGCGCTACGCCTACCGCGAAGGTCACGAGGTGCTGCACGGTGTCGACCTCGACCTGCGGCCGGGCGAGCGCCTGGCGGTCGTGGGGCCCTCGGGTGCGGGAAAGTCGACCCTGGGTCGGCTGCTGGCGGGCGTGCACCCGCCGACCGCAGGCGAGGTACGCACCGGCGACGTGCGCCTCGTCGACCTGCCCCTCGACCGCCTGCACCGCGAGGTCGCGCTGGTCACGCAGGAGCACCACGTGTTCGTCGGCACGCTGGCCGACAACCTGCGGCTGGCCCGGCCCGACGCGGACGACGACGCGCTGCTGGCCGCCCTG
>DASROP010000103.1:0-12974 GCA_035646835.1 Actinomycetales bacterium | reverse complement strand
GGATCGTGACGGACCAGAGGGCACGCCCGGTTTCCGCCTTGGTCGCCTGGGGTGCCGCCCTTCTCACGCTGGGATACATGCTCCCCTGGGCCATTGCGGCCACCCCCGCGACGGCTTGAAGGGGTAGCCGCAGATCTGCGGCTACCCGCTTTCGAGGCGGCAACACGGACCGGTCCGGAGGTGCGGACGTGGTAGCGGTTGGAGTGGTACTGGCGTCCGTCGTGGCGGTGCTCGACGCGGACCATGCTTGCCGAGACGAGCTCCCGCAGCGCGCGGTCGATCGAGTCCACCGACCGGTGCAGCCGCCGTCCGAGCAATGCCCGCGACGGCATCCGGCACCCCGACGTTCCGCCGAAGCGCAGCAGCATCGAGTAGACGCGGAAGGCGGCGTCGGAGATCTCGGCGGTGATGACCCACTCACCGACGATCGCGAACGCCTGGTCCTCGACGACGAGCGAGCCCTCGTCACCAAGAGCGTCGTCCATCGAGGCACCGGCGGGATCCGCAGAGCGAGGCATGACAGGCCCTCCATCCGGAGATGGGCAGGGAGCAGCGCGCGTTGGCAGCGCGTTGGCGGATGCAGCGGACGTGCACGCACAGCCCGGTCTGGGACGGCCGAACCAGCACGACCGCAAACGATGAACCCGCAGGTCAGGACCCCAGCGGCCCCCAAACAGCACAGGCCGGATCACGGCCAGGCTGCCTACGGATCAAAAGGCTGGGGGTTCGAGTCCCTCCGGGCGCGCCGCTTCCTTCGCGCTTAGGCCCTGCTCGGTTAGCAAGGCTCCCCACCAGCCGCGCTGCTTGTGAGTCCGGACGCGATGACAGTTCGCGCAGCGGACATCACACAGCTCGATTTCCGCCTGCACGCGCCGCAGGCTGTAGCCGTTGCGTGCGAGTTCGGCAACAGCGGCCGACTTCTGTCCGGTGTCGCGATGGTCGAACTCCAGGGTCCGTATGTCGCTCAGTCCGCAGTCGACACACGGATGTCTTCGCAGGTATTCGGCCATCCAGACCCGAATCTGCTTGATGACCACGGCGTTGCGCGTCCGCGCCTTGGCCACGTAGTACGCCGTGTTCTCGCGGTAATGCTGCCTCCCGGCAGCTCGTCGGCAAGGGAGGCACCTGTTGCCGCGAGGCGGAAACCTGTTCGGCGGTAGCGCGAGCGAGCACTCGGAACACATCCGCAAGTCCATGGCGAGATCATGCCGAGGGGGTACGACAACGGCACCAACCTCCGGCCAGAATCCGTACAGATCGCCACCGCGGTGACCGCTCCCAAGCTGGTCGGCCGGTGTCGCAGGAGCTCAAACGCGATGGAGATGTGCTCGGCGTAGCGTGGGACGAGTTCGTGGAAGTGCTTTCGCCCTACGACGATCACGTCGGGCCACCGGAATCGAGGTCGCCGCGCTGCCGGGCCAGCGCGATGGCCTGCTGCCCGAGGCACTCGGCGCGGAGCTGTCCGCCGCAGGGATGTTCGTCTTCATCGGCGCAAAGCCGCGGACCGAGTGGCTCGACGGCGACGTCTCGCGGGACGAGCGCGGGTTCGTCGTCACCGGCACGGCTGTCTCCGCCGATCGGTGGCCGCTGGAGCGGGACCCGTTCCTCCTGGAGTCGAGCATGCCGGGCGTCTTCGCGGTCGGTGACGTGCGCGCCAGGTCGGTCAAGCGGATCGCCTCCGCCGTCGGTGAGGGGTCGATCGCGGTGCAGCTCGTGCACGAGATCCTGCACGGTACCGACCTGCGGTGAGGTCAGACGCTGACGGGGCTCGCCACGAAGGCGGGGACGAGCTCGAACCACACCGTCTTGCCGTCGAGGTCGCTGCGGCAGCCCCACTGGTAGGCGAGCATGTCGACCATCGCCAGGCCGCGTCCGCCGGTCGACCACAGGTCCAGCTCGTGCGGCACGACCTGGCCGGGACGGCGGTCGCGCACGTCGACGCGGACGGTTCCCGAGTCGACCAGCATCCCCCGGACCGTGACGGGGCCGTGGCCGTGGCGCACGGCGTTGGTGACGAGCTCGCTGACGAGCAGCTCGAGAGAGTCGACCGTGTCGTCGTCCACACCGGCCTCGCGCACCGCCGCGGAGACGGTGCGCCGGATGTCGGGCACCTCGCTGGCGGTGCCGGCGACCTCGACCTCGAGCAGCACGAGGCCCTCGACGGAGGGGAACACGGGAATCACCCGCCCATCGTGACCCATCCGGTCACGTGCCGACGATCGTGCGAAGGGTCGGGAAGGCATCGGGCGTTCGGCCGGTGGGTACTCAAGTTAGGTGAGGATGCCCTAAGGTCTCCAGCCGTGGAGCTGTTCCTCTTCTCCGTCGTCCCGGACCTCGTCCGCCGCACCGTCGCGGCCGGCGCCACCGGGGTCGTCGTCGACTGGGAGCGCCGCGGCAAGTCGCGGCGGCAGGCGGGCCACGACACCCAGATCAATGCGGACACCCCCCGCGACCTCGAGCGCGTCCGCGCCGCGACCGACGGGCTGGTGCTGTGCCGCCTCAACGGCTTCGGCCCGTGGACGGCGGACGAGGTGGACGCCGCCGTCGCGCGCGGCGCGGACGAGCTGCTGCTGCCGATGGTGCGGACGACGGTCGAGGTCGACCGCGCCCTCGACCTCGTCGGGGGCCGCTGCGGGCTCGGCATCCTGGTCGAGACCAGCGAGGCGGTCGCGGTCGCCGCCGAGCTCGCCCGACGCCCGCTGAGCCGCGTCTACGTGGGGCTGAACGACCTGCGCATCGATCGCGGGTCGCGGTCGCTGTTCGACCCGCTCCTCGACGGGACGGCGGACGCCGTGCGTGCCGCGTGCGGCGCGCTGCCCTTCGGGATCGCCGGGCTCACGCGGCCGGACGCCGGTCGGCCCGTCCCGAGCCGCCTGCTGGCCGGCGAGCTCGCCCGCCTCGGGGCGTCGTTCACGTTCCTGCGCCGGTCGTTCCTCGCCGACACGGCGGGTCGTGACCCCTTCGTCGAGATCCCGCGGATCCTCGCCGCCGTGGCGGCGGCTCGGTCGCGTACCGCCGCGCAGGTCGCGGCCGACCACGCCGGGCTGGCGGCGGCGGTGACCGCGGGGATGCTCGAGCCGGCGTGAGGGCGCTCGTCACCGGCGCGGGTGGCTTCGTCGGCCGACACCTCGTCGAGCGCCTGGAGTCCGACGGCTGGCACGTCACGGCCCTGACCCGCGAGCGGGTCGACCTCGCCGATCCCCGCGCCGCGGCGGCGGCCGTCCGCGCCGCCGCGCCCGAGGTCGTCTTCTCCCTCGCCGCGGGCCGGGCCAAGGCGACACCCGGCGAGCGCCGGGCGACCACCGCGGTCAACACCAGTCCCTGGCTCGTCGACGCCGTGACGGACTCCTGCCGTGCCGTCGTCCGCCTGGGCTCCTCGACGGAGTACGCCGAGTGCGACGGCCCGATGACCGAGGACGCCCCGCTGCGGCCGCGCGGGTTCTTCGGCGCGACCAAGGCGGCGGGGTCGCTCCTGCTGCTGGGCGCGGCGGCCGAGCGGGGTGTGCGCGCCGCGGTGCTGCGCGCCTTCCAGGTGTACGGGCCCGACGACCACCCGACGCGTCTCGTGCCCGCGGTGCTCCGCGCCGCCCGCACCGGCGCGGAGCTGTCGCTCACGGCTCCGGGGGCCCGCCGCGACTGGGTCTGGGTCGGTGACGTCGTCGACGCCTGTGTGCGCGCGGCCGCGGACCACGGCCTGCCACCGGGTCAGGTCCTCAACATCGGCACCGGCGACCAGACGGCGAACGAGGACCTCGTGGCCCTCGCCGAGAAGGTCACCGGACGGCGGATCCGCGTCAGCGTGGGCTCGCACCCAGGGCGCTCGTGGGACGCCGCCAGCTGGGTCTGCGATCCGTCGCTGGCCCGGCGGCTGCTCGGCTGGGAGCCGACCGTCGCCCTGGACGAGGGGCTGCGCCGCACATGGGGCGCGGCGTGACGGTCGTCGTCGTGGTGCCGGTGTACCGCAACGCCTCGACGCTGGAGGCCCTGGTCGAGCGTCTCGCGCCCGCGCTCGCCGGCCGCGACTGGCGCCTTCGGCTCGTCGTCGACGCCTCCCCCGACGACAGCGCGGCGGTGGCCCGCCGCCTCGCCGGCCGTGACCCGCGAGTGTCGGTCACCGAGCTCGGCGTCAACGTCGGGCAGCACAAGGCCCTGGAGCGAGGGCTGGACGACGAGGACGCGGCAGATGTCTGGGTCTGCCTGGACGCCGACCTCCAGGACCCGCCGGAAGCCGTGCCGCTGCTGCTCGACCGGCTCGCGGCGGGCGACGTCGAAGCCGTGTTCGCCGGTCGCCGGGGCACCTACTCCACGCCCCTGCGCCGGTGGACCGGCGCCGCCCACCGGGCCGTGGTCGGCGCGCTCACCGGCCTGCCCGCGGACGCCGGGGCGTTCCTCGCCATCACGCCACGCGCCCGTGCCGCGGTGCTGTCGGCGCGGGCCCCGAGCCTGGTGGTGGCGATCGGTGCCGCCCGCCTTTCGGTCACGAGCGTGGGGGTGCAGCGGGCCCCGCGGACGGTGGGAGGCTCCGCCTGGACGTCCCGCGCCCGGCTGGGGCTGTCCCTGAGGTCGCTGGCCTGGCTGGTCAGCGCTCCCAGCGCTGGACCACGAGCGTGGTGGTCGAGCCGGCGAAGAACGTCTCCTCCACGAGGGAGAGCCCGGCGGCGGTGAGCGGCCCGTCGTCGTCCGTGGGGTAGATCACGCCCCGGTGCACGTTGCGGACGAGCCAGACGCGGTCGGCGCCGTCCGGGGCGTCCTGCGGTGGCACGTACAGGTCGTCGGCCATCTCGGGGTGACGCTGGCGGACGTAGTGCTCGAGCCCGATCGCCGCACGGTGGTCGACCGCCACCACGGGCTCCCCCGGCTCCTGCCACTCGGCCAGGGCCGCCACCACCTCGTCCGCCTTCTCCCGCGGCGGCCGGTCCAGCAGCGGGTAGCCCGCGAGCGCCGTCGTGGCGACGAGCAGCCCCGCCGCGGCGAGGGCGACCGGCCGCGGCAGGCGTGACGCGACGGCACCGGCCGCGGCGAGGACGGCCAGGCCCAGCAGGGCGGGCAGCAGATACCGCGGGAAGTACACCGGGCGGACCAGCTCTGCCGCCGTCAGCAGTGCCAGCGGCACCCCGACCCACGCGGCCCCGATGACGCGCAGCCGTGGTGCCCGCACCAGCGCCACCGCCGCGAGCCCCAGCGTCACGGTGAGCAGCGCCCACCGGTGACCCGACCACGCCTGCACGGCGAGCCACGACAGCCTCCCGTCGGTGTCGAGCAGGTGCCCGGCATTGCGGTCACCGTTGCCGTTCAGCAGGTTCAGCACGACCAGGCCCACGGTCGGCAGGACCGCCGCCGCCGCGACGGACAGCAGCGCCGCCGCGCCGCGCGGCCGGAGGACGAGTCCCGCGATGACCAGCCCGGCCAGCACCGGAGCGGCGTACCAGTGCGCCAGCCCCATTCCCGCGCCGGCCAGGCCGAGCAGCAGCAGGCCGCGAGGTTCGTCGTCCAGCCAGCGCGCGAGGCCGAGCGCAGCGAGTCCCGTGGCCAGCACCACCAGGCCGTATGGGCGCGCCTGCGCGACCTGGTCGAGCACCAGCGGGTTCGCCGCGACGGCCAGGCCGGCGAGCACTCCCGTTGCGGTGCCCCCGATCCGGGCGACCGCGCGCGTCATCGCGGCCAGTCCACCGACGGCAGCCAGCAGGGAGAACAGCCGCAGGGACGTGTCGGAACCCGTGAACGGCAGCTCCAGCCAGAGGTGGGTGAGCAGGTAGTACGGCGCGTTGTACGACGGCGGGATGTCGCCGAGGTAGGTCGCCGTCCCCTCGCCGCTGACCGCCGCCGACACGATCTCGGTGAGGGGCAGGCGGGCCACCTCGGCCGTGAACAGCTCGTCGAACCACAGCCCCGCCCCGCGCGCGGTCACCACCGCCCCGAGCACGGCCAGGACGGCCGGCGGGACGGCCTCCCACCACGACACGCGGATCACGGGCGGCAGCGTAGGAGCCGGGCGTGTCGGCGGGGGCAGGAGGTATGTGTGCGCAGCAGAACTCCCGCGGTGGGAGAAATCGGCCGCAGATCTGACACCGCGGTAGATCTCCCCGACACACCTACCCCGGCCCTCCGCGCCCGCCTGTGGATGGCCGCGGCGGCGGGGGCTCGTCACGTGCCAGCCTGATGCCGTGTTCGACGACCACGTGGTCCCCCACATCACGATGGGTGCGGCAACCCGGATGACGGGCCTGTCTCCTCAGCAGCTGCGCCGCCTCCACGCTCGCGGATGGCTGGTCCCCTCGGGCATCGACCGGGTGTCGGGCCACCGCCGCTACACGCGCACCGACGTCGAGGACCTTCGACTGTTCGCGGCGCTGGTCGCGACAGGCATGCCCGCCGCCGAGGCAGGCAAGGTCATGGCGGACGGCGACGGCACGCCGGTCACCGCCCACCTGGAGTCGATGGCCGACCACGAGCAGACGATCCGGCGCCTCGCCCCGCCAGAGCACGCCGCACGGTTGCGCCGACTGCGCCTGCCGTACGAGCAGGTCCTGGCGGTGCCGGTCACCGGGGAGCCGGTCGACGAGCTCGACGTGTGGTCGGCGCGGGCGGCAGCCCACCGCGGCACCGGCACCTTGCAGCTCCCGCGGGTCGATCGCGGGGACGGGGTTCCCGACGGCGCTGCCGTCTGCGTCCGTCGGCCCGAGGACGCCCAGCCCGGCGAGGAGGTCGAGCTGCACCTTCCGTGGGACGACCACGCGCCGCTGGACGGGGTAGCGGTGACGACGTGGTGGGGAGGGGACAGCCTGGTGTGCGCGATCACGGGTGACGTGGACGTCTCGGTGGCACACCTGGCGCTGGAGCGGGAGGTCGAGCGGCTGCGGCTGATCGAGATGGGGCGGCGTCTCCTGTTCACCCCTGAGCGGGTGTGCGCCGCGCTGATGGTCCGTGTCACCGACTGAGCACGGGCCTATCGTCGTGGGGTGAGCAACGTCGAGCCGCACCCGGCCGAGACCGTCTGCGTCACCGGCCCGGCGCAGGGGCCGACGCACGAGCTGCTGGTCGGCCGCGACGTCCCCCTCGGCAAGCACACCGTGGTCAACCGCACGCTGCCCCACCGCGACCGCCGGATGGTCGGGGCCTGGTGCTTCGTCGACCACTTCGGGCCGGACGCCCTCCTCGCGATGCCCGGGATGCGCGTGCCACCCCACCCCCACACCGGGTTGCAGACCGTGACGTGGCTGCTCGAGGGCGCCGTCGAGCACCGTGACAGCCTCGGCAACGCGCAGACGATCACGCCCGGTGCGCTGAACCTGATGACCGCCGGCCGGGGGATCTCCCACTCCGAGGAGTCGCCGTCCGACCGGCCACCGACGCTGCACGGCGTCCAGCTCTGGGTCGCGCTGCCCGACGCCGAGACGACGATCGACCCGCGCTTCGAGCACGTCACCGACCTGCCGCGCGTCACTGGCCCCGGTGTCGACGTCACGGTCCTGCTCGGCGAGGTCGCCGGGGCCGCCAGCCCGGCCCGCGTGCACACCCCGATCGTCGGGGCCGACGTCGCCCTGGCCGCCGGCGCCGACAGCCAGATGCCGCTCGAACGCGACTTCGAGCACGCCGTCCTCGTCACGACCGGGGAGGTCGAGGTCGACGGTGTCGCCGTCGCCCCCGGACGCCTGCTGTACCTCGGGATCGGCCGCACCGAGGTCCGGCTGCGAGCGGGGACGCCGGCGCGGCTGCTGCTGCTCGGCGGGGAGCCCTTCGGCGCCGAGATCGTGATGTGGTGGAACTTCGTCGGGCGCAGCCACGACGAGATCGTGCGGGCGCGCGAGGACTGGCAGGCAGGGCGCCGGTTCGGCCTCGTGCACGGCTTCGACGGCGACCCCCTGCCGGCGCCCGAGCTCCCCTCCGTCCGGCTGCGGCCCCGAGGCCGCAGCCGGTAACGGGGTCAGCCCATGTCGACCGTGGTGTAGCAGGAGCCCTCGAACACGTACTCCGAGACGGTCGGGCCCTCGAAGAACTCCTGGATGGTGACCAGCCCGGCGGCGCCCTCGGCGCTCGGCTGGCTGATCAGGGACGACCGGACGACGGCGTCGTTCGGCTCACCGGCGAAGTTGCCCGACCCCTCGGGCAGCATGCCCTCGTAGTCGACCGACTCCAGCGACTGCACCGCCTCGACCAGCCCGGCGCGGGTGAGGTCGCCGTTCTCGACGGCGACCTCCAGGGCTGCCCTCAGCGGGTAGCTCCACGCCCAGCCGGAGGTGTACCCGTCGTTCGGTGGCACGTCACCCACGGCCTCCCGCATCGCCTGGTGACCCGGGGTGTCGGAGTCGAACGACCCCCAGGGTCCGGCGTGCAGGAAGAGGCCCTCGATCGCCGGTGCGGCCGGGCTCTGCAGCAGTGCCGGGTTCCACGTCGGGCTGCTGCCGATGAACTTGCCCGCGTACCCGCGGGCGGCGCTCTGGCCGATGATGACCGCGAGGTCTCCCGGTGCCGTCGTGATCATCACGACATCGGGCTGTCCCGACACGATCGCGTCGATCGCGCCGGCCTGGTTGTCCGCCCCCGGGCCGGTCTCGACGTTGGTGAACTCGAGCCCGTTGGCGTCGGCCGCCACCTTGGCCCCGGCGGCGGCGTCGCCGCCGTAGTCACCGGGGTAGGCCACGGCCATCACCGACTGGGCGTCGAAGTTCTCCACCGCGTAGTCGATGGCGTTCATCGCCTCGGCGCAGTAGTTGGCACCGGACTCCACGATCACGTCGGTGAAGGCGAACTCCGACGTCCACGACGCCGGTGCGGCGACGATGTCGCTCGCCTCCAGGTCGTCCAGGATCGTCGCCGTCGTCGGCGAGCCGAGGGTCTGGGCCATCGCCAGGATCTCGTCCTTCATCTCCTGGTAGACCTGGTTGTGGACCTCTGGCTGGTACAGGTTGTCGGCCACGTAGGTGGTGACGTCGATGTCGTACCCGCCGATGCCTCCGTCCTCGTTCACCCGCTGCCAGAACGCCGCCTGCGCGTCGGTGATCGGGACGGCCAGGGGCGCGAACGGCCCGACGGTCAGGTCGGAGATCGTCCCGAGGTAGATGCAGCCGTTGTCGGCGTTGACCGCGTCGGGACACGGCTCGGACGTGACACCGATGTCGGTGGCGATCTCTTCGCTACCTTCCTCGCCGCCTCCCGCGGGTTCTGCCGGGTCGTCGCCGGAGCTGCGGCATCCGACCAGGACGATCGAGACGAGGGCCGCGCCCGCGGCGAGCCGCCAGGGTGCTGAGTGGAGCTTCATGTGCGGGTCCTTCCATCAGAGGTGGCGCTGGAACTAGTAGGAGAAGGGATAGGCCTTCCAGTAGTTGCGGATCCGGACCCAGAGGCCGTACAGCCCTCGGGGCTCGAAGATGAGGAACACGACGATCAGCAGCCCGTAGAGGATCGTCTCGACCTGGAAGACGTTCGGGAGGTCGGTGGGCCGGCTGCTGATCAGGGGGATGAACTCGGGCAGCTCGCGGGTCAGCCTCGGCAGCAGCGTGATGAACAACGCGCCCGCGATCGACCCCGAGATCGTGGCCACCCCGCCGATCAGCACCATCGCGATGTACTGGACGGAGAGCAGCAGGTTGAACGACGTCGGTTCGAAGAAGCCCGAGACCGTGTACAGCAGGGCCCCCGCGCAGCCGGCGTAGAAGGAGGAGATCGTGAACGCGAGTCGCTTGGCCTTGCGCAGGTCGACGCCGATCACCTCCGCGGCGATGTCACGGTCGCGGACGGCCGCGAAGGAGCGCCCGACCGCCGACCTCATCAGGTTGCGCGCCAGCACGGCGAAGATCACCAGCAGCACCAGCATCAGCAGGTAGAGGTTCTGCTCGGAGGTGAACAGCGCGCTGTCGGAGTCGAAGCGGTACCCGAACATCTCCGGGACGGCCGCCGGCCGGCCGACGCCGGGGCCCCCGCTCAGCGAGGCCCACTCCTTGAAGACGTGCTCGCCCAGGAAGACCAGGCCGAGGGTGACGATGGCCAGGTAGAGACCGCGCAGCCGGGTGGCCAGCGGCGCGAAGACGAAGCCCGCGAGGGCGGCGACCACGCCGGCCGCGAGCAGCCACAGCGGCAGGAACGTGATGCCGAACCCGATCACGCGACCCTCCGGGTCGCCGCTGATCGCCGCCGCCGTGTAGGCACCCACCGCGAGGAAGAACGCGTGCCCCAGCGAGACCTGGCCGGCGTAGCCGGTCACGATGTTGAGCCCGATCGCCCCGATGCTGGCGACGAAGCCGAGCGCCAGGAGCTGCAGCAGGTCGTCCTGGACGACGAACGGCAGCACCAGCGCCACGGCCAGCACCGCTCCGGCACCGGCCTGCTTGGGCCTGGTGTTCAGCAGGGCCATGTCCTGCGCGTAGCTGGTGTAGAGACCGGGGCGGCCGCGAAGCGTCGTCGTCATACGCGTTCGACCTCCCTCGTCCCCCACAGGCCGTAGGGCCGCACGAGCAGCACCAGCAGCATCAGGACGTAGGCGGAGACCAGCGAGAAGTTCGTGCCGAGCCAGGGCGCGTAGTCGTTCTGGTAGCTGCCGAAGAGCGCCTCGGCGAGCCCGACCACGATGCCGCCGACGACCGCGCCGCCCACGGAGTCGAGACCCCCGAGGATGATCGCCGGCAGCGCCTTCAGCGCGATGATCCACGTCGACTGGTCGATGCCCCCACCGCTGGCGACGAACGTGCCCGCCACGGCGGCGAGCCCGCCCGCGATGGCCCACGACAGGGCGAACACCGCGCCCACGGAGATCCCCTGCGCCTGGGCGGCCTCCTGGTCGATCGACGCGGCGCGCATCGCCAGCCCGATGCGCGAGTAGCGGAAGAACAGGAACAGCCCGGCGACGATCACCGCGGTCGTCACGACGGCGGCGAGGTGCCGCTGCTGGATCAGGACGCCGCCGACGTCGATCGTCTTGAGGCCCCACGGGTCGCCCACCTGACGGACCCGCAGACCGATGAACGCGTTGACGACCACGCGGATCACGATGTCCAGGCCCAGCGTGATGATCGCGATGATGAACACCGGCTTGCCCACCATCGGGCGCAACGCCACGCGCTCGATCACGAGGCCGAGGCCCGCGATCGCCAGCACGGCCAGCGGCACCGCCAGAAAGAAGTCGACGCTGCCCACCAGGTAGCTGACCAGCACCGCACCCGCCACCATCAGGGCCGGCTGCGCGAAGCTGATCACCTTCGTCGAGCGGTAGATCACCACGAAGCCCAGCGCGAGCAGCGCGTAGGCGCAGCCGGAACCAACTCCGCGCGAGAGACTCTGCAGCAGCTCGATCACGACGTGGCCCCACGCCTCGTGCCACCGTGGGCGTACATCGCCTCGATCTGGTCGCCGAACACCTGCGACAGCGCCGCCCGCTTCACCTTCTGGGTCGCCGTCAGCTCGCCGTCCTCGTGGTCGAGCTCCTTGCGCAGCAGGCGGAACGACTTGATCTGCTCGGCCGCCGCGAACCGCGCGTTGACGTCGTCCACCACCCCCTGGACCAGCTCGACGACCTCGGGTCGCCCGGCCAGGTCGGCGTAGGTCGTGTAGGCCAGCCGGCGGCGCTGCGCCCAGTCGCCGACGGTGTCCGCCTCGACCCCGACCAGCGCGACGAGGTACGGGCGCCGGTCGCCCACCACCAGCGCCTCCTTCACGAACGGCGACGCCTTCAGGGCGTTCTCGAGCTCGGACGGCGCCACATTCTTACCGCCCGCCGTGATGATGATGTCCTTCATCCGGTCGGTGATCCGCAGGTGCGTGCCGTCGACCCACTCACCCACGTCGCCGGTGTGCAGCCACCCGTCGCCGTCGAGCGCCGCGGCAGTGGCTTCCGGGTTGTTCCAGTAGCCGGCGAAGACCCCGGGGTGGCGCGTCAGCACCTCGTGGGTGCCGTCGTCCAGCCGCAGCTCCGTGCCGGGGTGGGGCTCCCCGACGGTGCCCAGCCGGATGCGGCCCGGGCGGGCGGCGGTCGCGACCGCGCTGTTCTCGGTCATCCCGTACGCCTCGTGCATCGGGACGCCGATCCCCATGAAGAAGCGCAGCACCTCCGGTGCGATCGGCGCGGCGCCGCTGACGGCGTGGCGGACCTTGCGCATCCCGATCCGGTCGCGCAGAGCTCTGAACAGGAACAGGTTCCCGATCGCGAGCATCGCCCGTGTCGAGGGTGTGTGGACGCCGCCGGTCCGCACCAGCGTGTCGGCCACGCGGTCGGCCACCTTCATCCAGAACCGGTAGCTGAGCCGCTTGGTCCTCGAGGCGTTGCCGGCGCGCAGGTTGACCCCCGCGAGGATCTTCTCCCAGATGCGGGGGACCCCGAACAGGATCGTCGGCTGGATCTCGGCGAGGTTCGCCTGCACGGTGTCGACCGACTCCGCGAAGTTGACCTGAGCGCCGGAGGCGACGTTGAACCACGTCGTGAACGTGCGCTCGACCACGTGGCAGAGCGGCAGGTACGAGAGGAGCACGTCGCTGTCCGACGGGGGAGGTGAGACGAAGCCCCCGCCGTCCACCAGGGTCGAGATGGCGAACTCCACGTTGGCGACCGTGAGCATCGCGCCCTTCGGCGGCCCGGTGGTGCCGGACGTGTAGATCAGGGTCGCGACGTCGTCCGGCGCCGCGCGGGCCATCTGCTCGGCGACCGCCTCGGGGTGCCGCGCTCGGTGCTCGCGTCCCAGCGCGATGAGCTCGTCCCAGCCCATCAGCCGCGGGTCGTCGTACCGGCGGACGATGCCGCGCGGCTCGAGGTAGACGATGCGTTCGAGGGCGGGCACGCCGGTGCCGAGGCTCAGCACCTTGTCGACCTGCTCCTGGTCCTCGGCGAGGAGCACCTTCGCGCCCGAGTCCGCCAGCATGTGGTGCACCTCGGCCGCCGGGTTCGTCGGGTACAGCCCCACGGTGACGCCCCGCACCGCGACCGTCGCCAGGTCGGTGTAGAGCCACTCCGGTCGGTTCTCCGAGTGCACCGCCACCCGGTCACCCGG
>DASROP010000102.1:0-8597 GCA_035646835.1 Actinomycetales bacterium | reverse complement strand
GACCTGAACGCGGACGTCGGCGAGTCGTTCGGACGCTGGGAGCTCGGGGACGACGACGCACTGCTCGACGTGGTCACGAGCGCCAACGTGGCCTGCGGCTTCCACGCCGGCGACCCGCTGACGCTGCGCCGGACCTGCGCCTCGGCGGCCGAGCGCGGAGTCGTCGTCGGCGCCCAGGTCGGCTACCGCGACCTGGCCGGGTTCGGACGCCGGTTCATGGACATCGACCCCGCCGACCTCTCTGCTGACGTGCTCTACCAGCTCGGTGCGCTGGAGGCGATGGCGCGCGCCGGCGGGACGACGGTCGCCTACGTCAAGCCGCACGGCGCGCTGTACCACGCGACCGTGTCGCACGAGAGGCAGGCCGCGGCGGTGGTCGAGGGGGTGGCCGCGTACGACCGGGGGCTGGCGGTGCTGGGCATGCCGGGGTCCACCCTGCTCCGGGCCGCGAGGGACGCCGGGCTGCGCGCGGTGCCGGAGGCCTTCGCCGACCGGGCCTACACCGCCGCCGGCCTGCTCCTCGACCGGCGGGAACCCGACGCCCTGCTGACCGACCCCGCTGAGGTCGCGGCCCAGGCGGTGCAGCTCGCGGCCGGGGCGGTGACCGCCGTCGACGGCACGGTGGTGGACGTCGTGGCCGAGTCGCTCTGCCTGCACGGCGACTCCCCGCACGCCGTGACCTCGGCGCTCGCGGTCCGTCGCGCCCTCGACGAGGCCGGGGTCGTCGTCGCGCCGTTCGTGCGATGAGGCTGCTGCCGTGCGGCGACGCCGCGCTGCTGGTCGAGCTGGACGCCCTGGACGACGTGATGGCCCTGCACGCCCACCTGCGTCGCCGTCCCCCGCCGGGCACGCTCGACCTGGTCCCGGCGGCACGGACCCTCCTGGTCCGGGTCGATGGGGGGACGGACCTCGGCGACCTGGCCGCCCACCTGCGCGAGACCACGCCGGAACCGTTGCGGCCCGGTGACTCCGGCGAGGTCGTGGAGATCGCCGTCCGCTACGAAGGGGTGGACCTGGACGACGTCGGCGAGCTGACCGGGCTCGGTGCGGCCGGCGTCGTCGCGGCGCACACCGGGCAGGTCTGGACCGTCGCCTTCGCCGGCTTCTCCCCCGGGTTCGGCTACCTGGTCGGCGACGGGCGCCTCGACGTCGGACGCCGGCCCAGCCCCCGCACGAGGGTCCCGGCCGGGTCCGTCGCCCTCGCCGGCGGGTACACCGGCGTCTACCCGAGCGACTCACCCGGCGGCTGGCACCTGATCGGGACGACGTGCGCCCGGGTCTGGGACGTCGACCGCGACCCTCCCGCGCTGCTCTCGCCCGGCGTGCGGGTGCGGTTCGTGGAGGACTGATGCGGGAGCTGCGCGTGCTGGCGACCGGGCCGCTGACGACGGTGCAAGACGTCGGAAGGCCCGGACTCGCGCACCTGGGGGTGTCGCCGTCCGGCGCGGCGGACCGCGGTGCGCTGGCCCTGGCGAACCGGTTGGTCGGCAACCCCGAGAGCGCCGCCGGCCTCGAGGTCACGCTGGGCTCCCTGGTGGTGCGCGCCCGCGGCGACCTGCTCGTGGCGCTCACCGGCGCCCCGTGCCCGGTGGATGGCCCGCGCGACACGGGATTCGGGGCGCCGGTGCACCTCGGTGACGGCGAGGAGCTACACCTGGGGACGCCGGACGCCGGGCTGCGCAGCTACCTCGCGGTCCGCGGCGGGCTGGTCGTGGCACCCGTGCTGGGGAGCCGGTCGACGGACCTCCTCTCCGGCCTCGGGCCGCCGGTCGTGGCCCCCGGCGACGAGCTCTCGGTCGGTGGGGCGCCGCCGGCGTCCGGCCTGGTCGACCTGGCCCCGGCACGCCCGCCCACCTCGGACGTCGTCGCGCTGCGCGTGATCCTCGGTCCGCGCGACGACTGGCTGGAGCGGGCATCTCTTGACGCGCTGCTGGCCGAGCCCTGGGAGGTGACCGGCGAGAGCAACCGGGTCGGCGCTCGGCTCGCCGGCCCGCGGCTCGAGTGGTCACGTCGCCGCGAGCTCGCCAGCGAGGGGGTCGTGCGCGGCGCGCTGCAGGTGCCGCCGTCCGGGCAGCCGGTGCTGTTCGGGCCCGACCACCCCGTCACCGGCGGGTACCCGGTCGTGGCCGTCGTCGTCGACGCCGACCTCGACCTGACCGCGCAGGTCCGCCCCGGCCAGCACCTTCAGTTCACCCCCGCCCCGCGATGATCAAGGACTCCATGCTCAGGTGAGCACGGAGCCCTTGATCAACGGGGTGGGCTACTTCTTCTTGCCGAACTCGCCGGATGACTTCAGCCGGGGCTTCAGCACGAACAGGCCCTCCTCGACGACGGTGACGACGACGGTGCCGGAGTCGAAGTACGGGTGGTTGCCCCATGTGCCGGCGAACATGGTGTCGTCGTTGGCCGGGAACACGTCGAAGTAGCCGCGCTCGGTCAGGCGGCCCTGCTCCGCACGGCAGGGCCACCACCGAAGAGGTCTCGGCGCGTGTCGACCTGCTGCGCGATGCGCCGCTCGTCCGCGTGCCGACCCGGCAGCTGCTCGAGGCGGCCCTGCCCCTCGCCGCTGCCCTCAGCGGGTACGACGCGGTCTACATGGCTCTCGCCAGGGCGGTCCGCGGCACGCTGGTCACCGTCGACGAGCGGCTCGCGCGCACCGCCCACCGGCAATTCGGGGTCCGGGTCCGGACGCCTGGGTAACCGTTGACGCTGGCGGAGGGCGTGGGATTCGAACCCACGGGTCAGGGTTGGATACCTGACCAGCGGTTTTCAAGACCGCCGCCATCGGCCGCTCGGCCAGCCCTCCTCGTGCGACGCCATTGTGGCATCACCCCTTGACCGCGCCCAGCGTGAACCCGGTGATGAACCGATCGAGGAAGAGGTTGAAGACGAAGGCGATCGGCACGGCCACGAGGACGGTGGCCGCCTGCAGCGACTGCCAGAAGAAGACGTCGCCGCGGATCAGCTCGGTCGGGACGCCGGTGCTCAGCGGCTTCTCCGCCGTCGGGGAGATGAACGCCAGCGCGTAGACGAACTCGCTGGCCGTCAGCGTGAAGGCGAAGACGACCACCGCGACGATGCCGGGGAACACGAGCGGGATCACGGTCCGCACGAAGGCGCCCACGCGGCTGTACCCGTCCACCATCGCCTGCTCCTCGATGTCCTTCGGGATCGACTTGAGGAACCCGATCAGCAGCCACACCGAGACGGGGATGGTGATGGTGGGATAGATCAGCACGAGCGACCAGCTCGAGTCCTGCAACCCGGTCGCCACGACCAGCCGGGACAGCGACAGGAAGAGCAGGGACGGCGGCACCAGGTAGACGAAGAAGATGGCGACACCCATCCACCCCGACCACGGACGGTCCAGCCGCGCGATCGAGTAGGCCGCCGGGAGCCCGAGCGCCAGCGTGATCAGGACGACGAGGAGCCCCACCCAGAGCGTGTTCCAGACGAAGATCCCGAAAGCCGTGTCCTGGAACAGGAACAGCACGTGGTCGGACGTCGGCGGATCGTTGAACACGAAGGGGTTGTTGGACGGGTCGTACAGGTCGGAGTTGAGCTTGAAGGCCGTGACCGCGCTCCACACGAACGGACCCGCGCACAGGAAGGCCGCGGTGGCCGCCGCGACGTAGACGAAGACCCGGCCGGCCCGGTGGCGGCGCTCGTGACGGCGTCGGAACGCCGCTGCCTCCGCGTCGGTCATCCGCAGCACCCCGGGGGTGGTCACCGCACCTCCATCTTGCGGACGGCGCGCAGGATCGCGACGGCGGAGGCCAGCAGCAGCGGGAACAGGAACAGCGCGATCGCCGCGCCCTGTGCGACGTCTCCACCCTCGATCCCGCGGATGTACGCCCAGCTCGCCAGCACCTGCGTGGAGTTCGTCGGTCCGCCCCGCGTCAGCACGTACACGACGGCCATGTCGGTGAAGGTGAGCACCGCCCCGAAGAGCGCCGCGACCGCGATCACCGGCATGGTCAGGGGCACGGTGATCTCGAACATCCGCCGCCAGAAGCCGGCGCCGTCGACCCGCGCCGCCTCGTCGACGTCCTTGGGGATCGAGACCAGGCCGGCCATCACGATCACCGCCGCCAGGGGCGTCAGACGCCAGACGTGGACGGCGATCACCGACATCATCGCCAGGTGCGGCTTGCCGAGCCAGTACATGTTGGCTTCGATCAGCCCGACGTTGCGCAGCACCCAGTCGATCGGGCTGAAGATCGAGTCGAGCAGCCACAGCCACGCCACCGACGACAGGGCCACCGGCGTGGTCCAGGGCAGCAGCACGAGGAACCGCACGACCCACTTGCCGCGGAAGTCCGCCACCAGGATGTTCGCCAGCACCTTGCCGAGCACCACGATCAGCAGCATCGACACCGCGGTGAAGACGAACGTGTTGCTCAGGGACTTCCAGAACACCGGGTCGTCGAACGCGCGGCGGAAGGCATTCAGCCCCGCCCAGTCGTAGGACGGATCACCCGCCGACACGTCCGAGAGGGCGAACGCGATCGCCAGGCCGAACGGGAGAGCGACCAGCCCGATGATGTAGACCACCGACGGGAGCAGGAAGGCCCAGGCCAGGAAGTCGTCGGAGTCGCTGAGCCGCCGCCGTCCGCGCGGCGGGGTCGCCTGCGGTGCCCTGCTCGCCGTCGCCTGTGCCATGCCGGTCCTCAGCCGCCGAGCCGCACCGGGTCGGTCCGCAGCCCGGACTCGGCAGAGAAGAAGCGCAGCCGTCCGGGCGCCACCGCGAAGTCGTGCGTCTCGCCGCCGCTGATCGGGGTCTCCACGGTCGAGGGCAGGCGCGCGATCACCCGGGTCTCTTCGCCGATACCCGTCACCCGTCCGTAGACGTGCCGGTCACCGGAGAGGTACTCCACCCGGTCCACCGTGAACGGCATGACGGTCCTCCCGTGGGCGGGCACGTTCTCGATCGGCAGCAGGTGCTCGGGTCGAAAGCCGACCAGGACGCCGTCACGGGGCACCAGGTTCATCGGCGGCGAGCCGATGAACGTGGCGACGAAGGTGTCCGCGGGGTCGTCGTAGATCTCGACCGGTGGACCGAGCTGACGCAGCTTGCCGGCGCTCATCACGGCGATCCGGTCGCCCAGGCCCATCGCCTCGACCTGGTCGTGGGTGACGTAGATGGTGGTCCGCGGCACCCGCTCCTGGAAGGCCTTGAGCTCCTCCCGGGCACTGGCCCGCAGCTTGGCGTCGAGGTTGGACAGCGGCTCGTCGAGCAGGAACACCTGCGGCTCGCGGACCAGGGCGCGGGCCAGCGCGACCCGTTGGCGCTCGCCGCCGGACAGCTGGCGGGGCTTGCGCTCGAGCAGGTGGCCGATGCCGAGCAGCTCGGCGGCCCAGCGGGCCTTGCGGTCCCGCTCGGCCTTGTCGAGGCTCTCGGCCTTGAGGGGGAAGACGATGTTCCCGAAGACGGTCTTGTGCGGGTACAGCGCGTAGCTCTGGAAGACCATCGCGATCTGACGTGCTCTCGGCGGCAGGCCGTTGACCACGTGCCCACCGATCAGGATCTCGCCCTCCGTCGGCTCCTCGAGGCCGGCGATGGTGCGCAGCAGCGTGGTCTTGCCGCAACCGGACGGTCCCAGCAGGACGAGGTACTCGCCCTCCTCGGTCTCCAGGTCCACGCCGTCGATCGCGTGGACCTCGTTGCCGTCGAAGTGCTTGCGCAGGTTCCTTACCGAGACGACGGCCACTGATCCTCCTCGACGTGAACCCTCACCCTCCGACGAGCCCTCGCGAACGCCACTTGTCGAAGACGTCCTTGATCTCGGCCTCCGCGACGGCCACCGTCTCGTCCGGGGTCATCTCCCCTCTCGCCGCCCGCGCGTACATGTTGGGGATCGTGCTGGTGGCGAAGATCTCGCCGATCGCGGTGTTGGACGGGCCGGGGTACCCGATGTTGGTGCTCCACTCGATCGCGTTCGAGAGCAGGGAGAGCTTGTCGGACGGCTGCGACCCGAAGGGGTCGTCCGCGAGCCAGTCGTCGAGCTGCGGCACCCGGTCGCTCCAGGCCGGGAAGTCGTACAGCTGCGAGTGGTACGTCGCCGACGCGAAGTTCTCCGTGTAGTGGAGGAGGAACTCCTTGGCGGCGTCGGGGTTCGTCGCGTGCTGGGGAACGACCCAGTTGTACATCACGTGCTGCGCCGCGAGCGCCGCGGCCGGACCCTCGAGCGCCGGCACGAAGAGCACGTCCTCGGCGATCTCGGGGTTCGCGGTCTGCGCCGTCCGGTACCCCGAGATCGAGTTGAGGATGTACGAGAGCGAGCCCGAGATCAGCCCCTGGTTGTTCGACGCGGCGTTCCAGGAGAAGACCTCCTCGGTCATCGTCTCCTGGAACAGCTTGGTCATGAACTCGACCGCCGCGATCGTCTCCGGGGAGTTGATCACCACCTGCTCGTTCTCGTCCTGGATCGCGCCGCCGAACGACCAGAGCAGACCGCGGCCCGCCATGTTCGAGTCGATCTCCTGCGACATCCCGATGCCCATCTGGATGCCCTGGGAGTTCTTGATCTCCGCGCCGCCCTCGCGCAGCTCCTCCCAGGTCGAGGGGCCGTCGGGCATCCCGACGGCCTCCCAGAGGCTGCCCCGGTAGTCGCCCGGGTCCGGGACCCAGCCGGGCGCGTACGCGTAGTACTTGCCGGTCGCCGGGTTGAGGCTCGACTTCTTGCACAGCTCGAGCTGCTCGCCGTAGCGGGACTCCGCCTCCTCGGTGACGTCCTTGAGGTCGAGCACGCTGGGCTCGAGCTGGGACAGGGTGGCGATGTACTGGATCACGTCGTGGCCCTGCCCGGCCTGGATCTCCGCGGCGGCACGGGCCGGCACCTCGGCCACGCTGATGTGGTCGACCGTGACGTTCACGCCGACCTGCTCGCCCCACGCCTTGGCGAAGGGGCCGAACCACTCGTCGTGCTGCGGCACGAAGTGGCTCCAGAGCAGGATGCTGAGGTCGCCGGACAGCTGGCGGGTCGGTTCGATGAACGTCGTCTCGGGCTCCCCCACGGAGGGAGTGGCCCCACCGCCGTCGCCACCGCCGCCGCTCCCTGGTTCGCTGGCGCAGGCGGCTGCGCCGCCGACCACGGCGAGGCCCGAGGCCGTCATGAAGGTGCGGCGACTCCAGGGGCTCACCCCCCGTGGAATCCGCGCTGATCGGTCTACCATCGGCACACCTCCCGAAGAGAAACCCCTCGAGCTAGGGACGCTAGACCCGTTGACGGTGGCTGGCCAGGGCTCGTCGGCCAGCGGTCCTCCCGGCGGGACGAGCGGTCATGGCCTCCGACACCGGGTCGTCAGGTGTCCAGCCGTGGCGGGGCGGTACTGCCGCGCACCACCAACCGGGTCGGCAGGACGACGTCGCGGGGCTCGTGCGTGCCGTGCGCGAGGTCCTCCAGCAGGATCCGTGCCGCGGCCGCACCCTGTTGGCGGATGGGTTGCGCGACCGTGGTCAGGTCGACCACGGAGGCCATGTCGTGGTCGTCGACCCCCACCACGGAGACCTGGCCCGGCACCGAGATCCCCGCCAGCGCGAGGGTGCGGAGGGCGCCGAACGCCAGCTCGTCGTACTCGGCGAAGACCGCCGTCGGCAGGCTGCGGCCGGAGAGGATCCGCTCGGCCGCCTGGGCGCCGCCCTCCAGCCCCGGAGCGCCGGCGACGATCACCTCGGGCGCGCCGTGGCCGTGGTCCCCGACCTCCTCGGTGAAGACCCGGCGACGCTGGAGCGCCGCTACGAAGTCCAGGTCCTCGGGGGGTCCGGCCACCATCGTCATCCGTTCGTGGCCCAGCAGGCGCAGATGGCGCACCGCCGAGCGGACGGTCTCGGTCTCGTCGATGCGGACCGAGCTGAACCGCTCGCTGCGGGTCCCGATCGAGACGACGGGGACGCCGACCCCCTGCAGCTGGTCGGCCTGGGCGTCGTCGAGGGGAAGGGTCAGCACCAGCACCGCGTCGACCCGACGGTGCAGGGGCATCGCGGAGAGGAACCGCTCGCGGCCGGCCCGTCCCCCGACGTTGTAGAGCAGGACGTCGAACCCCGCCTCGCGCAGCACCCTCTCCGCGCCGGCCACCGCCTGGGCGAAGAACCACCGCGTCACGTGCGGGACCACGACGCCGACGGCGCCGGTCCGCCCCGACCTCAGCCCGGACGCCGCCGGCGACGCCACGTACGCGAGCTCGGCGGCCGCCTCGAGCACCCTCAACCGGGTCGGTTCGGACACCTTGGGCAGACCCCGCAGCGAGCGGGAGACCGTGGCGGGCGAGACCCCGGCCAGCCTCGCCACGTCCAGGATCCCTGCGCGCCGTTGAGCCATGCCCTCGTTTCGGCCTGTTTGGGTGGGAAATGGTTTGCATGGCCGCCCCTCGCGCCAGTATGAACGCCGGATCGCAGCATTGCCAGGCTATGCCGAATCGTTACCCGTCTCCTCTGGCGGGCGGCTCCGGCGCGGTGGCACGTTCGGTCCGAGATCGTTTTCCTAGGTGGGCGAAAGACCCGACGACAGTGGGAGAGGGACGAGATGCGAGCACGCAACACCATGCGAGCCGTGGCACTGGGGGCCGCGAGCACGCTGCTGGTCACGGGTTGCCTC
>DASROP010000101.1:0-3315 GCA_035646835.1 Actinomycetales bacterium | reverse complement strand
CGCGAACGTCGAGCCGGACATGGTCACGGTCTCGATCATCTCCCCGCCACCCAGGAACGGCGGCAGCTCCGCGAGCAGGTCGTGACGGCCCCACAGCACGCCGATGCCGGTAGGGCCGCACATCTTGTGCCCGGTGAACGCGACGAGATCCGCGCCGAGGTCGGCGACGTCGACGGGCCGGTGCGGCACGGCCTGCGAGGCGTCGACGACCACCAGGGCCCCGACCTCGTGGGCGCGGCGCGCGATCTCCGCCACCGGGTTGACCGTGCCGAGCATGTTCGACACCAGGGTCAGCGACACCACGCGCGTGTGCCGGGTGATCAGGTCGTCGAGGTCCGACAGGTCGAGGTGGCCGTCGTCGGTGAGGGAGAACCAGCGCAGCCTCGCCCTCGACCGCTCGCACAGCAGCTGCCACGGCACGAGGTTGGAGTGGTGCTCCATCTCGGTGACGACGACCTCGTCGCCGCGCGAGACGGCGTGGTCCCCCGGCTCGCCCAGCACGCGCGCCACCAGGTTCAACGCCTCGGTCGCGTTCTTGGTGAACACGACCTCCTCGGGCCGGGAGGCTCCGATGAAGCGGGCGACGTCGGCGCGGGCGCTCTCGAACGCCTCCGTCGACTCGGCACCCAGCTGGTGGACGGCGCGCGCGACGTTCGCGTTGTGCCGCGTGTAGTGCTCGGTCATCGCGGTGATGACCTGCTGCGGCTTCTGCGACGTGTTGGCGCTGTCGAGGTAGACCAGCTCGTGCCCGCCGCCGAGGCGACGAGCCAGGATCGGGAAGTCCGCCCGGGTCGCCTCGACGTCGAGCGCGTGCCTGGTGCTCATCGGAGGTCCGGCGTCATCGGCCTCAGGCCTTCGCCGCCACCGAGAAGCGGTCGTAGCCGGACTCCTCCAGCTGGTGCGCCAGCTCGGCGCCGCCCTGCTCGGCGATGCGCCCGTCGATGAAGACGTGCACGAAGTCGGGCTCGATGTAGCGCAGGATGCGCGTGTAGTGCGTGATCAGCATGACACCGACCTCGCCGCCGCTGCGGACCCGGTTGACACCCTCGGAGACCACCTTGAGGGCATCGACGTCCAGGCCGGAGTCGGTCTCGTCCAGGACGGCGATCTTCGGCTTCAGGAGCTCCAGCTGCAGGATCTCGTGGCGCTTCTTCTCGCCGCCGGAGAACCCCTCGTTGACGTTGCGCTCGGCGAAGGCGGGGTCGATCCGCAGCTTCTCCATCGCGGTGCGGACGTCCTTGACCCAGTGCCGCAGAGCCGGCGCCTCGCCGTCCAGGGCCGTCTTGGCGGTGCGCAGGAAGTTGGACACCGTGACGCCCGGCACCTCGACGGGGTACTGCATGGCGAGGAACAGCCCGGCGCGCGCCCGCTGGTCGACGGACATGGCCAGCACGTCCTCGCCGTCGAGCGTCACGCTGCCCGAGGTCACCTGGTACTTCGGGTGACCGGCGATCGAGTACGCGAGCGTGGACTTGCCGGACCCGTTGGGGCCCATGATCGCGTGGGTCTCTCCTTGGGAGATGGTCAGGTCGACGCCGCGCAGGATCTGCTTGGTGGGCTCGCCGGCGGCGGCGCCGACGTCGTCGGCGACCGACACGTGCAGGTCGCGGATCTCCAGGGTGGCCATACGGTTTCAGCTCTCCTTGCTGGTCAGGCTTGCGGCGGGCGCGAGGGCGTCGACGTCGACGAGCACGTCGTCGCCCTCCACTCTCAGGTGGTAAACGGGGATGGGGCGGACGGCGGGCAGCCCGGTGGGCTCTCCGGTGACCAGGTCGAACCGGGAGCCGTGCAGCCAGCACTCGATCTGGCAGTCGTCGACCTCGCCCTCGGAGAGGGCGACGTCCTGGTGCGAGCAGATGTCGGAGATGGCGTGCAGGTCGCCGCGCTCGTCGCGGACGATGGCGACCGGCTCGCCGTCCACCTGGACGGCGAGGACGCCGAGCTCGCCGACGTCGCCGACCGAGCAGGCGCGGACGAGGCTCACGCCGGTACCCCCTCGGGGGCCAGCGACCCCGGCGAGTGCATCGACAGCGAGAGCTCGGCCTCGATCGCCGACATCAGCCGATCGGCCACCTCGGGGACGCCGATCTGCTGGACGACGTCGGCGAAGAACCCGCGGACGACAAGTCGCCGGGCGACGTCCTCGCTGATTCCCCGCGACTGCAGGTAGAACAGCTGCTCGTCGTCGAAGCGTCCGGTGGCACTGGCATGTCCGGCGCCGACGATCTCGCCGGTCTCGATCTCGAGGTTCGGCACCGAGTCGGCGCGGGCGCCGTCGGTGAGGACGAGGTTGCGGTTCAGCTCATACGTGTCGGTGCCCTCGGCGGCGGCCCGGATCAGCACGTCGCCGACCCAGACCGTGTGCGCGGTGTCACCCTGCAGGGCGCCCTTGTAGACGACGTTGCTCTTGCAGTGCGGGGCGCCGTGGTCGGCGAAGGAGCGGTGCTCCAGGTGCTGGCCGGCGTCGGCGAAGTAGACGCCGAGCAGGGTGGCGTCGCCGCCGGGACCGTCGTAGCGCACGTTGGTCGAGAGCCGCACGACCTTGCCGCCGAGCGTGACCGCGACGTGCTTGAACGTGGCATCGCGGCCGACCAGGGCGTCGTGCTGGCCCAGGTGGACCGCGTCGTCGTCCCACTGCTGGACGCTGACGACGGTCAGCCGCGCGCCGTCACCGACGCGGATCTCGACGTTGCCGGCGTGCGCGGCGGTGCCGGAGTGGTCGAGCACGACGATGGCCTTGCTGTGGGCTCCGGCGTCCACGACCACGTGGCCGTCGGCCCGCTCCCCGATGCCGCGCAGGGACACGTGCACCGGCTCGTCGAGCTCGGCCTCCGCGTCGATCCGCACCACGTGCGTCGACGGGGCCGAGGTGTACGCGACGACGGCCGCCCGGTCACCGGGGACGAAGGCCGTGCCCCGGCCGGACGTCTCGCTCGGCAGCTCGGCGTAGCTGGCGCCCGCAGGGGCGACGACCTCGACCTGCAGCGAGGCGGTCGCCTCCGGCACCTCGAGCAGGCCGCGCAGGGAGTCGACCGGGGTGAAACGCCAGTCCTCCTCCCGCCCCGTCGGCGAGGGGAAGTCGGCGACGTCGAAGGACGTCACGCGCTCCCCCCGCGACTGCACGGGCACCGCCGAGCCGGGGCCGTGCGCGGGGGCGCCGGGCAGCTTCCGGTCGGCGTCGTAGCCGGGTCCGGTACTGGCCGAGGAGTCCAGGGTCACCTGCGTCGGGGCCTGCGCGGCATGGTCGGTCGCGTGCTCCTGACGCAGCTCGTCCGTGCTGATGGCGGTTTCCTCCGTGCTGTCGGTCGTCGGGTG
>DASROP010000100.1:0-6996 GCA_035646835.1 Actinomycetales bacterium | reverse complement strand
GCGTTGACGTAGAGCGCGAGCTCGATCGGTCCGCCGATGGCGTCGATCACGTTGTCCAGGGCCCCCGACACCAGCGCGAGACCGCTGAAGAGCAGGGCCGCGAACGGCGCGCTGCCGTAGGTCGTCGCCAGGCTGACCTGGTTGGCCGCCTCGAGCCGCTCGCGAGGCACCAGGTTCGGCACGGTCGCGTCCTTGGCGGGCATCCAGAACAGGCCCACGATCTCGATCAGCACCGTCGCGACGAACAGCCACCACAGCGTGCCGATCACCGGGATGGAGGCGAACAGGCCGAAGCGGACGACGTCCCCCACGACCATCGTCACCTTGCGGTCCAGGCGGTCGGCGACCGCGCCCGCCAGCGGCCCGAAGAGGATGGCCGGGGCGAGTCGCAGGGTCAGGACGCCGGCCACCGCGAGGTTCGCCGCCGCGTAGGAGGACTGCCCGCCCAGGTTCGCCGCGAGCGCGGTCGTGGCGAGGAGCCCGAGCCAGTCCCCGAAGGACGAGAGCCCGAGGGAGAGCCACAGCCGTCGGAAGGCGGTGATCTTCAGCACGCCGCGCACGTCGTGGTCCGGGATCGGCGTCCCCGTGTACGCCGTCGAGGCGCTGCTGCTGCTCACTCGCTCAGCGTAACCGTGCGGTCGGACGCGACGATGCGGTCGTCGGTCAGGTCTTCTTGGCGGCGGTCTTCCTCGGCGCCGTCTTCTTCTTCGTCGTCTTCTTGGCGGTCCTCTTGCGGGCCGTCTTCTTCGCGGGTCCGCGGGCCCGCTTGTCCGCCAGCAGCTCGGCGGCACGCTCGAGCGTGATCGACTCGACCGCATCGTCCTTGCGCAACGTCGCGTTCGTCTCGCCGTCCGTCACGTAGGGGCCGAACCGGCCGTCCTTGACGACCACCGGCTTCTCCGAGACGGGGTCGTCGCCCAGCTCGCGCAGGGGTGGTGCCGCCGTCCGCCCCTTGCCGCGCTTGGGCTGGGCGTAGAGCGCGAGCGCCTGCTCCAGCGTGACCTCGAAGATCTGGTCCTCGGTCTCCAGCGACCTCGAGTCGGTGCCCTTCTTGAGATAAGGCCCGTAGCGGCCGTTCTGCGCCGTGATCTCCTCGCCGCTCTCGGGGTCGGTCCCCACCACCCGCGGCAGCGACAGCAGCAGCAGCGCGTCGTCGAGCGTGAGGGTCTCCAGGTTCATCGACGCGAACAAGGAGCCGGTCCGGGGCTTGACCCGGCTCTTGGGGGGCGCGTCCGCCTCGACCTCGCTCAGCACCTCGGTGACGTAGGGACCGAATCGGCCACTTCGGGCGACGACGGCCCGGCCCGTCTCCGGATGCGTGCCCAGCTCACGGTCGCCCTCGCCCTGGCTCTCCAGCAGCTCGCGGGCCCGGTCGGTCGTCAGCTCGTCCGGGGCCACGTCGTCCGGCACGCTCGCGCGCCTGGGGTCCTCGCCCTCCGCGCCGGGCACCTCGAGGTAGGGGCCGTACCGGCCGACCCGCAGCGTGATGCCGTCCCCGATGTCGACGGAGTTGATGCCGCGCGCGTCGATGTCGCCGAGGTCGTCGACCAGCGCCTTGAGCCCGGCCGCGAACGTCGCCGAAGGTCCGTCGTCCCCGAAGTAGAAGCGCGCGAGCCACGCCCCACGTTGCTCCTGGCCGTCCGCGATCTTGTCGAGATCGGCCTCCATCGCCGCCGTGAAGTCGTAGTCGACCAGGCGCCCGAAGTGCTTCTCGAGCAACGTGGTCACGGCGAAGGCGATCCAGCTCGGGACCAGGGCGTTGCCCCGGTGCGCCACGTAGCCCCGGTCGAGAATCGTCGAGATCGTCGACGCGTACGTCGACGGTCGCCCGATTCCCCTCTCCTCCAACGCCTTCACGAGACTTGCCTCGGTGAACCGCGGAGGCGGATTGGTCTCGTGACCGTCCTTGACGAGTTCCAGGACGTCGAGCGCCTGACCGTTCGCCAGCTGCGGCAGGCGCGTGTCGGCGCCGTCCGCCGTGCTCTCGCTGTTGCGCTCCTCGTCTCGCCCTTCCTCGTAAGCGGCGAGGAAGCCGCGGAAGGTGATCACGGTGCCGGACGCGGAGAACTCGGCGTCGCGGCGGGCGTCGTCCGTCGTGGTCGCCCCGACACGGATCGTCGCCGTCGAGCCCTTGGCGTCGGCCATCTGGCTGGCGACCGTGCGCTTCCAGATCAGCTCGTACAGCCGGAACTCGTCGCCCCGCAGCCGCCCCGCCACCTGTGCGGGCGTCCGGAACGAGTCCCCGGACGGCCTCACCGCCTCGTGCGCCTCCTGGGCGTTCTTGGACTTGCTGGCGTAGGTGCGCGGGGCGTCCGGGACGAAGTCGGCGCCGTACAGCTCGGTCGCCTGGCGGCGCGCGGCGGACACCGCCTCCGAGCTCAAGGCGGTCGAGTCGGTTCGCATGTAGGTGATGAACCCGTTCTCGTACAACGACTGCGCGGTGCGCATCGTCTGACGCGCACTGAAGCGCAGCTTGCGCGAGGCCTCCTGCTGCAGCGTCGACGTCGTGAACGGCGCGGCCGGACGACGGGTGTGCGGCTTGGTCTCCACCGCGCGGACGGCGAAGCTCGCCTCGGCGAGACCCTCGACCAGCGACGTCACGGCCGGCTCGTCGAGCACCACGGCGCCCGACGTCTTCAGCTGTCCGCGGTCGTCGAAGTCGCGGCCGGTGGCGACGCGGGCGCCGTCCACCTGGACGAGCCGGGCCCCGAACGCGCCGCCCGCATCGGAGTCCGCGGGCTCGAAGCGGCCCTGGATGTCCCAGTACCCGGCGGCACGGAAGGCCATCCGCTCCCGCTCGCGCTCGACGACCAGCCGCGTGGCCACCGACTGGACCCGGCCGGCGGAGAGCCCCGCGCGCACCTTGCGCCAGAGCACCGGCGAGACCTCGTAGCCGTAGAGGCGGTCCAGGATGCGGCGGGTCTCCTGCGCGTCGACGAGGCGGTCGTCGATGTCGCGGGTCGCCTCCAGTGCGCGCTGGATGGCCTCGCGGGTGATCTCGTGGAACACCATCCGCTTGACCGGCACCGTGGGCTTCAGCGTCTGCAGCAGGTGCCAGGCGATCGCCTCGCCCTCGCGGTCCTCGTCCGTGGCCAGGTAGAGCTCGTCCGCGTCCTTGAGGAGGCGCTTGAGCTCGGAGACCTTCTTCTTCTTGTCCGCGTCGACCACGTAGTACGGCTCGAAACCGTTGTCCACGTCGACCGCGAAGCGACCGAACGGGCCCTTCTTCATGTCCGCCGGCAGCTCGCTGGGTTGGGGCAGGTCGCGGATGTGCCCCACGCTGGCCTCGACCTCGAAGCCGTCGCCGAGGTAGCCCGCGATGGTGCGGGCCTTGGCGGGCGACTCGACGATGACGAGCTTGCGCCCACCGCCCGTGCTCGTGCTCCTGGCCACGTCCTGCCTCTCTGGTTCCACCCCTGGTGCTTGGCGCGAGCACGGTAACGCCTCGCGGGCGGCGTGGCGTCCACGCCCCGTCACAGACTCAGGCGACCGACGCCGCCCGTCGCAGCGCCGCAAGACTTCGGGCGACGTCCTCCGAGGTCGTTGACCAGTTGCTGACCGAGATCCTCAGGACCGCTCGCCCCTGCCAGCGCGACCCGGTGATCCAGGCGGTTCCGTCCCGCAGGAGCCGGTCCACCACGTCCTGGGTGCGCGCGTCGTCCTCGAAGGCCGCACACACCTGGGTGAACACGATGTCGTTCAGCACCTCGACCCCGTCGATCGCCGACAGCCCGGCAGCGAACGCCTGCGCGTGGGTGCAGAGCCGGGCGACCAGGTCAGCGACGCCATCGCGGCCCAGGGAACGCAGCACCGCCCACACCGGAAGGGCGCGTCCCCGCCGCGACATCTCGGGAACCAGCTCGTGCGAGTCGCCCTCGTCGTCCCGGAGGAGGTACTCACCGTGCGCCCCCAGCGCGGCCCGGTGCGCGGCGCGGTCACGCACGATGGCGATTCCGCTGTCGTAGGGCACGTTGAGCGTCTTGTGGGCATCCGTCGCCCACGAGTCGGCGGCCTCGTAGCCCGTCACGAGATGACGACAGGACGGCGAGGCTGCAGCGAAGAGGCCGAACGCCCCGTCGACGTGGACCCAGGCGCCGTGTCGTTGCGCCGTCTCGATGGCGGCCTCGAACGGGTCGAACGCCCCGGAGTGGATGTTCCCCGCCTGCAGCGCCACGATCGTCGGGGCGCCCTCCCCGGCGAGCAGTGCCTCGGCCAGCGCGTCGACGCGCACCCGTCCCTCGTCGTCCACCGCGACCGTCTCCGGGCTGCCGAGCCCGAGGTACCGCAGCGCCAGGTCGACGCTGACGTGCCGCTCTGCCCCGGCCAGGACCCGCACGCGCGGGCCACCCGCCAGGCCGTTGGCCTCGGCGTCCCAGCCTGCCCGCTTCAGGACGACGTGGCGGCCGGCGGCGAGACACGTGAAGTTCGCCATGGTGGCGCCGGTGACGAAGCCGACCGCAGCCTCTCGAGGCAGTCCCAGCAGGTCCAGGACCCACCTGGACGCGGCGTCCTCGACCGCGGAGTGGGCGGGGGTGACCTGACGCATGGCGCTGTTCTGGTCCCAGGCGCTGACCAGCCAGTCGGCGGCCAGCGCCGCCGGATGCGTCCCCCCGATGACGAAGCCGAAGAACCGTCCGGAGGGCATGGCCGCCAGCCCCGGCTCGCAGGCGCGGGCCAGCGTGTCGACCACATCGGCCGCGGACGACGGACCTGCCGGCAGGTCCGGGCCCAGCGCCGCCGCGACCTCGGCGATCGACGCCCGCGCCGGCACGCTCCGGTCGTCCAGGCTGCCCAGCCACGCGCGGGCATGGGTGATGGCGCGGTCGAGCGCCTCGTCGTACCGGTCTGGAGGAGTGGTCATGGACACGCAGTCTCGTCGAGTCGGTGCCCCTTCGCTGCGGAACCACCTCACCAGCAGTGTGTCGCTCGCTGGTTCTCATTCTGTCGATGCGGCGCCACCGTAGACCACAGAGATTTCTTTGCAAAGGAGTCTTTGTGGTCTACGGTGGCGACATGGCCTCCCGATCCACCCGCTACGTCGAGGACACCGCCTCGCTGCGCGCCATCGCCCACCCGCTGCGCCTCGAGCTGCTCGGCCGCCTGAGGATGCTCGGGCCGGCCACCGCGAGCGCGCTGGGCCGTGACCTCGGCGAGAGCAGCGGCTCGACCAGCTACCACCTGCGCCAGCTCGAGCGGTTCGGCTTCATCGAGCCCGCCCCCGAGCAGCCGTCGCGCCGCGAGAAGGTCTGGCGCGCTGCGCACGAGAGCACGTCCTTCCGGCTCTGGGAGGGCGCGGGCCCGGCCGAGAAGGCCGCCGTCGACACGATCATCGCCGTCCAGATCGAGCACCTGCTGGCCGGCGTCCGCCGCCGGCAGCGCGAGGCGTCGGCGTGGCCGACAGCGTGGCTCGACGCCCACGCCTCCAGCGACATGCAGGTGCGCCTGACACCGCAGGCGCTGCGGCGGCTCGGGGAGCAGATCTCCGAGCTGGTCTGGGAGGCCGAGACCCCCGACGACCCGGACGCCCGCTGGGTCGAGCTGCACCTGCAGTCCTTCTTCCGCGACGGAGAGAGCCCGTGACCGAAGTTCCCGACCTCCTGACGCTGCGCCGGCGGTTCGTCGTCCTGACGTTCCTGCGCTGGTTCCCGACCGGCCTGCTGATCCCTGCCCTGGTGCTGCTGCTCACCGCGCGCGGGCTGTCGCTGCAGACGGTCGGCCTCGTGTTCGTCGTGTACGGGCTGACCTGCGTCGTCCTTGAGCTTCCGACCGGAGGCCTGGCCGACGTGATCGGACGCCGGGTGGTCCTGGTGGCCTCGGGCCTGCTCTTCGTGGTGAGCGCCGTCGTGCTGGCCTTCGGCCAGGGCGTCTGGGTCCTCGTCGTCGGCGCCGCGCTGATGGGTGTCGGCCGCGCGCTGGACTCCGGGCCGCTGGAAGCCTGGTACGTCGACGCGGCCCGCACCGTCGACACCCGGTGCGACCTCAAGCCGGCTCTCTCCCGGGCCCACGCCGCCGGGGCGCTCGGTCTCGGCATCGGCTCCCTCGCCGGCGGTGGCCTGATCGCTCTGGCCTGGCTGCCCGAGGCCGGCAGCGCGGTGCTGCTGACCCTGTCCGTCCCCTACCTCGCGGCCGCGGTGTTCGGGGTCGTCGGCGTGGCGTTCGTCGCCGCGTGGGTCCACGAGCCGAGCCGCGGCGGGGCGCGGCCGACGGTCCGCGAGGTCCTGGTCGACGTGCCGCGCACCGTCGTGGCCGGGTCGGCCCTCGTGACCCGGAGCCACGTGCTGCGACGGCTCTCGGCGCGTGTCGCTGTGGCCGGGGTCGTCCTCGTGACGTGCGAGCTGCTGTCACCCCTGCAGTTCGGCGAGAGCATCGGCGCCGAGGGCTACGCCGTGCTGGTCACCCTGGCGTTCCTGGGTGCCGCCGCCGGAGCACGCCTGGCGCCCGCGCTGGCGCACCTCGCGAAGGGCACCGGACGGGCGCTCGTGCTCGTCACCGCCCTGGCCGGCGTCCTGCTCGCGGGCCTGGCCCTCCCAGGATGGCTGTTGCCTGCGGCGGCGTACGTTCTGCTCTACGTGGCGATCGGCGCCGACGACCCGCTCGTGGGCGAGCTGCTGCACGACGAGACCACGTCGGGGGAGCGCGCCACGGTCCTGTCGGTGCAGTCGCTGCTCGGCCAGGGCGGTGGTGCGGTGACGAACGTCGCCGTCCCGGCCCTCGTCGCGGTCACCGCGTTCGACGTGGCCTGGCTGGGAGTCGGGCTCGTCGTCGTGGCCGCGTCCCTGCTCGCGGTCGGGCTGCCCCGCGGCCACCTCGGCACCGCGGAGGTGGCGGACGACGTCGGGCCGGTCGGCGAGCCCTTCCCCACCATCGCCCCCTGACGCGCACCGGGCGCCTCCGCTCTCACCCCGGGTGAGTGCTGGGCGTCCCTGCGGTCGATCAACGAGAGCGGGGACGCCCTGTGCTCACCTGGGGTGAGGGTGGATCGGCCCGGTCAGGGGC
>DASROP010000099.1:0-15465 GCA_035646835.1 Actinomycetales bacterium | reverse complement strand
GGACTGGGCCGGCACGTTGAAGTGCTGCATCACCCCGGGAAGGTCGCAGAACCTCACGTCGACGAACTTGACGTCGTTGTCCGTGCAGTACTTCAGGACCTCGTCGGAGTCCTTGAACATCGATCCTCCTGGTTGGCGGGGCGGTCGACGGTGACGTTAGGACGGGCCCGTGTCACCTCGGTGTCTGAGATGTTTCACCGGTGTTACGCGCGCGCGGCGATGACCCTAGCGGGCGTCGCCGACCCTGATCGTCGGACCGAACTGGTGGTGATCACGACCAGGACGGTCCGACGATCACGAGGGTCGACCGGTGGTTGGTCGGACGTCGGCACCTCAGCGACCGCGCATGGCCTTGCGGTCGACGCGGGCCTTCGTCGGGTCGATGCCGCGGGGGATCGGCGGCCGCATGCCGCCCAGGGCCTTGAGCCGCTTGGTGACCTCAGCGGCCTCCTGCTTGGTCATCGTGGGCTTGAGCTTCATCACCTTCGGCGCCACCCGCCGCAGCGGCACCTGCTCGTCGCCCGAGCCCGCCTGGATCAGGTGGACCGGGACGGTCGGCAGCACCCGGACGACCTTGCGTCGCTCGGTCTCGAGCAGCTTGGCGATGCGGTGCGGTGGCCCGTCGCCGACCAGCACGACCCCGGGGCGGCCGACGGCCCGGAAGACGGCGTCCTGCGTGCGCGGGTCGAGGGCGACCGGGGCCTCCTCGACGGCCCAGCCCTTGCGCAACGCGCGCAGCGCAGCTCCCGCAGCGCCGGGCTCGCCCTCGATCTGCAGGTAGGCGGCCCGCTCGGCCTTGCGGGCGAGCACGAACATCGCGCCCAGCACCGCCATCGGCAACCCCAGCACGGTCGCGTAGACGGGGTGGCCGGTGAGCAGGCCGATGCCCAGCGCAACGACCAGGACGCCGGCGGCCACCAGGAGCATCCACCAGACGACCGACGGGTCCGCGCGACGTGTCATCGCGAAGACCTGGCGCATCTGGGCGACGCGGCCGGTCTTGGACTTGGCGGCGGCCTCGGTGCGCTTGCGACCGAAACGGCGCTTGCGCGGCTCTGGAGCAGGTGTGGACATGGGGCTCGATCCTAGCTGCGCGCGAGCAGGCTAGACGCCTCCTGGCGGGCCGGGGTGGCGACGTCCAGGTGGGCCAGCGACTCCGGCAGCCGCTCTCCCCGGCGCTTGACCGCTCCGGCGTACAGCCGGCCGGCGCGGTAGGAGGAGCGCACCAGCGGCCCGCTCATCACCCCGGCGAAGCCCATCTCGGTGGCGGCGTCGGAGAGCGAGACGAACTCCTCCGGCTTGACCCAACGCTCGACCGGGTGGTGCCGCGGCGACGGCCGCAGGTACTGGGTGATCGTGACCAGGTCGCAGCCGGCCTCGTGCAGGTCGCTCAGCGCGTCGACCGCCTCGGAGGTGGTCTCGCCCATGCCCAGGATCAGGTTCGACTTCGTCACGAAGCCGTCGTCCCGGGCGGCGGTGATCACGGCGAGCGAGCGCTCGTAGCGGAACGCGGGCCGGATCCGCTTGAAGATGCGTGGCACGGTCTCGACGTTGTGCGCGAGCACCTCGGGACGGGACGAGAAGACCTCAGCCAGCTGGTCGGCGTCCGCGTTGAAGTCCGGGATCAGCAGCTCGACGCCGGTGCCCGGGTTGAGCGCGTGGATCTGCCGCACCGTCTCGGCGTAGAGCCAGGCGCCGCCGTCCGGTAGGTCGTCGCGGGCCACGCCGGTGACGGTCGAGTACCGCAGCCCCATCGCCTGCACGCTCTCGGCGACCCGTCGCGGCTCGTCGCGGTCGAGTGCGGCCGGCTTTCCGGTGTCGATCTGGCAGAAGTCGCAGCGGCGCGTGCACTGCTCGCCCCCGATGAGGAAGGTGGCTTCGCGGTCCTCCCAGCACTCGAAGATGTTGGGGCAGCCCGCCTCCTCGCACACCGTGTGCAGGCCCTCGCGCTTCACCAGGGACTTCAGCTCGGTGTACTCGGGCCCCATCCGCGCCTGCGTCTTGATCCACGCCGGCTTCTTCTCGATCGGGGTCTCGGCGTTACGCGCCTCCAGGCGCAGCAGCCGGCGTCCTTCCGGAGCGAGGGTCACGCGGGTCGTCCTTCCGATCGGGGCCTACCCAGCGTAAGCCCCGCGCACCGGGCCGCATTCCGCCGCCCGAGGCGCGAGGGTCACGGCGGCGCCTCCTCATCGTCGAACTGTCGCGCCACGACGACGTCGGTCGACGAGTGCGCCAGGATCGAGAGCACGATCACGAGGGCGACCAGGTGGAACACCTCGTCGGCGAGGTCGATCCCCGAGGCCAGGACGACCAGTCCGTACACCACCGACGCGAAGCCCTTCGGGCCGAACCACATCGCGGCGACCTGCTCGCGCACGGCGAGCCCGGACTTGAGGAACGACGCCAGCAGCGCGAGCGGCCGGGCCAGCGCCAGCGCGAGGACGGCAAACACGTAGCCGGTCAGGGGGATCTCCTGGAACAGGAAGTCCGGCGTGATCAGGGCGCCGAAGACGAGGATGGCCGCCAGCTTGAGCAGCTCGCTGACCAGCTCGCCGAACTGCTCGAACTCCTCGCGGAACCCCGGGCCGGTGGTGGCGACGGTGATACCGGCCGCGAAGGCGCCCAGGAACAGGTTGGCGTGCGTGGCCGTGCAGAGCGCGAAGACCAGCAGGCCGATGGACACGGCGACCAGCGGCTGGAGGCCCTTCGTCGCGGCCAGGAACGGGAGTCGCTCCAGGCGCAGGACGACGTAGGGCACGATCACGCCGACGGCGACGCCGAGGGCGATCTCCTCCGCGAGCACCCAGCCGCTGGTCTCGGTGCCGCCGGCCAGTGCGAGGACCGCCAGCACCACGGGCAGGGCCAGCCCGTCGTTGATCCCCGACTCGACGTTGAGCAGGTGCCGCAGCCGTTGCGGGACCTCCTCGCGGCCGACGATCGCCGCTGCGAACACCGGGTCGGTCGGCGCCAGCACCGCGCCGAGCAGGAACGACTCCAGCCACGGCAGGCCGGCGACGTAGTGCGCCAGGCCCGCGGTGATCAGCAGCGTCAGCGGCAGGCCGAGGAGCAGGGCCCGGCCGGGGAGCCGCCAGGCAGAGCGCAGGTCGCGGAGGCCGACGCGCATCCCGTCGGTGAAGAGGACCGAGAACAGGGCCAGCTCGGCGAGCCCGCCGACGACGGGGTCGTCGGGGGTGACCG
Organism: Actinomycetales bacterium; assembly: GCA_035646835.1. Classification (GTDB taxonomy): domain Bacteria; phylum Actinomycetota; class Actinomycetes; order Actinomycetales; family DASROP01; genus DASROP01. Next base: position 12,267 of record DASROP010000099.1, on the reverse strand, counting down.
CGATGACGTCCAGCATGCCCGGGCCGAGGAAAAACCCGCCGAGCAGGAAGAGGACCGCGGTGGACAGGACGGTCCGGTGGGCGCGCTCGGAGACCAGCACCGCGACGAGCAGGAGGGCCGCGAAGCACAGCAGCAGGGCCGACACGGGTTCCTCTCGATCGGGGCGTGGCCAGGGTAGGGCGCGTGGCTGCCTACCCTGATCGGATGGACCTGAGGATCTTCACCGAGCCGCAGCAGGGCGCCACCTACGACGACCTGCTCGCGGTCGCCCGAGCCACCGAGGACGGCGGCTTCGACGCGTTCTTCCGCTCCGACCACTACCTGGCGATCGGGGACGGCGACGGCTTGCCCGGGCCGACGGACGCCTGGACGACGCTCGCCGGGCTCGCGCGCGAGACTTCCCGGATCCGTCTGGGCTCGCTGGTCTCGTCGGCAACGTTCCGTCATCCCGGAGTGCTCGCCGTCCAGGTCGCCCAGGTCGACCAGATGAGCGGCGGTCGGGTCGAGCTGGGGCTGGGCGCCGGCTGGTTCGAGGCCGAGCACGAGGCGCTCGGCATTCCCTTCCCGCCCGTGGGGGAGCGGTTCGACCGGCTCGCCGACCAGCTCGAGGTGGTCACCGGACTGTGGTCGACGCCGTCCGGCGAGAGGTACGGCCACGACGGTCCGCACTACCGTGTCGTCGACTCGCCGGCGCTGCCCAAGCCGGTTCAGGCACCTGTGCCGGTGATCGTCGGCGGCAACGGCAAGCGGCGGACGCCGGAGCTCGCTGCCCGCTTCGCCACCGAGTACAACGTCAACTTCGTCTCGACGGAGCGGACGGCGGAGCAGTTCGCCCGCACCCGCGCGGCGTGCGAGGGGATCGGTCGCGATCCCGCGGACCTCGTCTGGTCCAACGCGCTGGTCGTCTGCTGCGGCGCGGACGACGGCGAGGTGCGGCGGCGCGCGGCGGCCATCGGGCGGGACGTCGACGAGCTGAAGACGAACGGGGCGGTGGGCACACCGTCCGAGGTTGTCGACGCCCTCGGCCGCTACACCGACGCCGGCAGCCAGCGGGCCTACCTGCAGGTGCTGGACCTGGCCGACCTCGACCACATCTCGCTGCTCGCCTCCGACGTCCTGCCCCAGCTGCGTTGATGGACAAGGCATCGCTGCTCGGGCAACTCGGCGTCGACAGCACACGCTTCGCGCGGCTGGCCGCCCAGACCGGGGAGTGCCCCGACGTCGTGGTGCCCGCATGTGCGCCGATGACCGCGCGGGAGCTGGTCCGGCACGTCGGTAGCGTGCACCGCTTGGTGACGGCCTGGGTCGGCGACGGCCGGCGCCCCATGACGTGGGCGTCGTGCCCGGGGCCGGGCGAGGAGCTGCTGACGTGGTCGCGCCAGGGCGCCACCGCCCTGCTGGAGACCCTCGACGGCCGCAGTCCGGAGGAGCCCTGTGCCACGTGGAGTGCCGCCGATCGAACCGTGGGCTTCTGGATCCGCCGGATGGCGCAGGAGACCGCCGTCCACCGCGTCGACCTGGCGCAGGCGCTCGGTCGGCCATGGACCGTGGACGCCGACCTCGCTGCCGACGGTGTGGACGAGGCCCTGAACCTCTGGCTCGGGACGCGACTCGGCGAGCGGGTCGAGGCGTCCGGCCGCACCACGCGGCTGCTCGGCTCGGGGGCGGACGGCGGCACGGTCGTGGACCGTCGCGTGCGGCCGCTGGCGGAGATGGTCGAGTACGGCGACGGGGAAGGCCCGGCGGACGCCGTCGTCTCGGGTCCGGTGGACGCGCTGTGGTCGTGGGTCTGGGGCCGGGCCGACGACGAGCACCCCGTGCAGGTCGAGGGCGACGAGGTGGCCGCGCTGGAGCTGAGGGCGTTGCTGGCCCGGGCGCAGCAGTGAGGCCATGCCTACGGGACGAGACGAGTCTCCAGCGGGCCACCCGTCCATGGCGGCACGACCCGGGGACGTGGGACCAGCGCGCCGAGCTGGCAGCCCTCGTGGCCAGAGCCCGCGGCGCACTGACCTCGTGATCCGGCTCAGCCGGCGGCGGCCGTCTGTCGCTCCGGCAGGGTGGCCGCGATGTGCCGGCGGACGACGGGCAGCGCGTCGGCGACCGTCACGGGTCGCCCGGTCTCGGCGCTCAACGACGTCACGTCCGCGTCCGGGATGCCGCACGGCACGATCCGCGCGTACGCCGACAGGTCGCAGTCGCAGTTCAGGGCGAAGCCGTGCATGGTCGCGCCCTGCGCCACCCGGATGCCGATCGCCGCGATCTTGCGCTCGCGTCCGCGGTCGTCGGCCGCGACCCAGACGCCGCTGCGGCCCTCGATGCGGCCGGCCTCGACACCCAACTCCGTCACCGAGTCGATCAGCACCTGTTCCAGCCGGCGTACGTAGGCGACGACGTCGATCGGGTCAGCGAGCCGCACGATCGGGTACCCCACGAGCTGGCCGGGGCCGTGCCACGTGATCTTGCCGCCGCGGTCGACGTCCACGACCGGCGTGCCGTCGAACGGGCGCTCGTGCGGCTCGGTCCGCTTGCCCGCGGTGTAGACGGCATCGTGCTCGAGCAGCAGGACGGTGTCGGGGCGTTCGTCGGCGACGACGGCAGCGTGCACCTCACGCTGCAGGGTCCACGCCTCGCGGTACTCCGCCGGTGAGGGGACGTCCACGAACTCCACGCCCGCAGGCTACGCCCACCGCTCACGCGAACCCCCGTCAGACTGATCTTCATGTCGTCTCGCGGTGCCGTCGTCCGTGCCTTGGCCCTGCTCCTTGCGCTGGGTGTGTGGGTGGGCGTCGCCGCCGTCGGTGGCCCGCTGGTCGGTCGGCTGTCGGAGGTGCAGCGCAACGACAACGCCTCGTTCCTGCCGGAGACCGCCGAGTCGACCGAGGTGGCCGCTGTCGTCGGCGACTTCGACGACAGCGAGGCGCTTCCCGCGTTCGTCGTCCTCGAGCGGGAGGGGGGCCTGACCGGTGCCGACCGTGCCGCGGTGGAGGACCTGGTGGCCGACCTGCCGGACATCCCGCTCGGTGGTACCGGGGCCGAGGGCGGCCACGCGGTGGGGGAGTACGTCGTCGACGAGCCGATCGCTGCAGTTCCCAGCGAGGACGGCGAGGCGGTGCTCGTCGCCGTCCCGCTGGACGCCGCCGCGGCCGAGGAGCTGATCGATGGCGAGTCGGCCCTCTTCGTCGTCGTCGAGGCGCTGCGCGAACGCGTCGCCGAGATGGCCGTCGACGGCTACGTCACCGGGCCGGCCGGCGTCCTGGCCGACTTCGTCACCGTCTTCTCCGGGATCGACACGCGTCTGCTCCAGGTGACGCTCGCGGTCGTGTTCGTGATCCTGCTGCTCGTCTACCGGAGCCCGGTACTGCCGTTCGTCGCGCTGGGCACGGCGCTGTTCGCCCTGAGCGCGGCAGGGGCGGTGATCTACCCGTTGGCCGACTCCGGGGTGATCGGGCTCAACGGACAGAGCCAGGGCATCCTGTTCATCCTCGTCGTGGGCGCGGCTACCGACTACGCGCTGCTGCTCGTCTCGCGGTACCGCGAAGAGCTGCACGACCACGTCTCGAAGTACGACGCGATGCGCCGCGCCTGGCGCGCCGCGGTGGAGCCGATCGTGGCCAGCGCAGCCACCGTCGCGCTCGGCCTGCTCTGCCTGCTGCTCGCCGATCTCGGCTCGACCCGCGGCCTCGGGCCGGTGGGAGCGATCGGCGTCGTCGCCGCGATGCTGGCGGTGCTGACGTTCCTGCCGGTGCTGCTGCTGTGGCCGGTGCTGCTGCTCTGCGGGCTGGCGGCCGGCGTGGGTATCGCGGTCGGTGGCGAGGTCGCGGCGCTCGGGGCGTCGGCCGCGGTCGTCGCCGTCGCCGTCGTCGTCGCCCTGGCCGTACTCCGCCGCCGGTCCCTGAGCCGGTCGGACGGCGGCCGCGTGCCCTGGTACGCCCGGCCCGACTCCGGCCGGTGGCTGTTCTGGCCTCGGGTCCCTCGGGTCGATCACGTGCACCCGGCCGAGCTGGTCGCGTCGGGGACGGGCGGCGGTCTGTGGGGCCGCGTCGCGGCGCTGGTCGGCCGCCGTCCGCGCGCGGTGTGGGCCGTCACGTTGGCATCCCTGCTGCTCCTGGCGGCCTTCGCCCCGACGTTCATGGCCTCCGGAACGAAGCAGACCGATGTCTTCCTCGACCCGGTCGAGTCGGTGGCGGGTCAGGAGGTGCTGGCCGAGCACTTCCCGGCCGGCTCCGGCAACCCCGCGCAGGTGCTCGTGCACGAGGCCGAGGCGGCCGCGGCGCTCGACCTGGTCGCCGGGGTGGCCGGCGTCCGGTCGGTGGTGCCGGTCACCGACGCCTCGGGGCAGCCGCGGGTCGAGGACGGTCTCGTCCTCCTCCGGGCCACCCTCGAACCAGCTGCCGACAGCCCGGCCGCCGAGGACGTCGTCCAGGACCTGCGGGTGCAGCTGGACGACGTGTCCGGAGCCGCGCTGGTGGGGGGCGGCACGGCCGTCAACCTCGACGTCCGCGAGGCCAGCGACCGCGACACCCGGGTGATCATCCCGGCGGTGCTGGCCGTGATCTTCGTCGTCCTGGTGGCCCTGTTGCGCTCGGCGGTGGCGGCCCTGCTGCTGATCGTGGCCAACGTCGTGTCGTTCGCCGCGACGATCGGCGCCAGCGCCCTGGTGTTCAACCACGTGCTCGACCTGCCCGGGGGTGATCCGGCGATCGTGCTGTACGGCTTCGTGTTCCTCGTGGCGCTGGGGATCGACTACTCGATCTTCCTGATGACGCGCGTGCGTGAGGAGTCCAGGGAGCGCGGAACCCGGCGCGGGGTGCTGGTGGGCCTCGCGGTGACCGGGGGAGTGATCACCAGCGCAGGCGTGGTGCTGGCGGCGACGTTCGGGGCGCTCGCGACGCTGCCGCTGCTGTTCCTGCTGCAGATCGCGTTCATCGTGTCGTTCGGGGTGCTGCTGGACACCCTCGTCGTCCGCTCGCTGCTGGTGCCGGCGCTCTGCTACGACATCGGGCCGCGCGTGTGGTGGCCCGGCCGCCTCTCCCGCCGCCCCGAAGATCGAGTGTGAGCCCCCAGGGCGAAACGCCCGGCGTGTCGCCCTGAGGGATCACACTCGAGCGAGGGTCAGAGCCGACGCGTGTCGATCGGTGTCTCCTCGACGGTGCCGAGATGGGTGTCGACCACGTAGGCGCCCTTGCCGTCCCGCTCGCTGACCGCCTCGGCGAGCTCGGTGCCGCGGTAGACGAGCCCGACACCGTCGTCGGTGCAGTACGTGCGCGGCAGCGTGTGGTCGCCGACGAGCCGGTGGATCAGCGGACGCCGTCCCAGCTCGGAGTCGTAGTGCACCCCGTTGCCGTAGGGCAGCAACGCCAGCCCGTCCGTGACGGGACGGAGGTCGGGGCCGTAGGAGTCCGTCGTCCCGCCGACGTGCCAGCACAGCGAGCCCGCGCTGACGCCGCCGAGCACCACCCCGGCCTCCCACACCTCGCGGAAGACCTCGTCGAGGCCGTGCACGCGCCAGACCGCCAGCAGGTTGGCGACGCTGCCGCCGCCGACCCACACGACGTCCTGACCCAGCAGGTGCTCGCGGACGTCGGGGTACGTCGGCATCGGGAACAGGTTCAGGTGGGTCAGGTCGAAACCGGCGACGCGAGCGGCCTCGTCGAGGTCGGCGTTCCACGACCGCTGGTCGCCCATCGCCGTCCCGAGGTGGCAGACCCGCGGCGCCCGGCCGGTCTCGCCGGCGAGCTCGACCGCGTGGTGCACCAGGGCGTCGAACTCCACCCGGGTCCGTGTGCCGGGCCGGATGCCGCCCGACGTCGCGACGATGGTCGGTGCCTCGGCTGCCATGGCCCGATCGTGCCGCAGCGTCTCGGCCGCGCCGCCGGCAGGGCCTGTGGACAACTTGCGCGATCATGAAGCCGTCCGCGGTTGGCTGGCCTCGTGCCCACTCAGCCCACCGCCGACCCGGCCCGCCCGCCGGGTGTCCCGGGCTACGTGACCGGGCGACTGCTGGGCTTCGGAGCTTCCGGGGAGGTCTGGGCCGCGACGACGGAGACGACCGGCGCGTCGGTCGCGCTGAAGGTGCTGCGGTGCGCAGACGGCGGCGCCGACGCCGAGGCGGCCGTGCGTGAGAGCGCCCTCCTGCGCCGCGTCGACCACCCGCACGTGCTCCGGCTGATCGACGTCGTCGAGGTCGGGCGGCAGACCGTGCTGGTGCTCGAGCGTGCCGGCGGGGGGAGCCTGGCCGCGCTCGTCGGCACCCGAGGGCCGCTCGACCCCGGGGAGGTGGTGACCATGCTGACGCCGATCGCCTCCGCGCTCGCGGACCTGCACGGGCGCGGCCTCGTGCACGGGGACGTCTCACCGGGCAACGTGCTCTTCGCGGACGACGGCCGCCCGCTGCTCGGTGACCTCGGCGTGGCCGCCCTGCTGGGGCTGCCCGGCGACGTGCACGCCACCCCCGGGTACGGCGACCCGGCTTCCGCCGTCGGCGTCCCCTCGCCGGCGGGCGACGTGTACTCGCTCGCGGCGCTGGGCTGGTTCGCGCTGACCGGGCAGCCGCCCCCGCCGGTCGAGCGGCGCGCGCCGCTGGCGACGCTCGTGCCGGGTACGCCGCACGCGTTGTCGGCGCTGGTGGAGGCGTCCCTCGACCGGGTGCCGGGGCGCCGTCCGTCCGCGGCGGCCTTCGCGGTCGCCAGCTTCGACGCCGTGCCAGCCGTGCCGGTGCGCCTGGTGCCGACCGACCCCACCGCCGCGGCGGCCGAGGTGGTCACGCACCGGCTCCGCGCCGCCGTCACCCCAGCACCGGCGCCGCGCGAGCGGCCGCGCCGCCGGTGGTGGCGTCACCCCCTCCTCGCCGTGGGCGCCGTGGCCCTCGTCCTCGCGGGCGGAGCCACCGCGGCGCTGGTGGCCACGGGCGATGCCGGGTCGTCGCCCCCGCCCGTCGCTGAGGCAGCGCCGCCCGATGCCGTGGCCGACCCGGCGTCCGCCGTCGCGCCGCTGTCCGAGCTGCGGGCGCGGGCCTACGCGACCGGCGACAGCGCACCGTTGACAGCCGCCAACGCCGAGGGCTCGCCTGCCCTGGCCGCGGACCTGTCGCTGCTGGCCGACCTCGGCGCCCGGGACCTCGTGCTCGAGGGGCTGTCTTTCGACGTCTCTCAGGTCGAGGTCATCGACGCCGGTGACGGGCAGGCACGGGTGCGCGTGACCGTGGTGACCGGTGCCCACCGGCAGGTGCGGACGTCGGACGGGTCCGTCGTCGCGGACGTGCCTGCCTCCGATCCGGTCACCTCGGTGCTACGGCTCGCGGTGGTCGACGGCGCGTGGCGGGTCGCCGAGGTCCTCCCACCCACCCCCTGACGATCAAGGAACTCCGCGACGATCAAGGAACTCCGAGTCAGCGGTCGGCGACCCAGCGGCAGGCGGCGTCGACGTCGGCGTGCTCGAACGCGAACCCGTCGTCCAGCAGCGCCTGGGGCACCACGCGCTGGCTCGACGTGATCTCCTCGGTGAACCCGCCCAGGTAGACGCGCAGCGCGAACGTGGGGCAGAACAGCACGGTGGGGCGGTGCAGGGCCCTTCCCAGCGCGTCGCTCAGCTCGACGTTGCGCACGGGCTCGGGGCCGGTGAGGTTGACGGGGCCGCTCAGGTCGCTGGTCAGCAGGTGCCGGACGGCGCGAAGGTGGTCGTGCAAGCTGATCCACGCCCAGTAGAACTGCCCGTCGCCGATCCGGCCGCCCAGCCCGAGCCGGTACACGGGCAGCAGCTTGCGGCCGAACGCGCCGCCCTTGCGCGACATGATGATTCCGGAGCGCATCGCGACCGTGCGGATCCCGGCGTCCTGCGCGGCCCGCGTCGCCGCCTCGGTGTCCTGGAGGACCTCGGACAGGTAGCTGTCGCCGGGCCCGGAGGCCTCGGTGAGCACCTCGTCACCGCGGCTGCCGTAGAAGCCGGTGGCGGACGCGCTCAGCAGGACGGCGGGCTTCGGGTACAGCTGGGCCAGCGCGCCTGCCAGCGTCGTCGTGGTGTCGACCTTGGAGTCACGGATCTCCCGCTTGAACGCCGGCGACCAGTGGTGGTCACCCGGACCCGCGCCGGAGAGGCTGATCGCCGCCTCGACGCCCTCCAGCGCGGCCGGGTCAAGACGCCCGGACGACGGGTCCCACCGCACCTCGTGGGGCGCCGTCGGCTCGCGGCGGACGAGCTGGACGACGTCGTGCCCGTCCGCGCGCAGCTGGGGGATCAGGTTCGTCCCGACCATGCCGGACGCGCCGCTGACCACGATCTTCATGACGCCATCCTGGCGGCCCGTCGGGTACTCCGCCCACCGGCACCGCCGATGTACCCGCCGCCGCGTGCGCCGTGCGGGATAGTGGGACCCAGGTCCGCCCGTCGCGTCAGAGAGGCCCCCCATGTCCGTGGCCAGCGACTCCGGGCCCGGGAGCCCCGCCGTCGCGCTGACGGGTTCGTGGCCGGGTCGGGTTCGGGACACGGTGGTGTTCGCGGTGGCGGTCGCCCCGCTGGTGCTGCTGGCCGTGGTGCTGGCCGACGCGCCGGACGGCTGGCTCGCTCTGCTGCCCCTGGGCGCTCTCACCGCCGTCGGGGTGCTCCTGGTTGGACGAAGCACCAGCGCCACGGTCGGCGCCCTGCTGCTCGCCGTCGCCGTCTGCACCGACCTGGCCCTGGTCGGGGGCACTGCGGGGCGGGCCGCCGGCGCCTCGCCCTGGGTGCCGTGGTGGGCCTGGCTGGGCACATGGGCCTGGTGGCCCGCGGCCACCGCAGCGGTGTGCCTCCTGCTCGTCTTCCCCGGAGGCTCCGCCGGACGACGGACGCGGGTGCTGGTCGCGGCGGCGGTGGGCCTCGGTGCTCTCGCCACGCTCGGGTCGGCCCTGACCGCCGGCACGCTGGACGGCTTCACCGTGGCCAACCCCGTCGTGGCGGTCCCGGGAACGCCGGCCGCCCGAGCGGTCGTGGACGTCGCGACGACTCTGCTGCTGGGACTGGGCGCGATCGGCCTGGGCACCCTGCTGGTCCGCTGGCAGCGCGCCACCGGACCCACCCGCCACCAGCTCGCCTGGGTGGTGGCCGGGATGGGTCTGTTCGCCCTCACCGGCGCGTTCGCCATGGTCAGCCCGCGGGCGACCAACGAGCTGTCCTTCGTGCTGCTGATGCTCGGCGTGACGGCCGTCCCGGTCACGATCGGCGTCGCGGTGCTGCGCCACGGGATGTTCGACGTCGAGGCGCTGCTGCACCGTGCCCTGATCTGGATCGGCGTCCTCGCCGTGCTGGCCGCGTGCTACGGGCTGGTGCTGGTGACCGTCGGGCGGCTCCTGGCGACGGCGGCCGGTGTCGGCGCCACCCTGTTCGCGACCGTGGCGGTCGCGCTGCTGGTGACCCCGGTGCGGGACGGCGCACGGCGCGCTGCCGACCGCGTGGTGTACGGGGTGCGGCGCGACCCGGTCAAGGCCCTCGACGCGGTGCTGGACGCGGTCTCCGCGGCCTCCGTCGACGGCACCGGCGTCCCGCAGGCCGTGGTCGACGTCCTCGTGGAGCGTCTCCGCATCCGTCACGCGGCGGTCGAGCTGGCGGGTCCGCGGGGGTCCCGGACGGTGGCCCGTGCCGGTGCTCCCGTCGACGACCCGGTCGCGATCTCGCTCGGCGAGGCCGGGCGCCTGCTGGTGGGACCGGCCGATGACCTGTCCGACTCCGACCGACGACTGCTCGTCGCCTTGGCCAGGCCGCTCGCTGCCGAGCTGCGCGGCGCCCGGCTCGCACTGGAGCTGCAGCAGGCGCGGGAGACGCTGCTGCTTGCCCGCGAGGAGGAGCGGCGCGCGCTGCAGCAGGACCTCCACGACGGGGTCGGACCACGCATCGCCGGGCTCACCCTGGGGCTCGACACGGTGGCGGCGCTGCTCCCGCACGACGTCGAGGGCGCGTCCGGGATGGTCCGTCGCATCCGGGATCGCAGCGAGGCGGCGCTGGACGAGGTCCGCAGGGTCGCGGCCGGGCTCGGACCGCCCTCGCTCGAACGCGGGGAGCTGTGTGCGGCGCTACGACTTCTGGCGGACGACGTGCTGGACGACCGCGCGTCGCTCGACGTCGACCCTCGCGTCGACCAGCTGCCGGCGGCAGTCCAGCTCGGCCTGTACCACGTGGCTGCGGAGGCGATGAGCAACGCGGTGCGTCACGGCCGGGCCGCCCGCGTGCGGCTGATCGTCGTCCGCACCGGCGACGAGGTAACCCTGACGGTCGGGGACGACGGGCGCGGCGTCGGCGTGAACCCGCGGCCGGGTACCGGCCTGCGCAGCATGGAGTCGCGCTGTACCGAGCTCGGCGGCACGCTCGACGTCCGGGCCCAGCCGGGCGGCGGCACCGTCGTGACCGCTCGGGTGCCCGTCTCGTGACCACGGGCCTGCGAGTGCTCGTCGTCGACGACAGCGCACCCTTCGCCGAGGCGCTCGAGGAGATGCTGGCGACCGCGCCCGGCGTGCAGGTGGTGGGCGCCGTCGGGCACGCGCAGGACGTGCTGCCGGCGGTCAGACGGACCCAACCGGACGTCGTCCTGATGGATCTCGGGCTGCCCGGCGGTGGCGGGGTGGACGCGACCCGACGACTGGCCGAGGCCGTTCCGCACGTCGCGGTGCTGGTGCTGACCATGCAGGACGACGCGAGCATGGTCCGCTCCGCGCTCGACGCCGGCGCGGCGGGGTACCTGGTCAAGGGCGCCGGCCGCGACGAGATCCTGCGGGCTCTGGACGCCGTGGCGCGCGGGGACGTGATCCTCTCCGGCGCGGCGGCGCGCCATGCCCGGCGGGTTCTGGGTAGCGCCGGCCAGCCGGTCTCGTTGCCGCCGCTGACACCACGCGAGCTCGCCGTGCTGGACCGGCTGGCCGCCGGTGGCTCGACCGAGTCGATCGCACGCTCCCTGGAGATGGCGCCCAAGACGGTGCGCAACCACGTCGCCGCGCTGGTGGCCAAGCTCGGCGTGGCCGACCGGGCGGCCGCCGTCGCCAGGGCCAGGGACGCCGGCCTCCCGGCGTCGCGCTGACCGGGCAGCTGCCCGACCGATCGGGACGCGGGCCCGGGCGTCCGGGACGCCCGATCCGATGTGCTGGCTGCTCCATCGACCTGAGGAGCCAGCCATGTCCGTTGCCCCCGCCACCGCCACCGCACCGACCAGCGTTCGTACGTTCCGCATCGCCTCGACCCTCGCGCTCGCCGGCGGTGCCGTGCTGCTCGTCAAGGGACTGACCGGGGCGATCGCGGCCGACGCCCTCCCGGATGCCGCCTTCGGAGTGCTCTACCTGACCGGCATCGCGCTCGTCGTGGCAGCGAGCGTCGCCGTCGGAGCCCTGCAGCGCCGGTGGCCACTGAAGGTCCTCGTCGCCGTGGCGGCTGCGTTCGGGTCGGTGATGTGGCTGATGGGCCTCGGCGAGGTGCTCGAGGCGGCCGTGGCCGGAATCACCGACTCGCGATCGGCCCAGGAGGAGGCCCCGGTCGTCGCCCTCGGCGTCGTGTGGCTGGCGGTCGGCCTGCGGCTGCGTCGGGACCGTTAGTCCTCGTCGTCCGTCTCGTCGCCGGAGCCCCAGCGCGCCCAGGCCTGGGGGAACCGCTCGGCGAGGTCCTTCGGCCGGTCCTCGTTCCACGGCAACCCCGAAGGCTCGGCGGGCTCGTCGGCCGGCTCGTCCGCGGACCCGTCGTCGGACGCGCCGAGCGCGGGGATCTCCGAGCCGGTGCTCTGCTCGTAGGCCTGGGCGGCGGCGTAGGCCAGGCCCTCGGAGTCCCCGATGGCCTCAGCGGGTTCCCTGTTCGGACCCCAGTCCAGCTCGTCCGTGATCGCGTCCGGGTCCTCGAGCGCCCGCTCCCAGACCTCGCGGCCACGGCCGATCAGGTAGGCACGGAAGTCCATGAACGCGTCGTCGCTCATCCCGCCCGCCGCCAGGAAGCCGACCGCCCACAGGTCCCACGTGTAACCGCGGGCGCGGGTGGAGCGGAAGTGCGCGTCGAACGACACGATGTCGTCCGCCGCCAGCCCGCTCAGCGACCGGGTCAGCAGCTCGGTCTGGCGCGCGGGGTCGGCCTTCGCCTCGTCGCGGGCCGAGTCGATCAGCGCCCAGAACTCGTCGGTCTCCACGTCGTCGCCCTACAGACCGAGGTCCGCGTCGAAGGCCCCCTCCTCGAGGCGCTCCTTCATCGAGGAGAGGAACCGCGCGGCGTCCGCTCCGTCCACCAGCCGGTGGTCGTACGACAACGCCAGGTACACCATCGAGCGGATCG
>DASROP010000098.1:0-2653 GCA_035646835.1 Actinomycetales bacterium | reverse complement strand
GCCGTCGTCCGCCGGACCCGGCAGGAGCTCGGGCTGGAGCTGACCGACGTCCGCGAGGCACTGCCGGACTTCGCCTATCGGGCGACCGACGCGTCCGGGCTGGTCGAGAACGAGGTCTGCCCGGTCTTCGAGGCGAGGGCGGACGGCGACCCCTCGCCCGACCCGGACGAGGTCGCCGAGTGGCGCTGGGTGCAGTGGGACGACCTCGTCGACGCGGTGACCGCGGCACCGTGGGCGCTGAGCCCGTGGTCGGCGCTGCAGGTCGCCGCGTTCGACGCCGCGGGCTGGCGGCCGGACGGCGCGTGAGCGGCCTGCTGGCTCGCGGGCCGGACGGCGGGCCGGGGGACTTCGCGGTCGACGTCCTGGCCGTCGTGGAGCAGATCCCGGCCGGACGGGTGCTGTCGTACGGCGACGTCGCCGAGCTCGTGGGCCGCGGCGGTCCGCGGGCGGTCGGGCGCGTGATGTCGGTGTACGGCTCGGGCGTGCCGTGGTGGCGGGTGCTGCGCGTGGACGGCTCGTTCGCCCCCGAGGTGTTCGCGCGGGCCGTCAGGCACCACCGCGACGAGGGGACGCCGATGCGACCCGGCGGCGAGCGCGTCGACATGCGTCTGTCGCGGTGGGACGGCGGCTGAAACTTCCCTGTCCTGAAGTAGCTGGACGTTCCATGGTGGTTTCCGAGGACAGCGACGGCAGGGCGCTGCGAACTCAGGCGTCAGGTCGGTACTCCATCGGCGGTATGGATGGCGGCCCGTACACCGCCACCACCAGGTCAGTGACCGACATGTCCAGCACCCCGCAGATGGCCCCCAGCGTGGCAAGCGTGGGGTTGGCCGGCGTCCGCTTGTGCCGATCCGTCAGGCAGTGCTCCAGGAGCTGGTAGTAGTTCCGGCTCAACCCGGCCTGATGGGCGACCTGCTCCTGCGTCAGCCCGGACCTGTCGCGTGCGCCCTTCAGGACTGAAGCCAGTGCCGTCGCCACGTCGCTGGCGAGCGGGGGTGAGGACGGCACGAGGAAACCGTCGTCGTCGCCCCCGGCTACTGTCAGCCATGTATACATGGCATTGCGGACATGGCTCAGGAGGGATGCTGCGTGGCAGGTGTGACAGCGGCGTCGCCGTCGGTGATGGCGCACCTGCACACCAGCGCGGGGCACACCATCGGGGTCGACCACCTGCGTGAGCTGCTGGCCCGTACGCCGATCCAGGCATCAGCGGCGGAGTACGCCGACGCAGTCGTGAACGAGAACGTCCTCGGTCGCGCCACGCTCGCCGGTCGCAAGCGGGTCCTGCGCCACTTGCGCGAGCTCTACGTGCTCGACTCCTCGGCCGCCGCGTTCCGCGCCCTCCGGGATCTGTGGCCACTGGAGGCCGACGCGCAACGACTGCTCGCGGGCTTGCTCGCGTTCAGCCGGGACGAGCTCCTCCGCGCCTCGTTCACGTCACTGCGCGAGGTGCCTGGCGGGGTGCGCGTCGGCGCGGCGGAACTGGCCGCGGCGGTCGCCATGGCCTTCCCGGACCGGTTCAGCGACGCGACGCTCGCCAAGATCGGTCGCAACACCGCAGCCAGCTGGACCCAGACCGGGCATCTTGTCGGCAGGACCTCCAAGACCCGGACGAGTGCGGGCGCGAGATCGGTCAGCGTGGCGTACGCGCTCCTGCTCGGTCGCCTCGACGGAGCTCGCGGCAGCATGCTGCTCGGCTCGCAGTGGATCTCGCTACTGGACCTCGGCAGCGACGAGCTGGCCGCACTGATCGATGAGGCATCCCGGCAGGGTCTCCTGAACCGGCGTTCCGCGGGCGGCGTCCTCGAGATCACCTTCCCGTACTTGCAGCGGTCCGAGACGGGCGCCGTCGCATGAGCGTCGTCGGAGACCTCGTCGAGACGTACCGGCGGCAGGTGGAGTTGCCCTGGGCGGCGAGCCTCTCCCCGGCCGAGCGGGTCTGGATCGCCGTCTACCCGCCTGAGCAGGAACGGCGCTTGCGCGCCCATCTGCCGCAGCTGGCCCTCCACACCACGGCCGCTGAGCGCAGTTGGCGCACCGTCGACATCACGGACGCGTTCGGCCGATGGATCGCGTCGCATGAGTACCGGGACACCTTCTTCGAGTCCCCGGAGTACCTCACGTCATCCGTGCTCGAGGGCTTCGAATCCGCTGTCCAGCAGCAGATCCGCGACGCACTGACCGCGCCAGAGGTCGACGAGCGGACCGTGGTCTGCGTGATCGGCGCAGGCGCCTTGTTCCCGTTCGCCCGCGCGAGCCGGGTGATCGAAGCGGTCGACTCCGCTACTCGGGGGCGCTTGCTCGTCCTCTTTCCCGGGCGCCACGACAGCGCCCGATCCAGCTACCGACTGCTCGACGCCCGTGACGGCTGGAACTACCGAGCCGTCCCTATCACCGTGCCGGGGGAGACACCGTGACCTTGAACCGAGAGCTGTTCACCGAGGACCCGCTGACTCGCAGCATCCCCAACGACGGGGTGTCCAAACTCGGTCGGCCAGAGAGCCAGGGTCAGTGGGACGTCCTGAGGTACGAGCTCACGAGCTTCGTCTGCGAGGGCGAGTACGAGCGCGGGCTCGACCGCATCCTGACCTCGTACATCTCGCACCTTGGCCGGTCGGGGCAGCCGTCAGTCTGGGTCAGCGGCTTCTATGGC
>DASROP010000097.1:0-7475 GCA_035646835.1 Actinomycetales bacterium | reverse complement strand
GGGGCGATGTCCACGTCGCGAGCGCGCGCGACGGCGGCGCCGGGGCTGGTGATGCTCGAGCTGAGCCACCGGACGACGCCGCTGTCGCTGCTCGAGCGCGTGACGGTGTGCCCCGAGCGGCGCGGCGAGCTGCTCTCGACGTTGCTGCAGACCGGCTGCTCCGAGGCCGTCGCCGTGATGACGTGCAGCCGGGTCGAGGTGTACGCGATCGGCCCCCAGGGCCCCGCGACGCTGCTGCGGGCGCTGGCCCTCGAGTCGGGTGCGGCGCCGTGGGACCTGCGTGCCGCGGCCACGACCCGCAGCGGTCTGGACGCTGCCGAGCACCTCTTCCGGGTGACCGCGGGGCTGGAGTCCCGCGTGATGGGGGAGGTGGACATCCAGACGCAGGTCCGAGCCGCGTTCACCGACGCCCGTGACGCGGGGGCGGCGGGGCCGCGGCTGACACGGCTGTTCGGCGCCGCGCTCGAGGCCGGTCGACGGGTGCGGACGTCGACCGGGCTGGTGGAGCAGGGCCGGTCCCTCGCGGTCCGGGCCGTGGAGATCGGGCTGTCCGCGACCGTGTCGGAGGAGTCGGTGGTGGTCGTCGTCGGCTCCGGAAGGATGGCCGCGGCGGCCGTCGAGCAGCTGGTGCGCCTGGGCCGCGCCCCGTTCGTGGTGGCCCGGGACCCGGTGCCCGCGGCCCGGATCGCGGCGGCCGAGCGCGTGCGCGCGATGCCGGCGCTGGCCGAAGGTGTGGCGCAGGCGGACCTGCTGATCTGCGCCACGTCGGCACCCCATCACGTCGTGACCTCCGAGCACGTGAGTCAGGCCATGGCGCGACGTCCGCATCGACCGCTCACGGTCGTGGACCTGTCGGTGCCCCGGAACGTCGACGACACCATCGCGTGCCTGCGGGGAGTCCGACTGGTCGACCTGGAGCAGATGGACGACGACCTGGCCGCCGACGAGGCCCTGTCCGCCACGCTCGAGCAGGGTCGGGCCCTCGTCACCACCCTCGTGGACACGTACGCCGAGCGTTCGGCGGCTGCGGCGGCCGGACCGGTCATCGCCGCGCTTCGCAGGAGCATCGAGATCACCTGCCGCCTGGAGCTGTTGGCCTCGCCCGACGCGGGATCGCTCACGGCGGAGGAGGCCGGACGGCGCGTGCACCTCGCGGTCGGCCGGGCGTTGCACGCCCCCGCGATGAGCGCCCGAGCGGCCGCGGCCGCCGGGGACGTCGATGCGCTCGCGGCGCTCTGCGACCGCTTCGGGGTCGCCGTTCCTCAGCAGCCCAGCAGCGCCGACCCGTTGTGCCAGCAGACGGCCCGGAGCCAGTCGGTGCCGAGGCCCAGGCGCTCGAGCGAGTCGAGCTGGTGCGCGTAGGGGTAGGGGATGTTGGGGAAGTCGGTGCCGAGCACGATGCGGTCGCCGAGGTCGGCGAGGCGGGGCAGCAGGTCGCGCGGGTAGGGCGCGGCCTCCTCGAAGAAGTCGGTGAAGGCCATCGTGGTGTCGAGGTGGACCCGGTCGTAGGTGTCGGCGAGGTCGAGGAACTCGGTGTACTCGGGCGCGCCCATGTGAGCCACCACGGCCACCAGGCGCGGATGACGCGCCAGGACGCCGGCCAGCGGCTCCGGGCCGGTGACGCCGGGTCGGGGCACCGGACCGCTGCCGATGTGGACGACGACCGGCAGTCCCGACTCGGCGAGCAGGCCCCACACCGGGTCGAGCGTCTCGTCACGCAGGTCGAAGCCGCCGACCTGCGCGTGCACCTTGAAGACCCTGGCGCCGCGGTCGACGGCGGCACGGACCACTGCGGGGACACCGGGTTCGGGGAAGAACGTGGCGCTCGGCACGCACCCCGGAGCATTCTCGGCGAGGGCGAGTGACCAGTCGTTGAGATCCTCGGCCATCCCGGGGCGGTGGGCGTACGGCAGCGCGGTGAAGGCGCGGACGCCGAGCGTGGGCAGGTAGGCGACGCGGTCGTCGTGGGACCACCGGTAGGTGATCGGCCATTGGCGTCCGATCAGGGGTCCGACCGCGTCGAAGTGCGACCAGACCCGCCGCATCATCCGGTCCGGCAGGAAGTGGGTGTGGACGTCGACCAGGCCCGGCAGGCCGAGCCGACGCCAGAAGGGCTCGACGTGGGCGTCGTCGTCCGGCGGGTCGGCCGGGACGACGTCGAGGGCCGTCACAGGTCCTTGCCGAAGCAGCGGCTCATCGGGTCGTCGCGGTAGTGCCCGAACGGCGCGACGGGTTCGTACCCGGCCGAGGGGTACAGGGCGAGCGCCTCAGGCTGCGGGAGGCCCGTCTCCAGGATGGCGCGACGGAAGCCGCCGAGCCGGGCGCGCTCCTCGAGCGCGGTGAGCAGCTGGCGGGCGTATCCCTTGCGGCGGAACGGGGTCCGGATGAACATCCGCTTGACCTCCACGGTGTCGCCGTCCAGCCGCCGCAGTCCCGCGCACCCGACCGGCACGCCGTCGACCTCCGCGACGAGGAACGCGCCGTGGGGCGGGGCGAACTCGCCCGGCTCGACCGGGCCGGCGTCGCGGCTGCCGTACCGGACGACGTACTCCTCCTGCACCGCCTCGATCAGGAGAGTCACGGCCGGGTCGTCGTAGGGCACCTCGCGGAGCAGGAGATCCACACGCCCCAGGATGCCGCACCCCGGTAGCGTGCCTCGACATGATCCGTTCCGGAGCGGCCGACATCGCCGTCGACGACAGCGGCAGCGGCCCTGCCGTCGTCCTGCTGCACGCCGGTGTCGCCGACCGGCGCGTCTGGGAGTCGACGACGACCGCCCTCGCCGACTCGTTCCGGGTGCTGGCCTACGACCGGCGCGGTTACGGCGCGACGACGTACGAGACCGAGCCCCACGACCAGGTGGCCGACCTGTGGACGGTGCTCGACGGACTCGGCGTCGCCTCGGCGGTGCTGGTGGGCAACTCGATGGGTGGCCGGGTGGCCCTGGACGCGGCGCTCGACGCGCAGGATCGGGTCACCGGGCTGGTGGTCGTCGGGGCGGCGGTCTCGGGGGCGCCGGCGCTGGGGGACATCGCGCCGGAGGTCGCGGCGCTCGGGGAGGAGCTCGAGGCCCTGGAGGTTGCGGAGAACTGGGACGCCGTCAACGCCCGCGAGGCGCGGATGTGGCTGGACGGGCCGTCCCGGCCCGAGGGCACGGTCGGTGGTACGGCCCGGGCCCTGTTCCTGGAGATGAACGGCGCCGCGCTGCGGGCGGCCGACCCCGGTGACGAGCAGACACGCGAGCCGGCGTGGGACCGGCTCGAGGAGATCGCCGTCCCGTTGCTCTCGGTCGTGGGGACCCACGATCTGCCGCACCTGGTCGAGCGGTCCGCGGAGATCGCCCGCCGCGTGCCGCAGGGCCGGTACGTCGAACTGCCGTCGTCCGCCCACCTGCCGATGCTCGACGACCCCGCGCGCTTCGACGAGCTGGTCCGAGCGTTCATGGACTCCGCGAGCTGACCGTCGTCCGTCACGCCCTGCTTCTTGGCTAGGCCTTCCGCCGGTAGACCCACATCGTCAGCGGACCGAAGACGGCGACGAGGCCGGCGCTGATCGCGAGCACGATGCCGATCTCCCCGGCGACCGGCACGCCGTGCATCAGGCCACGCGTCGCCGTCACCAGGATCGAGATGGGGTTGACCTCGACGAACGCCTGCAGCCAGCCCGGCAGCGTCTCCGGCGGGACGAACACGTTGCTCACGAACGTCAGCGGGAACATCACCATGTTGCTGATCGCGAACACAGCGTTGTCCGTCCGGACGAGCAGCCCGACGAGGGTCCAGATCCACGAGAGGCTGAACGAGAAGACCAGCAGCAGACCCAGTGACGCCACCACGCCCACCGGCCCCGCTCCGGCACGGAAGCCGAGGACGATCCCGAGCAGCAGGATGATCAGGGACGCCAGCGTGTAGCGGACGGCGTCCGCCAGCAGCGGCCCGACGATCGTCGACGGCCGCCAGATCGGCAGCGACCGGAAGCGGTCGTGCACGCCGCGCTGGATGTCCCGGTTCAGGGTCAGGCCGGTGTACATCGTGATCCAGGTGACGGTCATGACGAGGATGCCCGGCAGCACCTGCTGCAGGTATGCCCCGGTCGAGCCGGCCACCGCACCGCCGAACAGGTAGGTGAACATCAGCAGGAACATGATCGGGAAGGCGGTGACGTCGAACAGCTGCTCGGGGACGTGCTTGATCTTCAGCATCGCCCGCCACCAGAACGTCAGCGACGTCGACAGCGGTCCGGGCCGGTTGGGCCGGGTGCTCGACAGGACGCCCTGCACGGCCTCGGGCAGGACGACGTCCGTGCGGGTCGTGGTGGTCACAGCGGTGCCCTCTCGCTCGGCTCGGGCACCGCGAGGGCGCCGTTGTTGCTGGCCGGTTCCGGCTCGGCCGGTCGGCCGGTCAGCGCCAGGAAGACCTCATCGAGGCTCGGCTGGCCGAGGGCGAACGTGGCGACGGCGATGCCCTCCCGGGACAGCTCGGCCAGCGCGTAGGCGACCCGCTCGCTGTCGGACACCCGCACCGACAGCGCGGCGGGGTCGGGCTCCCGACGAACGGGCAGGTCCAACGTCCGGGCCAGCAGCTCCTCGGCCTGCGGCCGCCGGTCCGGGTCCAGCAGTCGCACGTGCAGCGCCCCGGTCCCGACCGACGCCTTGAGCTGGCTGCTGGTGCCCTCGGCGATCACCTTGCCCTGGTCGATCACGGCGATCCGGTCGGCGAGCTGGTCGGCTTCGTCCAGGTACTGCGTGGTCAGCAGGACGGTGGTGCCGGCGGACACCATCGCCCGCATGATCTCCCACACCTGGTTGCGGCTGCGCGGGTCGAGGCCGGTCGTCGGCTCGTCGAGGAAGATCAGGTCAGGGGTGACGACGATGCTGGCCGCGATGTCGATGCGCTTCCGCATCCCGCCCGAGTACTTCTTCACCTGCCTGTCGGCGGCGTCACCCAGCCCGAACGCGTCGAGCAGGTCACCGGCCCGCTGCCGGGCGGCCGGCCGGGAGTACCCCCACAGCCGGGACAGCAGCACCAGGTTCTCCAGCCCCGAGAGGTCCTCGTCGACCGACGCGAACTGGCCGGTGAGGCTCACCCGGCTCCGGACCGCGGCCGCCTCCGTGACGATGTCGTGGCCGAATACGCGTGCGGTCCCCGCGGTGGGCCGCAGCAGCGTCGCCAGCACCCGGATCGTGGTGGTCTTCCCCGCACCGTTCGGCCCGAGCAGCCCGTACACGGCGCCCGACGGGATCGCCAGGTCCACGCCGTCCACTGCCCTGGTCTTGCCGAAGTGGCGGACCAGGCCCTCTGTCTCGATCGCCAGCTCGGGGCGTTCACCCATCGTCTGCTCCTGTCGTGACCCGCTCGCGTAGAACGTCAGACCTCAAGTGCTGCCGACGTGTGGACTCCACCGGTTTGCCGAACTGATCGGTCCTACGGGCGCCGTCGCAAGATCTCCGCGTTGATGGCCGGCACGACCTCATGCAGGTCCCCGATCACCGCGTAGTGCGCCTTGGTCACCATCGGCGCCTCCGGGTCGTTGTTGACCGCGAGGATGGTCTTGGCTCCGGAACAGCCGGCCCAGTGCTGGATGGCTCCGCTGATGCCGCACGGGATGTAGAGGTCGGGCGCGATCCGGCTGCCGGTCTGCCCGACCTGCTCGTGGTGCGGGCGCCAACCGAGGTTGGTCACCACGCGGGAGACCCCGAGTGCGCCCCCGAGCAGGTCGGTCAGCTCGAGCAGGTCCTCGAAGCCGTCCCGCCCGCCTGCCCCCCGCCCGGCGCCGACGACGACGTGAGCCGACGCCAGGGCACCGGACTGGTCGGGCTCTCCCTGGTCTGTCCGCACGACCCGGGTCAGCAGGTCGCCGTCCCGCAGGTTCGGCGCGACGGTTACGACGTCCGGGGTGGTGACGTCGCTGACCTCCGCGGACTCGACGGCGTGCCCGGCGACGGTGAGGACGGCGACGTCGTCGTCGAGCCGCATCTCCTCGAGCGCGGAACCGCCCAGCACCTGCCTGCTCACCACCAGGGGAGACACCGCCTCGATGGCGACCACGTTGGCGGCCATCGCCACCCCGAGACGGACGGAAGTGTGGGCGAGGATCTCGCTGCCTCGGGGGGTGCCTGCTGCCAGCACGGCCCGCGCGTCGCCGTCGCGAGCGGCGTCCACCACGGCCGCGGACCAGGCGGCTCCGGAGTACGCCTGAAGCCGCTCGTCCTGGGCGTGGTGGACACGCTGCACGCCCTGGGCGGCCAGCTGGCTCGTCGTCCCGGCCGGCACGTCCCCGATCACGACGACGTGCACGGGCAGGCCACCGGCCCGCTCCGCGAGACCACGCGAGAAGGTCAGGGTCTCGCGGGACACCTCGACGACCCCACCCGCGTCGGTCTCCACGAACACCAGGATCACGTCGGGAGCACCCCCAGTCGCTCCAGCAGGTCCACCACGGCGGGGGCGGCGTCGGGGCCCTCGCCCAGGATCTGCACCGAGCTCGGCTGCGCGGGTGGCAGCTTCAGCCGGACGCGCCCGCCTCCGGTCGGCGCAGTGCGCGGGATGACGGTCTCGACGGTGGCGCGTTTGGCCTTCATCCGGCCGGGGACCGATGGGTACCGGGGTGTCACGCCTCCCTCCATCACGGTGACGACTGCGGGAAGGGGCACCTCGAAGACCTCGGCGCCCCCGGGTCCGTCGCCGCGGGCGGTCACCGTGCGTCCGGTCACGTCGAGGGTAGAGATTCCGGTGAGGACCGGACGGTCCAGCTCGTAGCCGAGACGCGCGCCGACTTGGAAGTCACCGGTGTCGGCAGCGTCGTTCCCGAGCAGGACCAGGTCGTAGGTCCTGCCGCGCTCTGCGTGGGCGAGGACCACCTCGGCGATGGCCCGCGACACGTCGGCAGGACCGTAGGCGCCCGAGTCCGCCTCGATCAGGACGGCGGAGGCGCAGCCGACGGCGACCGCGTCGCGAGCCTGTTCCACCGCGTCACCGGGGCCGAGCGTGAGCACGGTGGCCTCGCCGTCGGTCGCCGCGGCGACCTCCACCGCGAGCGCGACCGCGCACACCTCGTGCGCGCTCACCGTGAACCCGACGTGCCGTGCGTCCACGGACTGGGCGTCGTCGGTCAGCAGGATCTCCCCGGAGTTGTCGGGGACCCGCTTGACGCACACGAGGACGTCGGTCACCCGGGTTCCCCCCGGACCCGGTCGTTGGCGGGGTCGAACAGCGGCGTCGCGTCCACAGAACCCACCGTGACGGGGTAGAGCTCGTCCATGTAGCTGACCGTCAGACGATTGCCCAGCGTCGCCGCGGCCGGGGGGAGGTAGGCCAGCAGCACGTGCTTGCCGAGGGAGGGTGCCGACCCCGCGGAGGTGACGTAGGGGTGGTGCCCGTGGCCGTCGGTGAGCGGGCCACCGTCGGCGCCGCGGATCGGCTCGCCGCCCAGCATGTACCGCTGCACCCCGGTCGCTGAGGTGTGGTCGTCGACGG
>DASROP010000096.1:0-2242 GCA_035646835.1 Actinomycetales bacterium | reverse complement strand
CGCCCGGGCGGTGACCGCCCAGACCGCCGGCGTGTTCGACGCAGAGATGGTGGAGGTCGCTGGCCTGCGCGCCGACGACCGTCCCCGGGCCGGCCTGGACGTCGCACGGCTGTCCCGCTTCCCCGCGCAGTTCGTGACCGGCGGGACGGTGACCGCCGGCAACTCCTGCGGCAACAGCGACGGCGCGGCAGGCGTTGCCGTCGTCCCCGAGCGGGTGCGGGACGCGCTCGGCCTGCCCGGGCTCGCCGTCCGGTCGTGGGGCGTCGTCGGGGTCGACCCTGCCTTGCCCGGCCTGGGGCCGGTGCCGGCCGTGACGACGGCGCTGAAGCGTGCTGGCCTCGGGCTGGACGACGTGGATGTTCTCGAGGTCACCGAAGCCTTCTCCGCCCAGGTGCTGGCGTGCACCGACGCGCTCGGCCTCGACGCGCTGGGGTCCGACGCCGGACGTGTCTGCCCCGACGGCGGCGCGATCGCGCTGGGTCACCCGTGGGGCGCCTCGGGCGCGATGCTCGTCGTCCGGCTGTTCTCGTCGCTGGTGCGCCGGGATCTCGGCACGGTCGGGGTGGCGACCTGCGCGGTGGGCGGCGGCATCGGCCTCGCCGTGGTCGTGGAGCGGGTCGGATGATCCGGGTCTCGGGCGTGACGCACGCCTACGGGTCGCGGCCGGTGCTGCGCGACGTCACCGCAGACCTGACCGAGCACCGGATCGGCGTGATCGGCGCCAACGGCTCGGGCAAGTCCACCTTCGCCCGGCTGCTGAACGGTCTCGTCGTCCCGGACGCCGGTCGGGTCGAGGTGGACGGGCTGGACACGCGTCGTGAGGGGGCCGCCGTCCGCCGTCGGGTCGGGTTCGTCTTCGCCGACCCCGACGCCCAGGTCGTGATGCCCACGGTTGCGGAGGACGTGGCCTTCTCGCTGCGACGACTGCGGTTGGGCCGGGACGACGTCAGCGCGCGCGTCGCCGGCGTCCTTGAACGCTTCGGCCTGGCCGAGCACGCGGACCACCCGGCCCACCTGCTGTCGGGGGGGCAGAAGCAGCTGCTGGCGCTGGCGTCCGTGCTCGTCACAGAGCCGACGGTGCTGGTCTGCGACGAGCCCACGACGCTGCTCGACCTGCGGAACGCCCGTGAGGTCGGCACCCTCGTCGACGCACTGCCGCAGCAGGTCGTGCTCGCCACCCACCATCTCGGCCTGCTGGCCGGATGGGACCGCGTGCTCGTGCTGGACGACGGACGCGTGGCCCACGACGGCCCGCCGGAGGAGGCGGTCGCCGCCTACCGGTCGCTGATGGGCGCGGTGCCCCGGTGACCGGCCTGTTCGTGCCGGGGATGTCGGCGCTGCACCGCGCGTCGGCCGGCGCGAAGCTGGCCCTGCTGGCCGTCCTGACGTCGGCCGTGCTCGTGGTCAGGACCCCGACGGCCGTCGCGGTCGCTGCGGCGGTCGTGCTGGCCGGGTACGGCGTCGCGCGCTTCGGCGTGGGGACGGCGGCGGCCCAGGTCTGGCCGTTGCGTTGGGTCGCGCTGCTGCTCGTGCCGTTCCAGTGGTGGACGGCGGGATGGCGGGTAGCCGTCGTGGTGGTCGGGACGCTCGTGGTCTGCGTGGCGGCTGCCGCGCTCGTCACCCTGACGACACGGGTCGGCGAGATGCTCGACACCCTCGAGCAAATGCTGGGCCCGCTGCGCCGGGTCGGCGTCTCCCCCGATCGCGTGGCGCTGGTGCTGGCCCTGGCGATCCGCGCCGTACCGGTGCTCGTCGAGACGTACGCCCAGGCTCGTGACGCGCGGCGTGCGCGGGGCCTGGAGCGGTCGCCGCGGGCGCTGCTGGTGCCGCTCGTCGTCCGCACCGTGCGGCACGCCGACCGCCTCGGCGAGGCCCTCGTCGCCCGCGGCGTCGACGACTGACTCCGGGGCTTCCATGGAGGATCCGGTCCCTGACAGGCACCGGATCCTCCATGCTCTTGCCCCATGGGCGCACCGCGAGCAACCGCGACTGGACCGAGGTCGGTGCCGGCTGCTGGGTGCGGCAGTATCCCGAGTGGGACGTCGACGTCGGCGTCGTCGCCGGCGCGGACGGCGTCCTGGTCGTCGACACCCGCGGCACGGCGGAGCAGGGGCGGCAGCTCCGGGGACGACGTCCGGCGGCTCGACCCTCGACCGGTGCGATGGGCGGTCAACACGCACCAGCACTTCGACCACGTCTTCGGCAACATCGCCTTCGACGACGCGCAGATCCACGCGCACGA
>DASROP010000095.1:0-3951 GCA_035646835.1 Actinomycetales bacterium | reverse complement strand
AGACGTCGGGTCCCTTGACCAGCACGGCGCGTCGACCGGTCGCGTCATCGCGGATGAAGACATCCGGGTGTCCGTCCATTGTCAGCCCTCCTGCCCCTGAGGCGTCGACCAATCGTAGGCGTCCATCCGCCAGCGCATCCGCAGCAGCCACGAGCGGAGGGTGACCGGCAGGACGTACGACCCGAGCGACTCCACGTCCCGCCGGAGCGCGTCGTCGTCGCGGTCGAGCAGCACCTCGAGCTGCTCTCGCACCCGTGACCTCGCCGGGTCCGTCGTCCCGGCCTGGAAGTTGTGCTGCGTGCGGAGCGGGCCGCCCTCGTCGAAGCAGTCCTGACCGAAGTAGCCGCCCATCAGGTGGGCCAGGTCGGGCAGCTCGCCGCGGACCGCTGTCGGCATCGCGATCTCCGGGTAGGCGGTGTCGATGAACGACTGCCCGGTCTCGTGATCGCGCTTCATCACGACCACGGCGCCAGTCACCTCGGTGGACGCGTCGCCTCTGCGGGTGAGCACGACGCCGGTGACCTTGCCGACGTTGGGGACGTAGTAGTGCTGCCGCCACCAGCCGCCCGGATCCTCCGTCCAGGCGCGCAGCTGCGTCTCATGAGCCCGGACGACGACCGTCGACGCCTCGTTGGCGGTCGCCTCGTCCGTGAACCGGGAGACGCGTGGCGGCCTGAGTCCGTCGCCTTCTTCGCCAGGATTCGGGATCGAGGACAGGTCGCGAAAGCCTTGGGTCACTCGCGCCTGAGTAACTCGGAGAAAGTCGAGGTACGAGGTGCCGTCGGGCAAGATCGACTGGCTGATCCACGGCAGCAGGTTGGCCCTGGCGGTCGCCTCGTCAGGGGAACGGTCGAGCAGGATCCGCAGCTCCCTCTCGATGTCCTCCAGGTGGCCGTCGTGGTCCGCGAAGTGAATCCCCTGGTCGAGAGCCTGCCCCGCATCGAGGACTGACGACTCGAAACCGGGCGTGAATCCGTTGCCCAGGAGATAGTCGAGGGACGGCAGCTTGTCCCGCTCGTCGCTGTAGCTCACGGCACCTCCAGATAGGCAGACTTGATGAACACGGTCCCGTCCTTCGAGACGAGGACCACACGGATCTTTGCCGACTCTCTGACGGTGAACCTGCCGTCGTCCGGACTCATCACCCGACCGAGTGGCTCGTCGAACGTCATGGTCATCGCCCGCAGGCGCTGCACCTCGCCCGACGCCAGGGCCCGGACGTCTGCCTCGTAGGCCTTGAGCACCTCGGTGATGGCTCGTTCCGCAGTCGCCAGATCACGAAATGATGAGGCGTCGGGTGGGATCGGGCCGCGCGTGCCGCCGTCCTCGAGGGTGCCGTTCTCCAGACGGTCACGCAGGTAGTCGTCGTCCACGTCGACGTGCCGACGGACGGCGTGGCCGAGGTCGTGGTGCTCGTGGGCGGCGAGATGGACTCCGGCCAGCATCTCGTCGGCGGTCTGCACCCGCGGCCGTGGGGCGTTCGGGTCCGCCATGTTGCGCGCGTACCGCGCGCGAACCTCGGGCGAGGCCATCGCCTTGACGACCTTGCCGTGGACGGCGGCCATCGACAGCGCGCTGCCGACTGCGGCGCCGTACTGACCGCTGCGCCAGTCGTCGCCGGCGAGCATCTCGTCGACGGTGCGGACGGGGTGCGTGGCCTGGTCCCAGACGGAGCCGGGGATGCCGCTGACCATCGCCCGCCAGCCCTCGGGGTCGTCGACCCACCCGAAGGCCAGCATCTTCGCGCCGGCGAAGGGTTCGGCGACGGCCTGGTTCCAGAAGCGCCGCCCCAGGGCACTGAGGTGGTCGTGGGTCGAGTCGGCGGGGTCGGGCTGGAACTCCGGCACGGCGGAGACGGCGTCCATCAGGTCCGCGACTGCCCAGTCGTAGGCGCGCTTGCCGCGGTCGTACTCGTCCCAGGCGTGGCTGACGAGCCGCGCTGCCGTCGCCCGGTCGGCTTCGTCGGCGGCGGCCTGTCGGGTCAGCGCGAGCTCCAGGTCGGCGCCGGCCCGCCGCATGGTCAGCGTCGCCGGCCGGACGGCGTCCGCGTAGCGGTCGATGGCGGTCGAGAGGGAGCGGGCGAAGCCCGCGGTCGCGTCGAGACGACCCGAGGCCCGGCCGCGCTGGTCGAGGTAGCCGGTGGACGCCGACCCGCGCCAGTCCTGCGGCGCGTTCTGCTCCAGCACCTCCCGGGCTGCCGCGGTGAGCCGCGAGACCTGTCGGAGCCGGTCAGCCGCCTCGCCCGCCGCGCCCGTGTCGACGTCGGGTACCGGCATCGCCGTCGCCGTCATTCGGGCAGCCGTTCGCGGCCGGACAGGGCGAGCTCGGTCTCGGCGTAGCCGACGGAGGCGGCGTGCAGGTTGGCCGAGATCTCGGCGGCGGTCAGCGCCGCGACCCTGGTCATCGCGGTCAGCGCGTCGGTCGCCCGCGCGACCCGGCCCTGGAGGCCGAGGTCGGGAGCCCACAGCGCAGAAGCGGGAAGGTTCTCGACGTGCGCCTGCGCCAGCCAGGTCTGGTCGGCGACGTGGCGCAGCCGCTCTGCCGCCGCGTCCAGCTCGGCGGGGTCGACCTCGAACCTCATGTCGCACAGTCTGTCGAGGATCGCCTCGGACGCGCAGATGCCCTGTGGACAAAGGCGTCCGCGCTCAGGTGACCGGGTCGGCGACGAGCTGATTGCCACCCGAGAGCGCCTCGACGGCGACGGGTGCGGAGGTGACCTGCGCCTGGCCGGGGACGGGCAGCCAGGGCCCGCCCTCGACGGAGTACTCCCCGGTGTAGGACGTCGTCAGCGTGATCGCGTACGCGCCGCCGGCGTCGTAGGTGTGCGTCGTCGTGAGCGCCGGGTATGGGGCGCCGGCGTCCTGCGTCGGGCCGAGCGTGGTGCCGTCGCCGAAGTCCCATGAGTAGCTGGCCGGTGTCGCCCGGACCTGCACGTCGAAGCCGAGCAGCGTCGTGCCGAGGACGACGGGCTGCGCCTCGGCGTAGACGTTCGTCGGGACGTTGATCAGCGTGTACCCGTTGTCCGGCTCGATGTTCGGCGCGCCTGCTGGCAGGGGGAGGCGCTGGAAGTCCTCGAGCGAGAGGCCTGGGACGACGACCGGCGGCGATCCGGGGGTCGGCGGGGTGATGCACCGCTGGCCCGTCTGGTTCCATCCCGGTGACCCGAACGCGGTTCCGGCCGGGGCGCGGTAGAACCAGTACATGACCTGCGGCGCCGGGCAGGCGATGGCGGCGGTCTGGCACAGGGCGTCCACGCCGACGCTTGGCCCGTTCCCCGCGCACGCCGGCACCATCGAGTAAACGAACGGATTTGCCGCTACGGGCGTGCCAGACGCCGTTCCACCTGTTCCCTCAGGAATGTTGTTACGCCGGTCCAGTTCGGCTGCAACTTCCGCCGTGTCGCCAGAGAGCCCGGCGCCGAAGGTAGGTGGCGGTTCGGGGTCGGCATGCGCAGGAGCAACCAGACCAACGCAAACCACCACGGCGAGGGTCACAGACAGAAGCACTCTCATCGTGATGTCAGCCCTCCCCGATTCCGACGGCCGTCCAAGCGTCATCACTCCACTCGATGAAGAAGCCCACCGTCTCGTTCTCTTCCGCCGGTGACTCCGTACTTGTCTCACCGCCAGCAGTAACGGACGCCAGGGGTGCCTGGCTGTAAACAGTTGTCACCAATACCGGCCGGTTCGGCTCGGGTGCAGGGGACTCAGCCCCCACTACCGTGATCTGGCCGCCTTCGATGCGACCACCGTTCGAGTACTGATCATCAATGGTGGCCACAGTGTTGCTGCAGCTCTCGCACTTGGGTGTTGATACGGCCACCACCGGCTCGGTGTTACCGGTGGCATAGGCGTAGTTGACGAGGTCGAACCAGTGCCGCACGAAAGCGGCCGCGCCGGCGGCATCCATCGTGGTCGCCTCGGGCGGAAGAGCCGGCGGCGTGGGCGTCGG
>DASROP010000094.1:0-4169 GCA_035646835.1 Actinomycetales bacterium | reverse complement strand
CGCCCTGGGTGAGGTTCATCGACAGCGCGACGCCGGCGTCGCGCTGTCGATAAACCTCACCCAGGGCGTCTTCGTCAACCAGAGCGCGGCCTTCAGCGACTTCCACGGCACCGGCGCGAACCCGGCCGCGAACGCGACGCTCACGGACGGGCACTACGTGTCGGGCCGGTTCCGCGTCGTCCAGTCCCGCCGCCACACCTGAGCCGCCCCCGACTTCTGCTGCGTGTCCCACCCTTCGCGCCCTGTTGAGACGTGGGACACGCAGCAGAAGTCGCCGGGGTGGGCGGGTCAGCGGCGGTCGGGGATGAGCAGGTTGAGCACGAGGCTCACGATCGTCACCACGACGGCCCCGAGGACCGCCGTCCAGAAGAACTCGTCGATCGCGAACGTCAGCGGCGTGGCCCCGGCGATCCATGACGTGATCTGCAGCATGAAGGCGTTCACGACGAACGTGAACAGGCCCAGCGTCAGCACGTAGAGCGGGAACGCGACGAGCTTCACGATCGGCTTGACGACCGCGTTGACCAGCCCGAACAGCAGGCCCACCAGGCCGAACGTCAGCACCTGCGCCGCGGTGTCGCCGTCCCCGCCCCCCACCTCGATCCCGGGCACCAGCAGGGTGGCGACCCAGATCGCCACCGCGTTCACCACGACCTTGATCACGAAGCTCATCGGAGCATCATCGCAGCGACGCCATGAGGCATCATTGATCCCATGACTTCTCGCCGGCTCCCCGGGCGCGCGTGGCTCGTGTGGGGCGTCGGCGTCACGGCCTATCTCGTCGCCGTCCTGCAGCGCACCTCGCTCGGTGTGGCCGGCCTCGACGCCGCGGACCGGTTCGGGGCGTCCGCGAGCGTGCTGGCGAGCTTCGCCGTCCTGCAGCTGCTGGTCTACGCCGGGCTCCAGGTTCCGGTGGGCGTGATGGTCGACCGGTACGGTCCGCGTCGGCTGGTGCTCGCCGGCGCGACGCTGATGGCTACCGGCCAGCTCGTGCTCGCGGTCAGCGCCGTGCTCGAGCTGGCGATCCTCGGCCGGGTGCTCGTCGGCGCCGGTGACGCGATGACGTTCATCAGCGTGCTACGGCTCGTCTCGGCGTGGATGCCGCCGCGGCGCGTCCCGCTGATGACCCAGCTGACCGGGATCCTCGGCCAGCTCGGCCAGCTGCTCTCCGCGATCCCCCTCGTCGCGCTCCTGCACGGGCCCGGCTGGACGGCGGCCTTCGGCTCGGCCGCCGCGATGAGCGTGCTGGCGGGAGTGCTGGTGCTCCTGGTCGTGCGCGACTCCCCCGACCGCCGCACCGAGGCCGAGGCGCCGACCCTCGGCCAGGTCGGTGCGGACCTGCTGAGCGCGTGGCGGCACCCGGGTACCCGGCTCGGCCTGTGGTCGCACTTCACGACGCAGTTCTCGGGGATGGTCTTCGCGCTGCTGTGGGGGTTCCCGTTCCTGGTGGCCGGCCAGGGCCGCTCGCACGCCGAGGCCAGCGTGCTGTTCACCGTCTTCGTGCTGGCCGGCGTCGGCGCCGCGCCGTTCCTGGGCGTGCTGGTGCAGCGGCACCCGCTGCGCCGGTCGTGGCTCGTGCTGACGATCGTCGCCACGACCGTCACGGCCTGGACCGCGGTCCTCGCGCTCGGCGGCCCGGCGCCGACGTGGCTGCTGGTCGGCCTGGTCGTCACGCTGGCCGTCGGCGGACCCGGCTCCATGATCGGCTTCGACTTCGCGCGCAGCTTCAACCCACCGAACCGGCTGGGGACGGCGACCGGCATCGTCAACGTCGGCGGGTTCGTCGCGTCGTTGGTCACGTTGCTGCTGGTGGGGCTCGTGCTCGACGTCCGCGGGGCCTACGCGTTCGCCGACTTCCGGGTCGCGCTGACGGCCCAGTATGTCATCTGGGCTGTGGGGACCGTCGGGATCCTGCGGACCCGTCGCCAGGTCCGCGCCCGGATGGCCACCGAGGGGGTCGTCGTCCCACCGATCCGGGACGTCCTGGCGCGGCGGCGCGCGGTCAGCGGCCGTCGGACCGGGGGTCGGCCTCGGCCGCGTCGCGCAGGCGCACCACGACGTCGGTGATCGTGTCCATCACCTCCTTGGTGGCGCGGACCAGGTCTCGGCCGGTCGAGCCGGGGGCCACGTGCACGACCTCGCCCAGGGCGATCCGGGTGCGGGGACGGCGGGGGAGGCCGCCGGTGGCGAAGCGGCGCCCGCGCCCGGTCAGCTGCTGCGGGCCCCACTGCCCGACGGTCACCACCGGGGCGCCGGACAGCGACGCGATCCGTGCGACGCCGGGCATCCCGGTGGCGGGCAGGAAGTCCTCGCGAGGGGTCACGCGGCCCTCCGGGTACAGCACGACGCACTCGCCCCGCGCCAGGTGGGCCACGGCGGCCCGCACCTGGGCGTCGACCACGGACGACGAGCCCTTGCGCGTCAGCGGCAGGTGGTCGAAGTAGCGCAGCACGTCACCGACCACCGGGACGCCGAACACCCCGGACGTCGTCACGAACCGCGGGGTGCGGCCGCACCGCTGGAGGAAGCCCGCCACCAGCAGCGGGTCGAGCACGCTCAGGTGGTTCGGCGTGACCAGCAGGGGGCCGTCCGGCAGGCGGCGCGGGGACTCGACCCTCCGCACGACCAGGCTCACAGACAGGTCGATCAGGCCGCACACCAGCCGGTAGACGCGCAGGCGCCGGGGACCGGTGGTCACTCGCGGCGGGCGCACGGCGTGATCCTGCCTCAGCCGGCGGTCGTACCCTGCCGTCCATGGCCGCGCCCGACGTCAACCCCGCCCCCGCCGTCCGCCTGCGCCCCGCGCTGGACGCCATCCCCTCGTACAAGCCAGGGCGGCCGCCGGAGGCCCGCGACGGCGTCACCACCTACAAGATCTCGTCCAACGAGAACCCGTACCCGCCGCTGCCGAGCGTGCTGTCGGTCGTCGAGGGCGCGGCCGCGTCGATGAACCGCTACCCGGACATGTTCGCGACGGCGCTGACCGAGGCGATCGCCGACCACCTCGGGGTGCTGCCGGAGCAGGTCGCGACGGGCACCGGCAGCGTCGGCGTGCTCGGCCAGATCGTCCAGGCGACCTGTGCGGACGGCGACGAGGTCGTCTACGCCTGGCGGTCGTTCGAGGCCTACCCGATCGTCGTGGGCATCTCCGGGGCGCGGGCGGTCCAGGTACCGCTGACGGCGGACGCCCGCCACGACCTGGACGCGATGGCCGGCGCCGTCACCCCGGCGACGCGGCTGGTCCTCGTCTGCACGCCGAACAACCCCACCGGCCCGGCCGTGCGCCGCGCCGAGCTGGAGGCATTCCTCGACCGCGTGCCCCCCGACGTCCTGGTGGTCGTCGACGAGGCCTACCGGGAGTTCGTGCGGGACCCCGAGGTGCCGGACGCGCTCGACGTCTGGCGCTCGCGGCCCAACGTCGTCGTCCTGCGCACGTTCTCCAAGGCCTATGGGCTGGCGGGGCTCCGGGTGGGGTACGCGGTGGCTCACGAGCCGGTGGCCGACGCCCTGCGCAAGACCTCGGTTCCGTTCGGCGTCTCGTCCCTCGCCCAGGAGGCGGCGGTCGCCTCCCTCCGCGCCGAGGCCGAGCTGCTGGAGCGGGTCGCGGCCCTGGTGGGCGAGCGCACCCGGGTGCTCGGCGCGCTGCGGGACCAGGGCTGGCCGGTGCCGGACAGCGAGGCCAACTTCGTGTGGGTCCCGGCCGGGGGGGCGACGGCCGACTTCGCCGCGGCCTGTGGCGACGTCGGGCTGTCCGTCCGGCCCTTCCCCGGGGACGGCGCCCGGTGCACGGTGGCCGAGACCGAGGCGAACGACCGGCTGATCGAGGTGTGCGCCCGGTTCGTCCGGCACGCTGCTCCGCACGGGTGACTTGTTGCGCACAACGGGTGACGTAGCGTGGCTTTCCTGTCTACGCTGACCCAACCGGGGGACATGATGCGCGGGGACCCGTCTGGGCTCCCGCCTCCGTCGTGCCACCGGCCGCTCGATCCCGCCGGACCGTTCCACGATCAGGATTCCCCAGATGCCCGCGAACCGCCCCAGATCGACCACGGCACCGACGGTGCTGCTGGCCGGCCTGTCCGCGTTCACGGTGCTCGGGCTCGGCCTGATCGGCTCGTCCGCGCTGACGTCCGGTAGCACCGTCCGGTCCGCCGTCGACGCCCCGGTCC
>DASROP010000093.1:0-7921 GCA_035646835.1 Actinomycetales bacterium | reverse complement strand
CCTCGGGTGCCCCTTGCCGAACATCCGCTGGCCGCCCCAGACGACGGTCGGCAGGATCGGCACCCGCGCGGCTGCCGCCATCCGGACGGTGCCGCACCGACGCCGGACGAGGCCCGCGCCCTCGACGAGGCCGACCGCGACCGCCGCACCAGCGGCATGTGACGCGGCTCGCACCGTCACGGGGATAACCCCACCGGCCCCGGCTCGTTGAACGAGGCATGACGAAGAGCGACGAGAAGCGTCATCAGCGGGACGTCGGCGGCGCGCTCCTGATCGGAGCGATCGCCCTCGCCGTCCTGCTCGCCGTGATGGTCTTCAAGGGCCTGCCCTAGGAACACCCCTCAGCGGCGCCAGCCGGACGCCGGCCGCTCGGTGCCGTCCGGGAGCACCGGGTCCTCGGGCCGGGGCACCGGTTCGGTGTCGTGCGTGCGCGTGGCGCCGGCCTCGCCCTGCTGGGTGACGACGGGCGGGCCGACGACGGGCAGCGCCCCCAGGGTGCGCAGGTGGACGGGGTGCCGCGCCGGATCGAAGATCTCCCGGCAGATGCGCCGGTAGAGCACGTCCGGGGAGGGCAGCCAGGTCACGGCGCGCATCGCCTGGTCCTGTCCCGCCGACTCCAGCACGAACTCGCCGTAGCCGAGCAGCCTCCCCAGCGGTGACCGGTTGTACGACAGGTCCGTCACCTTCATCAGGGGCATCATCGCCACCTTCCGGGTGATCAGCCCGTAGGCCAGGATCAGCCTCTGGTCCGTGGCGACGAACCAGTCGTGGCGCCACTCGAAGAACATCCACGCCGCGCGGGCAACGACGGCGAGCCAGCCCAGCCAGAGCAGGTCCACGACGACGGGCAGGGAACCGACGACGTAAGAGTCCAGCCAGCCGACCAGCATCAGGGAGCCCACCGCGGAGAGCGTGGGTTCGAGCAGGCGCGCGGGGTGCCTCCGGACGGCGACGACGAGCCGCTCGGAACCGAGCAGGTAGCGGTCGAGGTGCGCGGGCGCCCGCAGCGCCGGAGCGGTCACCGGCCGCTAGGCGCCGGTGAGCAGCGCGTCGAAGAACTCACCGACCGCCGACACGCCCAGGGCGATGCCGTCCCAACCGCTGCGCACGATCTCGGCGGCCTGGTCGGGGCTGCGGAAGATGGCGTAGATGCCGAACGCGATCAGCGTCCAGATCAGCAGCTTGCGGGCGCGGCCCACAGCGGGCCTCCTCTCGGTGACGACCCCCCAGCATGACGGGGGGCCCGAGCCACACCCAAGGAGGCGCGCCGCGCACCGACCAAGGCCACGGCCGTCAGACCACCCCGTAGAGCCGGTCGCCGGCGTCCCCGAGGCCCGGCACGATGTAGCCCTTGTCGTTCAGCTGCTCGTCGAGGGCGGCGGTGACGATGGTCACCGGGGCGTCCGGCCCGAACGACTCCTCCAGCACCGCCACACCCTCCGGTGCGGCGAGCAGGCAGATCGCGGTGACGTCGTCCGCCCCCCGGTCGAAGAGGAACCTGATCGCTGTGGCCAGCGTGCCGCCGGTGGCGAGCATCGGGTCGAGCACGTAGCACTGGCGACCGGAGAGGTCGTCCGGCAGGCGGCTGGCGTAGGTGGTGGCCGCGAGCGTCTCCTCGTCGCGGATCATCCCGAGGAAGCCCACCTCCGCGGTCGGCAGCAGGCGGACCATGCCGTCGAGCATGCCCAGCCCGGCCCGCAGGATCGGCACCACCAGTGGCTTCGGCGACGACAGCTTGACCCCGGTGGTCGGGCCGACGGGGGTGGTGATGTCGAGCGGCTCGGTCCGCACGTCGCGCGTGGCCTCGTAGGCCAGCAGCGTGACGAGCTCGTCCGCGAGGCGGCGGAAAGTCGGTGAGTCGGTCCGCTCGTCGCGCAGGTAGGTCAGCTTGTGGGCGACGAGCGGGTGGTCGGCGACGTGCAAGCGCATGGCGCGCAACCTACCGGGTAGGCCACGATGTGCCGGTGTCGTACTTCACCGCCGTGATCGCCGCTGACGGTCGCGCCTGGCGGGCCCGCGACGTCGACGTCGAGGACGCCGGCAGCCTCGACGACCTCGCCGAGACCCTGCGCGCCGTCGCGCACTCCGAGAAGCCCGTGCTCGCCGTGATCGAGCACGAGGACGAGTGGTTCGCCCTGGTGCGCGTGGACGGCGACGAGGACGCCCGCGTCTTCGTCTCCGACCTGGCGGCGGCCGCGCGCGGCCCGTACGCCGAGATCCTCTCGTCCGCCGGTGAGGTGGACACCGGTGTCGTGGTGGACGACGACGGCGAGGTCCCGCCGGCCGCCGCAGCCCCGGCCGACGAACCGACCCAGCCCACCGGTGGTGTCGGAGACCTCGACGGCCTGCTCGACGAGGCGGACGACGACGGCGACCTGCCGGACGACGTCCCGGACGGCGAGATCCCGACCGGCGCCGGTGACGACGAGGTGCCGGACGTCGGTGACCTCGACCAGCCGGACCCGCCCCCACCGCCGCCGTGGGCGGGCGACGCGGCGCTGCTCGACGACCTGGGCATCGACAAGGCCCGGCTGTGCGCGCTGTCGGAGGACAACACCGACGACCCGGCCGCGGCGCTGGCCGAGATCGGTGAGCAGGTGGGGTTCGCCGACCTGCTCGAGGCCCTGCGCTGAACCCCTCCGGTAGGTCGGACGACGGCCTGATCGGTCTCGCGCTGGCCGAGGCCGCGCTGTCGCTGCCGACCGGCGACGTGCCGGTGGGCGCGGTCGTCGTGTCGCCGTCCGGCGAGGTGCTCGGCGCCGGGCACAACGCGCGCGAGGCGACCGGCGACCCCACCGCCCACGCGGAGGTGCTGGCCCTGCGCGCCGCGTCCGCCACCCTGGGTTCGTGGCGCCTGGCCGGGTGCACGCTGGCGGTGACCCTGGAGCCGTGCACGATGTGCGCCGGCGCGCTGGTGCTCGCCCGGGTCTCGCGCCTGGTGCTGGGTGCCTGGGACCCCAAGGCGGGAGCCACCGGTTCGGTGTGGGACGTCGTCCGCGGCCGGCGCCTCAACCACCGCGTCGAGGTCGTCGGCGGCGTGCGCGAGGCCGAGTGCGGCGACGTGCTGCGCGCGTTCTTCGAGGCGCGCCGCACCCGTTAGGCTGGTCTCGGTGGCGTGTCCGAGCGGCCTAAGGAGCACGCCTCGAAAGCGTGTGTGGGGGCAACTCCACCGTGGGTTCAAATCCCACCGCCACCGCCATCAGCAGGGTTCGCGGCCGAAATGGTCGTGATCCGGCCCGGAATCAGCGCGATTCGCAGCCACTTCGGCCGCGAACCCTGCGAGCAGATCCGGACCGCCCGGCTCGGCGGGTGGGGCGGGAGCGGTCGCCAGGTCCGACGCGGGTGCGGGCCGGCCGAAGAGCCAGCCCTGACCGTCGTCGACGCCGAGGGAGAGCAGCGTCGCGGCGTCGTCGGCGGTCTCGACGCCCTCGGCGACGACCCGCGCGTCACAGCCGTGGGCGAAGTCGACCAGCGCCCTGACCAGTGTGCGCAGCACGGTGTCGGACGCGACGCCGGCGACGATGCTGCGGTCCAGCTTGATCACGTCGGGGGCGGTCAGCACGATGTGGCGCATCGACGAGAAGCCGGCGCCCACGTCGTCGATGGCCAGCCGCATCCCGGCGTCACGCAGCGGCGCGAGCGTCGAGGTCAGCTCCGCGTAGTCGGTGACGGGGTCGTGCTCGGAGAGCTCCAGCAGCACGCGGGGCAGCGGCATCGCGGCGAACAGGTCGGCGCACTCGGGGGTCAGCAGCGTCGCGGGGGAGATGTTCATCGAGACGTACCCCGGCACGACCATGAGGTGCTCGGCGGCGCGTTCGAGGGCCAGCAGCTCGAGCCGGTCGCCGACACCGACGCTGTGCGCCTCGGCGAAGCAGACGTCGGGTGCCTTGGACCACTGCGGGGGGAAGCGGCTCAGGGCCTCGGCGCCCACCCTGATGCCGGTTCCGAGGTCCACGATCGGCTGCAGCAGCACGACCGGGCCGCGACCCGCCAGCAGCGGGCCCAGCCTCCCGACGATCTCCGCCCTCCGCGCGCGCTCGCGGACACCCGGCTCGATGATCACCGACGCCGCCCGGGCCAGGACGTCCATCAGGGCCTTGTCGCGCTTGCACAGCGCCTTGTCGCTGGTGAGCCCGGCCGCGCAGAACGTGCCGTAGCGGCTCCCGTCGCTGAGCACGATGGGCACGGAGACGTAGCTGCGGATCCGTGGCAGGCGGGACGCCGGCAGCTTCATCGCCTCCGGGTACTTGCGCACCTCGGGGATGACCGACGGGAGCTTGCCGTCCCAGATCGCCTGGCAGAACGTCGTCGCCTGCTCCTGCGTGGCGCCCTCGGAGAACAGGAACGGCACGGACGACTCGACGACCTCCAGGTGCTGGGTGGTGCCGTCCATCCTGGACACGAACGCGACGCTGAGGTGCAGGGACTCCTTGGCGGTCGTCAGCAGATCGGCGAGCTGCTGCTCGGAGTCCGACCGCTGCCTGGCCATGGGAGGGATTTCGGCAGGAATCGATCCGACCTTCACCGCCCAGCAGGGCTACTCCTCCCTGCGGTCGCCACGCTTCATCAGCAGGCCGACGCCGGGCAGGCCGGTGAGCATCTCGCGCAGGTCGTTCACGGTCTCCAGGATCTCGTGGACGTCGGGGCCGACGCGGTCGAGCTGTTGCAGCATCGGCAGCACGTCCTCGTCCAGGTGCGTCAGCACGGTCGGCAGTCGGTCGAGCAGCGCGATCGCCGCGTCCACCTCGCGCGGCTCGACGCTGTCGGCGAACCGCTGCGCGGCAGGCATCAGCGCGGTGGTGAGGGACTTGACGTCGCCCAGCAGGTGGTCGCTCGCGTCGACGATCCCGGTCGCCCCGGCCACCGCACGGTCGGCCTTGGTCGTGACCAGCTCGATCCGGTCGACGGCGGCGTCGATGCGGTCGACCAGCGTGTCGACCCGGTCGAGCAGGTCGCCGATGCGGGTGATCAGCGCGGTCGCTCGAGGCACCAGGTCGAGGGCGTCCCCGACGGACGCGGCGGCCCGCAGCAGGTCGGCGGGCGTCGGCAGGTCGGACGGCGTGGGGAGGCGCATGCGGGTCATCCTCCCCTGCGGGGCCACTCAGGTGGTGGGCGCGGGAGTCGCGGTGGTCGGCGGTCCCGTGGTCGGCGGCCCCGTGGTCGGCGGCACAGCGGTGGCGGTCTCCGAGGGTGACGCCACGGGCACGCAGCCTGCCGGCGACTCCACCGGCGCGGGCGCGATCGCCGCGGCGGCGACCTCCGGCGGGACCAGGCCGGTGAACCCCGCCCCGACGGCGAGCTCCACCACCGCACCCGGCCGTCCGTCGTCCACGAGCACCGAGCCCTCCACCTGCGCGGCGACCGTCCGTGCCTGCAGGGCGCCCTCCGGGCCGTGGCGCACCTGGGCGACCTCGCCGACCGGCGCCTCGGTGTTGCCGATGCTCTCGATCACGAAGCCACGGGCCTCCAGCTGCTCGGCGGTGGCCCCCGCCAGACCGGCGTCCCCCTTGCCGTTCAGCACCACCACGGTCGTCTCCGCGGGTGACGCCGCGGTGGCCTCGGGCACCGGGCAGGGCGGAGCGGTCGCCGCCGGCGCTGCGGGGGGGTCCTCGCCGAACGGCCACTCCCACCAGCCCTGGTAGACCCCGGCCGCCCCCACGCCGATCCCCATCACCAGCAGCACGAGCACGGTGAACGACGTGGCCTGACGCCGACGCCGACGCACCCGCTTGAGCTCCTCGTGGCGACGGGCCTGGTAGCGGCGCTCGTCCGCCTCGGCCCAGGGCTGGCCCTCGTCGTCGTAGGCGGTCTCAGAACTGGAGTAGCCGCCGGTGTAGCCGTCCCAGGGATCGAGCCCCTCGTCGTCCCGCCCCGGCACGCCGTCAGAGCACCAGGACTCGGGCGTGCAGGACGGGCCGCTGCCGCAGCGCGGCGCGGACGGCGCGGTGCAGCCCGTCCTCGAGGTACAGGTCGCCCTGCCACTCGACGACGTGGGCGAAGAGGTCGCCGAAGAACGTCGAGTCCTCGGCGAGCAGCGCGTCGAGGTCGAGGGTGCGCTTGGTCGTGATCAGCTCGACGAGGCGGACCTGCCGGGGGGCCACGGCCGCCCACTGCTTGGGCGTCGTGTAGCCGTGGTCGGGGTAGGGGCGTCCTTCCCCGACGGCCTTGAAGATCACGGTGGCAGTGTAAGTGCGCGGAGCATTTCGGGCACGGACGACGCTCGGTAGCCTCCCGGGTCATGACCGCCGACCACGTCGACGAGGTGCGCACCGGCTACGCGACCGACGGACCGGCGGTGGAGCTCGGCGCGCTGGTCGTCGACGGGGACGCCCTGCCCGACGTGCCGGTCAAGATCGGCCTGTCCGTGCTGAACCGGCACGCTCTCGTCGCCGGTGCCACCGGGACCGGAAAGACGAAGACGTTGCAGCTGATGGCCGAGCAGCTGTCGGCCAACGGTGTCCCGACGTTCCTGGCCGACATCAAGGGCGACCTCTCGGGCCTGGCCTGCCCCGGCGAGCCCGGCGAGCCCGGCGAGCGCATCTCCGCACGCGCGTCGGACGTCGGCCAGGAGTGGACGCCGACCGCCTCGCCGGTCGAGCTGCTCAGCCTCGGCGGCGCCGGGCACGGCGTGCCGGTGCGCGCCACGATGACGTCGTTCGGGCCGATCCTGCTGTCGAAGGTGCTGCGGCTCGGTGACGTGCAGAGCTCGAGCCTCGGCCTGGTCTTCCACTTCGCCGACAAGGCCGGGCTGCCGCTGCTCGACGTCAAGGACCTGCGTGCCGTCGTCCAGTACCTCGTCTCGGACGACGGGAAGGCCGATCTCGAGGGCCTCGGGGGCCTGTCGACGTCGACGGCTGGGGTGATCCTTCGGGAGCTGGTCGCGTTCTCGGACGCGGGAGCCGACGCGTTCTTCGGCGAGCCGGAGTTCGACACGGCCGACCTGATGCGGACGACGGACGACGGCCGCGGCGTCGTGACGTGCCTCGAGCTGCCGTCCGTGCAGAGCCAGCCGGTGCTGTTCTCGACGTTCCTGATGTGGCTGCTGGCCGACCTGTTCGCGACGCTGCCCGAGGTGGGCGACATCGAGAAGCCGAAGCTGGTCTTCTTCTTCGACGAGGCGCACCTGCTGTTCGACGACGCCAGCCCCGAGTTCCTCAAAGCGTTGAAGGCCACCGCGTCCACGTTCCCGCACTCGGACTACGACCTGGAGGAGGTGCTGACCTCGGTCGGCACCGGCGAAGCCGTCGTCACGGTGCTGTCCGAGACCGGCGCGCCGACCCCGGTGGCCTGGACCCGGATGCGCGCGCCGCAGTCGCTGATGGCCCCGGCGCCCGAGGCGGACGCCCGGCGGATCGTCGCCGCCTCGCCGCTGCTGGCCGAGTACGGGACGGCGGTCGACCGCGACTCCGCCTACGAGCGGCTCGCCCAACGGCTCAAGAAGGCCTCCGCGCCGGTTGACGAGCCGACCGCGCCGACGTCCGAGCCCGCGCCGAAGGCCGAGCCGTCCGTGGTCGAGCGCGTCGTGAAGTCCCCGGCGTTCCGCAGCTTCGCGCGGTCTGCGGCCACCGTGGTCGGTCGGGAGATCATGCGCGGCGTCTTCGGCGTCGGCCGCCGCCGCTGACCCTCGTGATCAAGCACTTCGCTCCCGAGATCGGGAAGCGAAGTGCTTGATCACGAACCGGTCAGACGTGCTCGGGCACGTGCAGGTGCGCGAGCACCAGCTCGAACTCTCCCTGGTCGAGCATCTCGGCCTTGGCCTCGGTCATGCCCTTCTCCCGCATCCCGTCTGCGGTCTTGCGGCTGCGTTCCATCGCACCGGCGTCGGAGAACGAGACCGATGTGCAGGCGCGACCGGTAGCGCGGTCGACGAGCAGGCTGGCGCTGCAGAAGCCGTCGAGCTGTTCCATCGCGGGCAGCGACG
>DASROP010000092.1:0-24355 GCA_035646835.1 Actinomycetales bacterium | reverse complement strand
CGGCGCTGGGTGGCCGTCGACATCGGGCGGTTCGCCGTCCACACCACGCGCAAGCGGCTGCTGGACCGGCCGGGCTGCAAGCCCTTCGTGGTCGCCAACCTCGGCCGGTACGAGCGCCAGGTCTGGCAGCAGGCCACCACCGGGGAGCAGGTGCAGGCCTACCTCGACTTCGTCGTCACCCTCTACGGCGGCTCGCCGCTGCAGGGCTTCACTCACCTGCACGGCACCGTCGGGGCGCGCGCCGTGCACGTCGGCGCGGTCGACGCTCCCGTCACCCTCGCCGCGATCAAGGACGCCATGGACGAGGCGGGCGGCGCCGGCCACCCGGCCCTCGACGTGCTCGGGTGGGAGTTCGAGATGGGCCTGCACGAGCTGGTGCAGGACGTCGCGAAGGCCCAAGGTCTGCACCTGCGGCTGCGCTACATCCCTCGTGAGGTGATGGACCCACGCGCCGTCGCGTCCGGCGAGGTGACCTTCCACGAGCTGGCGTTCGTCAAGGTCACCACCAAGCGCAGCAAGCGCCAGGTCGACGTCACCCTCGCCGACTTCGTGCTGCCCAACCCCGACCTGGTGCCGGCGTCCGTGCGCGACAAGGTGACGACCTGGAGCGACTACGTCGACTACTGGGCCGTCGACTTCACCTTCGGCAAGGCGGACGACACGTCGGACACGTTTCATAACCAGTGGCAGAGCTACCGCACCCGCGCGAACCGCAGCCTCGACCTGACCGCCCACCACGTCTACGACGATCCCGGCAGCTACACCGTGCTGGCCAAGGTGGTCGACATCTTCGGCAACGACACCACGACGGCGGTCCGGGTCGAGGTGCCATGACACCTCGACCGGGCGGACCCGACGTGATCCCGCCGCGCCGGCGCGAGAGCATCGCCCCGCTGGTGGCCGGCGTGCGCACCGAGGTGGACGCCTGGCGCGAGCAGGGCTACCCGGGGGTCAGCGCGACGAGCAGGCGCCTGCTCGAGCACTGGTTCCTCGACGAGCACCAGGGCGCCGACGGGCTGCCGTTCCGCTACTACTTCGCCCAGCGCGAGGCCGCCGAGACGATCGTCTACCTCTACGAGGTGGCGCGGTCGCGAACCCTCGCCGACCTGGCCCAGCGCTTCGCCACCACGCCGGTACCCGTCGCGGCGCAGGCCTACCCGCGGTACGTGGTCAAGGCCGCGACCGGCTCGGGCAAGACCAAGGTGATGAGCCTGGTCATCGCGTGGTCCTACTTCCACTCGCTGAAGGAACCCGACTCCACGCTGAGCCCGACCTCGCTCGTCGTCGCCCCGAACCTGATCGTCTTCGAGCGCCTGCGCGACGACTTCGAGGCGGGCCGCATCTTCCGCGACGACCCCGTCGTCCCGCCGGAGTGGCGATCGGACTTCGACCTGGCCGTCTGCCTGCGCGACGACCCCGTCCCGGCCGGCACCGGCGCCTCTGGTGTGCTGGCTCTGACCAACGTGCAGGCGCTCTACGAGCGCCGCGCGGCGCCGCCGTCCGACCCGGTCAGCGCCCTGCTCGGTGCGAAGCCGCCGGCCAACCTCAACGCCCCCGAGCCCCTGCTGCCGCAGCTGGCGCGGCGCGGCCGCGTGCTGGTGGTCAACGACGAGGCGCACCACCTGCACGACGAGGTGCGCTCCGAGACGGGTGAGCCGCTGGTGGCGATCCAGACGTTGGCCCGGCTGCACGAGATGGCGCGCGACAACGACGGGGGAGTGGTGGCCCAGCTGGACTTCTCGGCCACCCCGCGCAACCAGCAGGGGCAGATCTTCCCCGAGACGGTCGTGGACTACCCGCTGAGCCAGGCGATCGAGGACGGCATCGTCAAGCGCCCGGTGATCGGCGAGCTCTCCGGCGACCTGGAGGCGGTCAGCGACGACGCGTCGGTGCGCTACCGGCAGCGGCTCGGCGCGGGCGTCGCGAAGTGGCGGGAGTTCCGCGAGGCGCTGTCGCCGTCCGGCCGCACACCCCTGCTGTTCGTGATGGCGGAGGACACCCGGTCCGCCGACCAGATCGCGACCTACCTGGAGACCCTCGGCGACCTCGCCGGCCGGGTGCTGACGATCCACGTCAACATGGCGGGACGAAACAGGGGCGAGATCGCCAAGGACGATCTGGCGCTGGCCCGGCGGGCGGCCCGGCAGGTCGACAGCGACGACAACCCGTACTCGGCCATCGTCAGCGTGCTGATGCTGCGCGAGGGCTGGGACGTCCGCAACGTCAGCGTCATCGTGCCGCTGCGTGCCTACTCCGCGAAGGCGAACATCCTCCCCGAGCAGACGCTGGGCCGGGGACTTCGGCGGATGACCCCGCCCGGCTCGGGCGTGGACGAGCAGGTCGTCGTGATCGAGCACGAGGCGTTCAGAGGCCTGTGGGACCAGGCGCTGGACGACGAGGGCCTCGACGTCGAGCGGCGCCGCGTTGACGACGTCCATCCGGACGCGACCGTGATCGCCGTCGAGGCCGAGCGGCTGGACTTCGACATCGAGATCCCGCAGCTGTCACGGGTGCTGGTCCGCGAGACCGCACCCCTGGCGACGCTGACCCCGGACGACGTCCCGGCGCGCTCCCTAACGCTGGGCGACGAGCTGCGCGGCGACGACGTGGACTACACCGGCCGCGACCTGCTCACCGGCGAGGTCGTCGACCGCGCAACGTACCCGCTCCCGACGGCGGACGACCCGGTCGCCGTCCTCGCCTGGTACGTCCGCGAGCTGGAGCACGACACGCGCCAGACCGGGCAGTTCGCCGTCCTCGCGCCCCTCGTGAGGGGCTACGTCGAGCAGCGGACGTTCGGTGGGCCGGTCGACTTCGACGACCCCCTGGTGCTGCAGATGCTGGCCGAGCCAGTCGTCCGCGAGACCGTGCTGGGCGCGCTGCGAGAAGCCGTGGACGCCGTCACGCTGGTTTCGCAGCAGGCGTCGGGAGAGGCGAAGCCGCTGCTCCTGTCCAGGACTCGGCCGTTCCTGTGGAGCCGCGAGACGGCGAGAGCGGCCAGGTCGGTGTTCTCCGCCCAGCCGTGCGACAGCGGTTTCGAGGTGCAGTTCTCCGGCTTCGCCGACCGGTGCGACGACGTCGAGGCCTTCGCGAAGCTGGCCCAGGAGGTGCGGTTCTCGCTGGAGTACCGTGCCGAGGGCGGGCGGCTGGCCTACTACTACCCCGACTTCGTGGTGCGGCTGACGACGGGCGAGCACCTGGTCGTGGAGACGAAGGGCCTGGCCGACCTCGACGTGCCCCGCAAGGACGAGCGTGCGGTGCGGTGGGCGGTGGACGCCTCGATCGTGTCCGGCC
This sequence comes from Actinomycetales bacterium, assembly GCA_035646835.1. Lineage (GTDB taxonomy): Bacteria > Actinomycetota > Actinomycetes > Actinomycetales > DASROP01 > DASROP01. The sequence goes on along the minus strand of DASROP010000092.1, from coordinate 21,061 downwards.
GGCGCTGGCGCTACCTGCGCGTCGACCAGGAGGTGTTCGACGCCCACGTCACCCGGCTGACCTCGATGCAGGCACTGGTCGACCTGGTCGCCGAGGTCCGCCGGCAGGCCTACCTGGCCGGGCAGCCAGCCCCACGGCGGCGGACCCGCGAGGAGCTGCTGGCCGTGATGGACGACGTCCGTCGCCGCACCCGGGGGATGGACATCGATGTCGACGCTGATATCCGGCGCCTGCGCGAGGACCCGCGTGGATGAGGCGGTTGCCGACACCGGCGTGTTCGTGCGCTGGTTCGTCGAGCAGCCGGGTTGGGAGCACGCGCTCGAGGTCAGGGATGCCTTCCTCCAGGGCTCCGTCGTTCTCGCGACGATCGACTTCGTCCGGGTGGAGACGGCCGATGTGCTGCGCAAGCGGGGGCTTCTCCCAGGCATCCTGGATGCCGAGAGCTTCGCCGCGGCCGTCCGCGCGATCGACGACCTGGGCGTCACCGTTCATCCGACGGACGCCGAGCGGCTCGAGCGGGCTGCGCGGCTCGCCAGCACGCGGATGCTGGCGGTGTACGACGCTGTCCTCGTCGTCCTCGCGCTCGAGCTCGGCCTCCCTCTGCTGACCACGGACGCGAAGCTGTGCCGTGCCGTCGAGGGGTTGTTGTCCACAACCCTGCTGCGAGGTTCAGCCGGTTGACGGTGGCGCGTCCTACCGTGCCTTGATGGACCCCACCCAGCTGCTCGACCTGGCATCAGCCCGGGCCGCCGTCCTCTGCCGCGACCTGACTGCTGAGGTCGCGGGCGTGTTCCCGGTCATCGGAGGCCGGCTGTCGACACCGCACTTGCTGGGCGTGGGTGGGCCGTGCTCGGTCCGGCTCTTGCCGTCCGACCTCTTCAGGACGGCGCTGCTCTACCGGGCCGAGCAGCTGGTCGTCGTCCACAACCACCTCGACGGTGGCCCCCCGAGCGAGGCGGATCGGCGGATGACCCGTCGCCTGCGCGCGCTCGGTGCCTCGCTGGGTCTGTCCCTCGTCGGCCACGTAGTGGTCATTGGCGGGGCCGCGCACGTGGTCGACTGACTCTTGTTCCAGACGGTTCCCGATCAGGCGCGCCAGACCTACACGGTCGTCCCAGCTATCGGCCCAGCCGGACGGCGTCCAGATCGCGTCATACTCGACCTCGTCGGAGCCGAGAGCGAGGCACACGGATGGAACAGGATCGGTCGATCATCGTCGACAGCCTCGGCTCGTTGGACCTCGTTCAGTCACAACCAGCCATCTACGATCGGCCCATCGGCCTGCGGCTCCTCCACCAGGATCCGGCGTCCGGGGCAGAGCACTACCTCGTCCGGTACCCGGCCGGTCTGAAGGCGCAGCGGCACCGGCACACCGCTGCCCACACGATCGTCGTCCTCGGAGGCAGGCTGGAGGCCAACGGTGACGTGATCGGCCCCGGTGCCTACTGTCACTTCCCGGCCGGACAGCCGATGCACCATGCGCCCGCGGGCGGCGACTCCTGCGTGTTCGTCACGGTCTTCCACGGCCCCTTCGACGTCGAACCGCTCGATATTGCCGTGCGGGGCGACGCAGGGCAGGGATAGCGTCCGCGCCCATGATGCCTCCCCGTGACCGCCCTCCCTTCGCGGCCGATGAGCGGACCCAGCTGGTCGGCTGGCTCGACATGCAGCGCGCGCTCGTGACTGGAAGTGCGAGGGGCTGTCCGAGGCGGACACCCACAGGTGTGTGCTGCCGACCTCGCCCCTGATGACGATGGCGGGCGTCGTCTCCCACCTGCGGTGGGTCGAGCACTGCTGGTTCGAGGTCCTCTTCCTTGGCCGGCCGGCCGAGGGACCTCCGTTCCAGGACGAGCCCGAGGACGCCGACATGATGGTCGAGGGCATCCCACTGGCGCAGCTCCTCGAGGAGTACGCCCCGCAGTGCGCGGTGTCGAACGAGAGCGTCGCGGCTCACTTGCTGGACGACGTGGGAACGCACCCCGACTTCGGCTCTGCTGCGGCTCTGCTGCCGCGAGCCTGCGGTGGATGTTGATCCACATGGTCGAGGTGCTGACGCCTGACGTCCCGCGCGTCGCGTCCGGACCAGCCGGCGGCGGACGTCTCGCGCCCGAGGTCAAGGCCCGGGTCCCGTAGGACTCGCACCTTCCGCAGGCAAGCGACCCCATGTTCCTCCCGACTGGCCCGACGGGACACCGCAGCAGATGCATCTCGGCCTGTGGGCGGACGACCTCAAGGCCGCGCACGAGGAAGCGGCCGAGGGCTTCCAGGTCTACGCAGATCGCGCCGGACGCCCCTTCTGCCTCTGCTGGGGTTGATCGACGCGGGCCTCCCGGAGCATCGGCATGAGCGTGCATCGAGTCCTTGATCGTCGCGGGGGAGGGGAGGGAGACCGGGTGTGGCCGTCGCCGCGAGGCCGAGGAGCGCTACCAGCGGTTCGACGACCTGCTGGCTGCCGACGAAGAGCTGACCCCTGCACGCAGCGCCGCCGGACGTGGCAGGCTGACCCGGGTGAGGCTCAGCGACTTCTGGCAGCTGATGGACGGCGAGTTCGGGCGGGCCTACGCGCGCTCGCTGGCGGCCGACCAGGTGATGGCCGACCTGGCAGACCGGACGGCGAGCCAGGCGTTGGACGCCGGCGTGCGGCCGCGTGACGTCTGGGTCGCGGTCTGCGACGCGATGAGCGTCCCGCCCAAACGACGTGCCGGGCAGCAGCACCGGGCGGGTACCACCGAGCGGTCCGACATCCCCCCGGTGCTGCGGTGAGCACCGGTGCCGGGGCGACCAGGGGGCCGACCCGCCGGCGCAGCAAGCGGGGCAAGGACGCCCGCGCCGACGTGATCATCGGGTCCCTCACCGACGCGTTCGAGCCGTTGATGCGAGCCGACCCCGCCGGGTTCCGCACCAAGTTCCGCAAGATGGCCCGCGACCCGTTCGCCTTCTACCGGGGCAGCGCCTGCGTCTTCTACGCCGACATGGGCGCCCAGGGCGCCTACGCCGACGTCGACGAGCGCTGGGTCGACGAGCGCTCGTCGCGGGTGTGGATCCAGGGCGACCTGCACGCCGAGAACTTCGGCACCTACCTGGACGCCGGCGGGCGGCTGGTCTTCGACGTCAACGACTTCGACGAGGCCTACCTCGGCCACTGGACGTGGGACCTGAACCGGTTCGTCGCCAGCCTGGCCCTGATGTGCTGGCAGAAGGCGTTGCCCGACAACGCTATCGACGACCTGGTGTCACGCTACGTCCGCGCGTACATGGACCAGGTGCACCACTACGTCGAGACCGAGGACGACACCGAGTGGGCGCTGACGCTCGACAACGCCCAGGGCGGGGTCCTCGACGCGCTGCACGCGGCCCGGATGTCGACACGCTTCCACCTGCTGGAGTCGGTGACCGTGGTCGAGAACTACCACCGGCACTTCGCCGAGCGGCCCGGCGTCCGTCGCCTGAAGTCGAAGGAGGAGGAGCGGGTGCGCGAGGCGTTCGGCCGCTACCTCGCCACGATCCCGCCGTCCAAGAAGGGCAGTGGGGTCGTCTACGACGTGCTGGACGTCGTCGGCAAGGCGGGGTTCGGCATCGGCAGCGCCGGCCTGCCCGCCTACAACATCCTGATCGAGGGCTTCAGCCAGGCCCTCGACAACGACGTCGTCCTCAGCCTCAAGCAGGGCAACGTCGCGGCGGCGAGCCGGGTGCTGGGCGACGACAGCGCGGCGTCCTACTTCGACCACCACGGCCACCGGACGGCGATCAGCCAACGCGCGCTGCAGGCGCACGCCGACCGGTTCCTCGGCTGGACGAACCTGCCGGTAGGCGGCAAGGACACCGGCTTCGTCGTCAGCGAGTTCTCGCCGTACGAGGCGGACCTCGACTGGGACGACGTGACCGAGCCCGAGGAGATGCAGGTGCTGGTCACCCAGCTCGGGCAGGCGACGGCGAAGATCCACTGCGTCGCCGACATCGAGTCCGACCAGGACCTGGTGGACTTCTCGGTCGAGGAGGCGATCACCGAGCGGGTCGGTGACGACGTCGACGACCTCGTCTCCGACCTCACCACGTTCGCCCACCGGTACGCCGAGCAGACTCGTGACGACTACCGGCTCTTCGTCGACTCGTTCCGCGCGGGGGCCCTCTCGCAAGTCACTCCCGCGTGAGCGCGGCGCCCGGCGGCCACCGCCGCACGGTCCGGGTGCTCGTCACGTCGCAGGTGCTGGGCGGCGTCGGGGTCGCCGGCGGCATCGCCGTCGGGGGCCTGCTCGCCGAGGAGGTCTCGGGCTCGACGTCGCTCAGCGGGCTGCCGCAGACGGCGACGGTGCTCGGCGCCGCGCTGCTCGCCGTCCCGATGGCGCGGCTGGCGGTGCGGTCGGGACGCCGGGTGTCACTCGCGGCCGGGTACGCCGCGGCGCTCGCCGGGGCCGTGCTCTCCGTCGCGGCGGCGGTCACTGACGCGTTCTGGCTGCTGCTCGTCGGGGGCCTGCTCTTCGGTGGCGGGACGGCAGCCAACCTGCAGGCCCGCTACGCCGCCACGGACGACGCCCCTCCCGCGAGGCGGGCCCGGGCGCTGTCGATCGTGGTCTGGGCGACCACCATCGGGGCGGTGGCCGGGCCGAACCTCATCGGCCTGGGTGGCCGGCTGGGGAGGGCGATCGGTGTCCCCGCGCTCGCGGGCCCGTACCTGTTCTCGGTGCTGGCGTTCGTGGTGGCGGGGTGCGTGGTCTTCTCGATGCTCGCGCGGCGCCCCGCCGCGCCCACGACGGACGCCGGGCTGCCGGCGTCCGGGCCGACGTCCAGGCTCTCGACGGTCGAGACGCTGCGCATCGTCGTCACCGAGCCCCGCGCGAGGCTCGGCCTCGTCGCGATCGCCACCGCCCACGCGGTGATGGTGGGCGTGATGGCGATGACGCCGGTGCACATGGGCCACGGTGGCGCGTCGCTCCAGGTCGTGGGCATCGTGATCAGCGCCCACATCGCCGGCATGTACGCCGCGAGCCCCGTGTTCGGCTGGCTCACCGACCGGGCCGGAAGGCTCCCGGCGATCGGGCTCGGCCTCGGCCTGCTGCTGGCGTCCCTGTTGCTCGGTGCCTTCGGCGCGGCCGGCGACCATGCCCGGCTGGGCGTCGCCCTGACGCTGCTCGGCCTCGGCTGGTCATGCTGCCTCGTGGCCGGGTCGACCCTGGTCTCGGAGTCGGTGCCGGAGACCGTGCGGACGTCGGTGCAGGGCTCCTCAGACCTGGTGATGGGTATCGCGGGGGCGTCCGCGGGGGCACTGGCCGGCCCGGTGCTGGGCCTGGCCGGCTACCCCGCGCTGACGCTGGGCGCCTCGGTGCTGCTGGTGCCGGTCGTCGTCCTCGCGTTGCTGCTGTTGCGATCGAGGTACCCCCTGGAGAGGAGCCCCGTGTGACCGAAGAGCCGGATGTGACGGACGAACCAGCGGTGCGTGAGATGCGACTCGCCGTGACCGCCACCGACTACGACGAGGCGCTGCACTTCTACCGGGACGTGCTGGGGCTCACCGAGCTGGCCGACTTCAGCAGCGACAGCGGGCGCGTCGTCCTGCTCGACGCGGGACGCGCGACGATCGAGATCATCGACGCTCGCCAGGCGGACTACATCGACGAGGTCGAGGTCGGACGACGGGTGGCCGGTCACGTGCGCGTCGCCTTCGAGGTCGCCGACTCGCGGGAGGTGACCGACCGCCTCGCGGACGCCGGCGCGCGGGTGATCGCCGAGCCGACCGTGACGCCGTGGAACTCGCTGAACTCCCGGCTGGAAGGACCCGCGGGCCTGCAGCTCACCCTCTTCACCGAGCTCGACTGACGCCCTTCACCCCAGTGATCGTCGGTAGCCAGTGGTTGTGATCACAGCCACCTGCTGCCGACGATCACTGGGGGAGACGACCGGAGGGCGCTCGAAGCGGCGGACGGCGGCGCACGCGAGGGCGAGCAGGACGCCGAGCACCGGCAGCCACGCGGCACGGGCGAGCAGCCACTGTGCGTCGGCGGGCACACCGACGAGCCCGGCCGCGTTCCATCCCCCTGCCGCAGCCGTGATGGCCGGCACCAGCGCCGCCGTCTGGTGCCAGCAGAGGATGCTCATCGCGGCCACGTTGAGCACGACCACACCGGCCCACAGCCCCGGCCTGGCCAGCAGACCGGCAATCCGGGCCCGGAGCAACAGCGCCGCACCCGACTGCGTCGCCGCCAGGGCCAGCACGAGCAGGGACGGCGGGTGGGCGTTGGTCCGCGCCTCGCCGGGGACACCGACCAGGCTCGCCGGGTAGTCGAACACGTTGAGCAGCACCGCGAACAGCGCCGCGCCACCGACCAGCAGCACCCACGGGGCGGCACCGCCGAGCCGCCCGCGGTACCAGGCCACACCGAGCTGGTAGCCGAACAGCCATCCGGGCAGCAACGACACCAGGCCGACCGCGCCGGGCACGGCGTCGGCCCACGGCCCGTACCGCAGCGCGTCGACGACGGCGACGACGGCGAGCGCCGGAACCGGCGCCCACCGGCCGAGCCGCGCGTCCAGCCAGAGCACGGCCCGAGTGAGGGCCGTCGCGACGAGGTAGACGCCGACGAACCACAGCGGCTGCAGCACGAGCGCGACGGCGCTGTGCAGGGTCTCGCGCGGCACCTGCAGGATGCCCAGCGCGGGGACGGCGACTGCCCACGCCAGCACGACCGCGACCACCGGTCGCCCCAGCCGCAGGGCGCGCTGCCGCAGCCACTCGGCGTAGCCCGTGCCGCGCGCACTCGCAGACGTCCAGCCGGCCGCCGCCACGTACCCGCCCACGAGGAAGAACAGGCCGAGCATCTGCAGCAACCAGGACGCCGGCGCCAGGCCGGGCTGGGTGCGCAGCGGGCTGTCCACGGTCAACGCGCCGTCGGCGCCGAGGACCAGGGCACCGACCATCCAGTGGCCGAGGACCACCCCGAGGATCGCGAGCGCGCGCAGACCGTCGAGCGCGCGGTCGCGGCCCGGCGGGGTGCGGGTGTCGAGGCGGAGCACCGCGGCCCGTAGCCGCTCAGCCACGGGACACCTCCGCGGTCCCGAGCGCCACCCGGGCGAGCCCGGCGACGAGCCCGTTCCCGGGGACGTAGTACCCCGAGTGCCCTCGAGCGTCACCGACGTGGAGGCGGCGGGCCCCGAACGACTCCTCGGTGGGGTCGGTGCCATGACCGAAGCCGGCGACGGTGATGCCGGGAACCAGGGCGATGACATCGCCGGGGGTCCGCGCGGCCCACACCTCGGCCGTCGTCCCCAGCCCGCCGACGGTGGCGGCACCGGCACCGGGGCTGGCCAGCAGCACGATCCGGTCCGCCGTCCCGGACGCCGCTGCCTCGGTGCAGACCACGGCGCCGTAGCTGTGGCAGACCCAGGTGACCTCGGCGTCGGCGGGCAGGTGCGCGCGCAACGCCGCGAGGTCGCGGGCGCCGACGTCCGCCCGCTCCCCGCGCGCCGACGTCCGGTCGACGCCCTCGGGGGTGTCGTAGCCGAGCCAGGCGACGACGGCAAAGGGGACGTCGTCCGCCTGGGCCTGCAGCTCGTCGAAGAGCGTCCGGGCCTGGTCGAGCGGGCCGAGCGGCTCGTCGAACGCGGCGGCGTCGTGCCCCGCACCAGGGACGACGACGGCGACGCGGCGGGCGGTCTCGAGCTCGCCGAGGACCTGGACACGCCGCCCGTCGCCGGCGGGGTCGTCGGCCAGCAGGTGGCGTCCGTCGACGACCTGCGCGGAGTAGGTCAGCGGCGGCAGCGGCGGGTGCGGGTCGGGTCCGGCGGCCCACGCGGGCAGGCCGACGGCGGGCAGCAGCAACGTGCTCGCGACGAGGCGTCTGATGATCATGCGGCGACGCTAGGAATCCGTTGCCCGACACCGCGTCACCCCGCGGAGCCCACTGCCGGCTGGCTCTCGCGTAGCACCGGCGCCCGGTCATGTCGAGGTGACGACGCCGTTCTCGTAGGCGAACACGACGGCCTGGGTGCGGTCACGCAGGCCGAGCTTGAGCAGCACCCGGCCGACGTGCGTCTTGACGGTCTGTTCCGCGACCACGAGCTCGGCGGCGATCTCGGAGTTCGAGAGCCCGCGGGCCACCTGATGAAGCACGTCGAGCTCGCGAGGGGTCAGGGCACGCACTGCCGCGTGGTCCGCCGGTACGTGAGCGCGCCGGCGGGCGGCGACGTCGGCGATCAGGCGGCGGGTCACCGAGGGAGCGAGCAGCGCCTCGCCCGAGGCGACGACGCGGACGGCGGTCACCAGGTCTGCGACGGGTGCGTCCTTGAGCATGAAACCGCTGGCGCCCGCACCGAGCGCCTCGTACACGTACTCGTCCAGGTCGAACGTCGTCAGCACCAGCACGCGGGGGCCGTCGTCGTCCGGGCTGCCGACGATCCGCCGGGTGGCCTCCAGCCCGTCCATCCGCGGCATCCGGATGTCCATCACCACGACGTCGGGGGCCAGGGCCGCGGCCAGCTCGACCGCCTCGGCGCCGTCGCCGGCCTGGCCCACCACCTCGATGTCGTCGCTGGCCGCGAGGAGGTGGGCGAGTCCGTCACGCACCATCGCCTGGTCGTCGACGAGCAGCAGCCGGATCGTCACGGCGCCAGGGTCCCACCGGTCTCGTCGCCGGAGTGCGCGACCGGCAGGGGCAGCACGGCCCGGACCTCGAACCCGCCCTCGGTCCGCGGCCCGGTGCGCAGCGTGCCGCCGAGCACCGCGACGCGCTCGGCCATCCCGACCAGCCCGTGCCCGGTCGACGACGGCAGGACGACTGGTTCAGCGCGGTCGGCGGTCCGTCGCAGCGCTCTGCGTGTCGGGCGCAGCAGCCGGCGTGCCGTCGTGGTCTGCGACCGGGCCAGCAGCGGGGCGAGGACGGGGACCCAGGCCAGCAGGGCGAACGGAAGACCCAGCAGCCCGTGCACCCACGTCCACAGCAGGTCGCGCCACGTCGCGGGGTCGCGCAGCATCGTCTCGACGCGGGCGACCAGGGTGCCCGTGGCGGGCGTGTAGAGCTGCGGGACCGGGTGGCCGGTCCATCGCCCCACGCGGCGACGCTCCGCCGCGGCGAGCCGCCGTCCCAGGGGGAGCAGGCCCGCGAGCAGCAGGCCGCCCACCAGCACGAGCGTGCCGAGCACCGACACCGTCGTGGTGATCGCGAGCAGCAGCGCCGGCACGGCCAGGGCCCCGCCCACCAGCAGGTGCACGCTGCCACGCCACCAGCCGCGTGCCGCGCTCGCCGCGCTCATCCCGGGCCCCCGTCGTCGGTGACGACCACGACGACCCGGTCGTCGTGGTAGCCGAGCTCCACGTCGACCCGGGCACCGGGCGCGTGGCGGCGGGCGTTGCTCAGCGCCTCCTGCACGATCCGGTACACCGACACGTCGACGGCGTCGGGCAGCCGGCGCACCTGACCCGACCTCCTCACCTCGACCGCCGTGCCGGCCAGGCGCGAGGCCTCCGCCAGGGCGGGGACCTGGTCGACACCGGGCTGCGGGCTCCGCTCGGGGTCGTCGTCCTCGGTGCGCAGCGCCGCGACGACGCGGCGCATCTCGCCGAGTGCCTCGCGCGACGCGTCACGGATCAGCGTGAAGGTGTCCTCCAGCTCGGGCGTCAGGTCGCGGTGCTTGTACGGGGCGGCCTCCGCCTGCACCGCGATCATCGACATGTGGTGCGCGACGAGGTCGTGCAGCTCCCGCGCGATGTGCGCCCGTTCGGTCAGCACCGCCTGGCGCGCGAGGTCGTCCCGGCGCAGGGCCGCGACCTCGGCGAGGTCGGATCGTGCGGTCCGGCGCTCGCGCACCGCGTCGCCGAGGAGCAGCACCAGGGCGGCGACCCCCGCGAGGACGACGACCACGGGGGCCGGGGTCGCCTTCAGCAGGGCTGCTGGCAGCAGGACGACGGCCGTGGTCAGCGCCCAGACGCCGACCACGGTCTCGCGTGGGTGGGTGCTGGCGACGAGGTACAGCAGGGCGGCCAGCAGCAGCATCGTCGTGACGGGCCAGGGCCAGTCGAGCCGGCCCGGGGTCAGCACCGCGCCGACGAGCAGGGCGACGCTGACCCAGCGCCAGGCGAGCACGGGCGCGGCGGTCGGCGCCGCCAGTGGGGCGACCTGGGCGAGCGCGACGAGCGCGGCGACCGCCGTCCCCAGGCCGAGGTTCTCCAGCTGGGCGAGCGTCGCGAGGTACAGCGCGGTCAGCCCCACGAAGCCGGCGAGGAGGACGGCGAGGCGTCGGTCGGTCCGGCGGGGGAGCTGGACCCAGCCCGGGCCCGGGAGCGCCCGCCCGACCGCTGCCGCGGCGACGGCGGCGCCCACGGAGGTGCGGGGCGGGTCGGGGCGATCGTCGTCCATGGGGTCACCGAGCCTACGACCGGGCCGTGCGCTCATTCGTCCCCCTGCGGAGCCATCCCGCACCCCACCCTCAGGTAGTACGCGGCCGATGTAGGCAGTGATCGTCGGCAGCCAGTGGTTGTGATCGCAGCCACCTGCTGCCGACGATCACTGGGGTGGACGGATAACTGGTTCGCGGGGTGTCGGGGGTGCGGGCTAGCGTGGCCCGACGTGGCGCAGACGACGGGGGAGCCGGCCAGCACGACGACAGGGCCGGACGGCGAGGTGCTGATCGAGGCACGCGGGCTCACCAAGCGCTTCGGCGACTTCGTGGCGGTGGACGGCATCGACGTGTCCGTGCGCCGCGGGGAGGCGTTCGGGTTCCTCGGGCCGAACGGCGCCGGTAAGACGTCCGCGATGCGGATGATCGGGTGCGTGTCGCCGCCGTCCGCCGGCTCGCTGCGTGTGCTGGGGATGGACCCGGACGGCGACGGGCCGGCGATCCGTGCGCGGCTCGGCGTGGTGCCACAGCGCGACACGCTCGACGAGGAGCTGACCGTCGAGGAGAACATCCTCGTGTACGGCCGGTACTTCGGGCTGCCGAAGGCGCTCGTGCGCGAGCGGGCCACCGAGCTGCTGGACTTCTCCCAGCTGACCGAGCGGTCGTCGTCCAAGGTCGAGCCGTTGTCCGGCGGGATGAAGCGCCGGCTGACGATCGCGCGATCGCTGGTCAACGCGCCCGAGATACTGCTGCTGGACGAGCCGACGACCGGCCTCGACCCGCAAGCGCGACATGTGTTGTGGGACAGGTTGTTCCGGCTCAAGCGTTCCGGTGTGACCCTGGTGCTGACGACGCACTACATGGACGAGGCCGAACAGCTCTGCGACCGGCTGGTGGTGATGGACCACGGGCGGATCGTCGCCGAAGGCTCGCCGCGGTCGCTGATCGAGCAGTACTCCACCCGTGAGGTGCTGGAGCTGCGCTTCGCGGACGACGACCACGCGCCGTACGCGGCGAAGGTCGAGGGGCTCGCCGAGCGGGTGGAGGTGCTGCCCGACCGGCTGCTGCTGTACACGGACGACGGCGACGGCGCCGCGTCGGCCGTGCACGACCGCGGGCTGACGCCGCTGTCCCACCTGGTGCGGCGCTCGAGCCTGGAGGACGTCTTCCTCCGGCTCACCGGGCGGACGCTGGTGGACTGATGGCTGACGTCTCTGCCCAGCCCACCACCGATGGCTGGATGGGCTCCCGGGCGCTGGAGTACTGGCTGATGGCGTACAAGCGCACCTGGCGCGGCAGCGTCTTCTCGGACCTGCTCTCCCCGGTGCTGTTCCTCGCCGCGATGGGGTTCGGGCTGGGCACGCTGGTCCCCGGAGGCATCGGCGGGGTGCCGTACGTGGAGTTCATCGCGCCGGGCCTGCTCGCGGCGTCGGCGATGCAGAGCGCGGTGGGGGAGTCGACGTTCACCGTGATGGGCGCCGTCAAGTGGCAGCGTCAGTACCACGCGATGCTCGCCGCCCCGCTGCGCGTCGTCGACGTGCTGCTCGGGCACCTGGCGTACGTGGCGTTGCGGGTGGCGATCGCGTCGTCGGTGTTCCTGCTCGTGGCCGCCGCGCTGGGGGCGATCACCACCCCGGCGGCGGTGCTGGCCCTGCCGGTGGCGGTGCTGTGCGGGATGGCGTTCGCGGCGCCGATCTTCGGCTTCGCCTGCCGGCAGGAGAACACGATCGGCTTCGCGGTCGTCTTCCGGTTCGTCGTGATGCCGATGTTCCTCTTCTCCGGGACGTTCTTCCCGGTCTCCCAGCTGCCTGCGGTACTGGAGCAGGTGGCGTACGTGACGCCCCTGTGGCACGCGGTCGAGCTCTGCCGGGACCTCTGCCTGGGCACGGTGTCGCCGCTGGCGGCGTTCGGGCACGTCGGCTACCTGATGCTGTGGGTCGTCGGTGGGCTCGTCGTGGCGCAGTGGTCGTTCACGAAGCGGCTGGTGGAGTGATGGCGACCGTGACGCACCGGGTGGCGCGGGGCCTGCCGCTGCCCGCGGGCGCGGGGCTGGCGCGCACGCTGGTCGAGCGCAACATGCGCGCGTACCGGCACGCGTGGATGGCGATCGTGTCGGGCTTCTTCGAGCCCGTCTTCTACTTGTTCTCGCTCGGCGTCGGGCTCGGTGCGCTGGTCGGGGACGTGACGACGGACGACGGCGCGCCGGTCGCGTACGCGGCGTTCGTGGCCCCCGCGCTGCTCGCGTCGTCCGCGATGAACGGTGCGGTCATCGACTCGACCTTCAACATCTTCTTCAAGCTGAAGTACGCCAAGCTGTACGACTCGGTGCTGGCCACGCCGCTAGGGCCTCGGGACATCGCTGTCGGCGAGATCACCTGGGCCCTGATGCGCGGGCTCGTCTACTCGTTCGGGTTCTTCGTGGTGGCGCTGCTGGCGGGTCTGGTGCATTCGTGGTGGGCGCTGCTCGCCGTTCCCGCCGCGCTGCTGATCGGGTTCGCCTTCGCGGCGGCGGGGATGGCGTGCACCACGTTCATGCGCTCGTGGCAGGACTTCGACTACGTGCAGCTGGCGATCCTGCCGATGTTCCTGTTCTCGGCAACGTTCTTCCCGCTGTCGACGTACCCGTCCGCGCTGCAGCCGGTGGTGCAGGCGACGCCGCTCTACCACGGGGTCGCGCTGGTACGGGACCTGATGCTGGGGTCTGTCTCCCTCGGTCTGCTGTGGCACGTGGCGTACCTGCTGGTGATGGGCCTGGTCGGCGCCGTGGTCGCCGCGCGCCGCCTCGAGCGCCTCCTGCTGCCCTGACCTCCCCTCCCCCTCCCGACGATCAAGGAACTCCGCGCACCGGCGGCGTGTCGGTGGTTGCTTCGAACACCTGTCCGTCTAGGGTTATCCACAGCTCGGCGATGGTCGTCCCACTGTCCACAGATTGCCGGCGTGGCCTTGCGGCCCTGTCGGTGGTGGCTCGTAACGTCGCCGGTGACGAGTTCCAGACAGCCCCGGCGTTCGCGCGCCGGCGACCCGAGGTGAGGACATGCCCGCTCCTGCAGACCGTGAGAAGGCGCTCGACACCGCGCTCGCGCAGATCGACCGCCAGTTCGGCAAGGGTTCCGTGATGCGCCTCGGCGACGAGGTGCGGGTGCCGATCGACATCATTCCCACCGGCTCGATCGCCCTGGACGTCGCCCTGGGTATCGGTGGACTGCCACGCGGTCGAGTGGTGGAGATATACGGACCGGAGAGCTCCGGAAAGACGAGTCTCGCACTGCATGCGGTCGCGAATGCCCAGAAGACAGGCGGTATCGCGGCCTTCATCGACGCCGAGCACGCCCTTGATCCCGAGTACGCGCAAAACCTCGGAGTGGATACCGATGCCCTGCTGGTCAGCCAGCCCGACACCGGTGAGCAGGCGCTGGAGATCGCGGACATGCTGATCCGTTCCGGCGCGCTGGACATCATCGTCATCGACTCGGTCGCAGCCCTGGTGCCTCGCGCCGAGATCGAGGGAGAGATGGGTGACAGCCACGTCGGGCTCCAAGCTCGGCTGATGTCGCAGGCGTTGCGCAAGCTTGCCGGTGCACTGAGCCAGTCGAAGACAACGATGATCTTCATCAATCAGCTCCGCGAGAAGATCGGAATCATGTTCGGATGCGTGACCTACGACACGCGAATCGCTCTGTCGGACGGGTCGCAGCGCAGGATCGGCGAGCTCGTCGAAGGCCGAGAGCCGGTCGAGGTACTTACCTATGATCCGACGAGCGATGGCGTCGTCTCCCGACGGGTGACGAACTGGTTCGACAACGGACCCACCCAGGAGTTTGTCGAGCTGACCATCCGTCGCGGCGCAACCGGTACCGGTCATCCAGCGAAGACGACGCTCGAGCTGACTTCCAACCACCTGGTGCGGACACCAGGCGGCTGGCGAGAGGCGGGGGAGATCATCGCCGGGGACAGGGTGATGGCTCCGCAGCTCGCCCGCCTGTCAGATCAGCAGTGGCAGGTCGTCCTCGGCGGGTTGCTGGGCGACGCCTCGCTTGGCCAGCCGGTCTCCCAGGACAGGTGCAGTGCTCGATTCCGGATGGGGCACGGAGCTAAGCAGGCCGACTACATCGACTGGAAGGCGGGGATGCTCGGGAACATCGGCCAGACCCGTAGCGTCCGCCCCAACGGATCCGTCCACATCGATCTCTCACCGCTTTCCGAGCTGGCGGAGCTGCGTGAGGTCGTCTACTTCGGTGACGGCAAGAAGCACATCACGTGGGACTACCTGAAGGCGCTTACGCCGTTGGCTCTGGCGGTCTGGTACCAGGACGACGCGGGCTTCACGTTGAGGTCCAAGGGAATGCAGGCCAGAACAGTCGGGGGATCCGGGCGGGCCGAGGTCTGTGTCGAGGCGATGAGCGCCGGTTCACGTGAGCGGCTGCGTGACCATCTTCGAGACAGCTTCGGGCTCGAGGCGCGACTGCATCTGCGTGGGGCGCGTCAGATGGCTGTGTTGACCTTCACGACAGCAGCCACCGCCGCGCTGCACGATCTGATCGCGCCGTACGTGCACCCGAGCATGCAGTACAAGCTGCTTCCCCGGTTCCAGGGGCAGTTCGACGTGCAGCCTGAGTTCATCGAACCGGAGACGGTGCTCATGCCGGCGCGCGTTGTGAGCCGACGCACAATGCACCATGACGAGCCGGTGGGGCGCTACGACATCGAGGTCGACGGTTCCCATAACTACTTCGCCGACGGCGTGATGGTGCACAACAGCCCGGAGACCACGACGGGCGGCAAGGCGCTGAAGTTCTACGCTTCCGTGCGTCTGGACGTCCGCAGGATCGAGACGCTCAAGGACGGTACCGAGCCGGTGGGCAACCGCACCCGGGTCAAGGTCGTGAAGAACAAGGTCGCCGCGCCGTTCAAGCAGGCCGAGTTCGACATCCTCTACGGCCACGGCATCTCCCGCGAGGGCGGCCTGATCGACATGGGGGTCGAGCAGGGCTTCGTCCGCAAGTCCGGCGCCTGGTACACGTACGAGGGCGACCAGATGGGGCAGGGCAAGGAGAACGCCCGCGCGTTCCTGATGGACAACCCCGACCTCTCCGACGAGATCGAGAAGAAGATCAAGGAGAAGCTCGGTATCGGGGCTCGACTCGACGAGCCGGTGGAGGCCGCCGAAGCACCGGTCGAATTCTGAGCATGAGCAACAGCTCGACGTCCCCCCGCCCGGGAATCTCCGGGCCGGGGGACGTCGGCGTCGACGATCGGGCGGCCGACCCGGACGCCGACCCCTACTCCGTGGCGCGGTCCATCGCACTGAAGCAGCTGACGATGGCGCCGAAGAGCCGTGCCCAGCTCCGGGAGGCGATGGCCAGGCGCAACGTGTCGGGCGACGTCGCGGACGCCGTCCTCGACCGGCTCGAGCAGGTCAAGCTCGTCGACGACGCCGCGTTCGCCGAGGGGTGGGTCAGGTCCCGTCAGCAGGGCCGCGGGCTCGCTCGTCGTGCCCTGGCTCACGAGCTGCGAGCCAAGGGCGTGGACGACGACACCGCGCGCGCTGCGCTCGACGAGATCGACCCCGACGACGAGGCCGCCGCCGCGCGTCGCCTGGTCGACCGCAAGGTCGCCGCGACGCGAGGCCTGGACCGGCAGGTGCGGGTCCGGCGCCTCGCCGGCATGTTGGCCCGCAAGGGATACCCCTCAGGGCTGTCGATGCAGGTCGTGCGCGAGGCACTCGACGACGACGGGGGCTAGGCGCCGGTGGTGGTGGTGGTCTGGACCTCGACCCGCTCGGCGGCGCTGCGGCCAGCGCGTGCCTGGCGGCGCTGGATGGCTTGGGCCAGCTTGCTGAGCCCGTAGTTGATCGCGATGTAGATCAACGCGATCACGGTGAACGTCTGGATCGGGTTGTCGAGGTTCTGCACGATGTTCTCGCCGTTGCCCAGCAGGTCCTCATAGTTGCCCACGAAGGTGATGAGCGAGGTGTCCTTGAGCACGACCACCAGCTGGCTGATGATGGCCGGGAGCATGACCCGGAACGCCTGCGGCAGCAGCACCAGTCGCATCGTCTGGCCGCTGGTCAGACCGGTCGCCAGGGCGGCCTCCCGCTGCCCGCGGGGCAGCGACAGCACGCCGGCGCGCACCACCTCGGCGAAGATCACCATGTTGTAGGCGGTGAGCCCGATCACCAGGCCCCACAGCACGCCTCCGCCGGGCAGGAACGAGAGGTCGACGCCGACGTCCGGCAGCACCCGGACCGCGAAGTAGATCATGATCACGACCGGCAGGCCGCGGAGCAGCTCGACCAGGCCGATCAGGGGAATCCGCCCGGTCTTGCCCAGCGACAGCCGGGCGACCGCGATCAGGGTCCCGAGGACCACCGACAGGACCATTGCCAGCGCCGCGGCCTTGAGGGTGTTGACCAGCCCCGCGGCGATCACCTCCCAGACGAGGGAGAAGTCCTCGTCGGCGGGGTTGAGCAGCGGGCTCCACTTGGCACCCGCGAACTGGTCGCGTTCGGCGAGCCGGCTGATCACGACGTAGACGAGGCCGGCGATGAACACCACGGCCGCGGCGGTGCCGATCAGGGTGCGACGCTTGGCCTTGGGCCCGGGGGCGTCGTAGAGGACGGCCTGCTCGCTCATCGGATGATCGCCACCTTGCGCTCGATGACCTGCAGCAGTGCCCCGGCGGGCAGGGTGATCGCCAGGTAGCCGATGGCGACCCCGACGAACACGGGCAGGGTCTCGAACCCGCGCGCGCTGGTGAGCGTGTTACCGGTGCTGTAGAGGTCACCGCCGACGCCGAAGGCCCCGACGACGGCCGAGTTCTTGAACATGGCGATGATCACGCTGCCGAGCGGCGGGACGACGGTCCGCAGGGCCTGGGGA
Source organism: Actinomycetales bacterium (assembly GCA_035646835.1). Lineage (GTDB taxonomy): Bacteria > Actinomycetota > Actinomycetes > Actinomycetales > DASROP01 > DASROP01. The sequence goes on along the minus strand of DASROP010000092.1, from coordinate 3,857 downwards.
AGCACGACGAATCGCAGTGACTGCGTGAAGCCGAGGCCGACCGACCGCGCCGCCTCGGCCTGCCCGGCAGACACGGAGTTGATGCCGGAGCGGATCGCCTCGCAGACAAACGCGGACGTGTAGATGACCAGCCCCAGCACGCCGAAGAAGAAGAAGGATCGGTTGATGCCGATCTCCGGCAGCCCGAACGCGCAGAAGAACAGCACCACCGACAGCGGCGTGTTGCGGAAGGTGTTGACCCAGAACGTGCCGAAGGCCCTCAGTGGTGGCACCGGGGAGACGCGGAAAGCGGCGATCACCGTACCGAGCACCAGGGAGCCGACCATCGCGATCAGGCAGATCCGCAGCGACGTGAGGAACCCGTCCAAGTAGAGGTCGAGGTTCTCGGTGACCGCTTCCACGCACCGCTCCCTGTCGTCGTCCGGCCTAGGTCCTCGCTGTCAGGTCCAGGGCGTGGAGAACCACGCCCTGGACCTGACAGCTCAGCGCAACGTCAGACGCACTCGTCGGGCTCGGGCAGCTCGGGCGCCTGGGTGCCCTCGATCTGGCCGGCGGTCGCGTCCCACGCGGCGAGGTACGCCTCCTCGTTGGCGGCGAGCGTCTCGTTGATGAAGTTGCAGAACTCGACGGCGCCCTTCTCGATGCCGATGCCGTACGGCTCCTCGGTGAACTGCTCACCGACGAGCTTGTACGCGTCGTCCGACTCGCCGACGAAGCCAGCGAGGATCACGTTGTCCGTCGTGACGATGTCGACCTGGCCGTTGCCCAGGGCGTCGGCGCACTGCGAGTACTCCTCGAAGAGCACCAGCTGGTCCTCGCTGGCGAGGTACTCGCGGATGTTCTCGGACGGGGTCGAGCCGGTGACGGTGCAGACCGTGGCGTCCGGGTTCTCCGCGATGTCGTCGGGGCCGGTGATGGTGTCGTTGTCGGACGCCACCATCAGCATCTGGCCCGCGTTGTAGTAGGGCCCGGCGAACGTGATGCGCTCGGCGCGCTCCTCGTTGATCGTGTAGGTCGCGACGACCATGTCGACGTCGCCGCCCTCGATCGCCTCCTCGCGGATGGCCGAGGGAGTCTCGAACCACTCGATGTCCTCGGGCGCGATGCCCATCGCACCGGCGATGATCTTGGCCACCTCGACGTCGAAGCCCTCGAGCTCGCCCTCGAGGTTCTCCAGGCCGAAGCCCGGCTGGTCGAACTTCGTGCCGACCGTGATGCTGCCCTCCTCGGCGAACTCGGCCATCGGCGTGCCCTCCTCGAACGTGTCCGCGGCCTCGGTGTCGACCTCGACCTCGGGTGCCTCGTCACCTCCTCCGCAGGCGGACAGGGCAAGTGCGGCGGCGGCCAGGGTGGCGGCCAGGGTTGTACGTCGGAGCCTCATGGGGTCCGTCCTCTCGGTCGTCATCGCGTGATCACATCTAGGGGTCAGTGGGAAAGGATCTTGGACAGGAAGTCCTTCGCGCGGTCGGACTTCGGCCTGCTGAAGAACTCGTCGGGCGTGTTCTCCTCGACGATCTCGCCCTCGTCCATGAAGACGACGCGGCCGGCGGCACGGCGCGCGAAGCCCATCTCGTGCGTGACCACGACCATCGTCATCCCCTCCTTGGCGAGGGTGATCATCACGTCGAGGACCTCGTTGATCATCTCCGGGTCGAGGGCGGAGGTGGGCTCGTCGAAGAGCATCACCTTGGGGTCCATCGCGAGCGCCCGGGCGATCGCGACGCGCTGCTGCTGCCCGCCCGACAGCTGCGCCGGGTACTTGTCGGCCTGGTTGGAGACCCCGACCCGCTCGAGCAGCTGGTGGCCCCGGCGGTTCGCCTCCTCCTTGCTCTGCTTCCGGACCTTCAGCGGCCCGAGCGTCACGTTCTCCAGCACCGTCATGTGCGCGAACAGGTTGAACGACTGGAAGACCATGCCGACGTCCGCCCGCAGTCGGGCCAGGTCCTTGCCCTCGGCCGGCAGTGGCTCGCCGTCCAGCGTGATCGAGCCGGACTCGTAGGTCTCCAGCCGGTTGATCGTGCGGCACAGCGTCGACTTGCCCGAACCGGACGGCCCGATCACGACGACGACCTCACCCTTGCCGACCGTGAGGTCGATGTCCTTGAGCACGTGCAGGTCGCCGAAGTGCTTGTTGACGGCGTCCATCACGACCAGGGGCTCGTGCGAACGGGGCTTGTCGAGGCGTGGCGCGGCCTGGTCGCTGACGTCCGTGGGCTCGGCCATGCGTGGAACCTAGTAGAGCGGGGGCCCGCGGGTCACCTACCTGCGAGAGGTCGGAGTCATGTTGTGATCTGTCCGCAACCTCACGCCGTACCCTGGTCACCGTCATGAGGACCTACCAGGTGCGCACCTTCGGGTGCCAGATGAACGTGCACGACTCCGAGCGGATCTCCGGGCTGCTCGAGGACGCCGGTTACGCGGCGGCGGACTCGGCTGACGGTGCCGATGTGGTCGTCTTCAACACGTGCGCCGTGCGCGAGAACGCCGACAACAAGCTGTACGGCAACCTCGGGCACCTCGCGCCGGTGAAAGCGCAGCGCCCCGGCATGCAGATCGCCGTCGGCGGCTGCCTCGCCCAGAAGGACCGCGACACGATCGTGCGCAAGGCCCCCTGGGTCGACGTCGTGTTCGGCACCCACAACATCGGCTCGCTGCCGGCGCTGCTGGACCGGGCGGCGCACAACGACCGCGCCCAGGTGGAGATCCTCGAGGCGCTCGAGGTCTTCCCGTCGACGCTGCCGACCAAGCGCGACTCGGCGAGCAGCGGGTGGGTATCCATCAGCGTCGGCTGCAACAACACGTGCACGTTCTGCATCGTCCCGGCACTGCGCGGCACCGAGAAGGACCGGCGGCCGGGCGAGATCCTCGCGGAGATCGAGGCGCTCGTGGACGACGGTGCCGTCGAGGTGACCCTGCTGGGCCAGAACGTCAACACCTACGGCGTCGAGTTCGGCGACCGCGGGGCGTTCGCCAAGCTGCTGCGCGCCTGCGGCGAGGTCGCGGGCCTCGAGCGCGTGCGCTTCACCAGCCCCCACCCGGCGGCGTTCACCGACGACGTGATCGACGCGATGGCCGAGACGCCGAACGTGATGCCGCAGCTGCACATGCCCCTGCAGTCGGGGTCGGACGCCGTCCTGCGCGCGATGCGACGCTCGTACCGGTCTGCCCGGTTCCTGGGGATCCTCGACCGGGTTCGCGCCCGGATGCCCGAGGCCGCGATCTCCACCGACATCATCGTCGGCTTCCCCGGCGAGACCGAGGAGGACTTCGCCGCCACCCTGGACGTCGTCGCCGCCGCTCGGTTCGCGAACGCCTTTACGTTCCAGTACTCGCCGAGGCCTGGGACGCCGGCCGCCACGATGGACGACCAGGTCCCCAAGTCGGTCGTGCAGGAGCGCTACGAGCGCCTCGTCGCCCTGCAGGAGGAGATCTCCTGGAGCGAGAGCAAGGGTCAGGTTGGCCGCCAGCTCGAGGTGCTGGTGTCGGTCGGTGAGGGGCGCAAGGACGGCGAGACCGCGCGGCTCTCGGGTCGCGCCCCGGACAACCGGCTCGTGCACTTCGCGGTTCCGGACGGCGAGCCGGTCCCGCGGCCGGGGGACGTCGCCACGGTGCGGGTCACCTACGCCGCGCCGCACCACCTGGTCGCCGACGGCGGCCCCTACTCGGTCCGGCGCACCAGCGCCGGCGACGCCTGGGACCGGCGCCAGGCCACCTCGTGCGCCCCGCCGTCCGCCCCGCCGTCCGGCCCTCGACCGCCCGTCAGCCTCGGCCTCCCCACTCTCCGCTAACCCCTCGGGGGGATCGAAGTGCTTGATCACGGGGAGGGGTGGGGAGGTGAGGTACCTCAGGGGTGCTCA
>DASROP010000091.1:0-11773 GCA_035646835.1 Actinomycetales bacterium | reverse complement strand
CTGCTCGTCGCCGGCTTCTACCCGTCGGCGGTCCTCTACGCGGTCTACGGCGTGTTCGTGATCTGGGGCTTCACCGTGTGGGTGAAGGCGCAGCGCCTGGAGCGGCCCACCGGCACCGGCCGCCCGGACAGCCCCGCGGTCGAGACGGTGGGGTGACCAGCCGGTCGGGCGCATGCGCACGGGATCCTCCCGCAGCCCTAGCCTGTGCACGTGAAGACCTTCGACGAGCTATTCGCCGAGCTGTCAGGGCGGGCCGGCGCCCGCCCCGACGGGTCCGGCACCGTCGCCGCGCTCGCCGCCGGCGTCCACGCGATCGGCAAGAAGGTCGTCGAGGAGGCGGCCGAGGTGTGGATGGCCGCCGAGCACGAGAGCGGCGAGCGGACCGCCGAGGAGATCTCCCAGCTGCTCTACCACCTTCAGGTCCTGATGCTGGCCCGTGGGCTCACCCTCGACGACGTCTACGCCCACCTGTGATGCTGCGCATCGCCGTCCCGAACAAGGGGTCGCTGGCCGAACCGTCCGCCGAGATGCTGCGGGAGGCGGGGTACGCGACCCGCCGCGACGCGCGGCAGCTGACCCTGACCGACGACGAGAACGACGTCGAGTTCTTCTACCTGCGCCCGCGCGACATCGCGGTGTACGTCGGGTCGGGCACGCTGGACGTCGGCATCACGGGCCGCGACCTGCTGCTGGACTCCGGAGCGCCGGCGCGCGAGGTGCTCGAGCTGGGCTACGCGCCGTCGACGTTCCGGTACGCGTCGCGCCCCGGCGTCGTCGGCGGCCTCGCGGAGATCGACGGTCGCCGGGTCGCGACCAGCTACCCGGGGCTGGTCTCCGCGCACCTGCGCGACGCCGGGGTGACCGCCGAGGTGGTGCGGCTGGACGGCGCCGTCGAGACCGCCGTCCAGCTCGGGGTGGCCGACGTCATCGCCGACGTCGTCGAGACCGGCTCGACGCTGCGCGCGGCGGGGCTGGAGGTCTTCGGGGACCCGATCCTGCAGTCCCAGGCGGTGCTGGTGTGCCGCGCCGCGGTCGAGCCGCCCGCGGGAACCGACGTGCTCGTGCGCCGGCTCCAGGGGGTTCTCGTCGCCCGCCAGTACGTGATGGTGGACTACGACGTCCCGGTCGAGCTGGTCGAACGAGCCTGTGAGATCACGCCGGGGCTGGAGTCGCCCACCGTGTCTTCGTTGCAGAACAAGGAGTGGGCCGCCGTCCGGTCGATGGTGCCGCGGTCGCGCACCAACCAGGTGATGGACGAGCTGTACGCGCTCGGCGCCCGGGCCATCCTCGTCACCACGATCCATGCCTGTCGCATCTGAGCGCGTGCCGGACCTGAGTGGGCTGCACGCGGCGTTCCGGCCCCGACGTGCCCGCCGGGTCGCGTACCCGTTGGCGGCAGGCGCCCTGGTGACGATGGTGGCGGTCGCGGTCGTCGCGCCGGGGGGCTTCGGCGTCGTCGACCGGCTCGGGTTCGTGGTCGTCGGCGTGGCGATCGCGTGGTTCCTGCACCGTCAGGCCAGCGTGCGTGCCGTGCCGACCGAGAGCGGGCTCGTCGTTCGCAACCTGTTCCTCGGTCGGACCCTGGAGTGGGCCGAGATCGTCGACGTCCGGTTCGGCGGCGGTCGTCCGTGGGTCCAGCTCGACCTGTCGGACGGCGACACGCTCGCCGTGATGGCCGTGCAGCGGGCGGACGGCGACCTGGCCGAGTCCGAGGCCCGTCGCCTCGCCACCCTTGTCGCCCTGCACTCGCGCACCGAACGCGACGACTGACCGACATAGGACCGACACCGGGACGTTCCGGACGGTCTCGTGAAAGGCCGGAGACGCCTGCGCAGAACGGGTCTAGCCTCGGTGCCGGACCATCTCCTTCGGTGGGAGGCAACCGATGAGCCGTCCCCTGCTCCTGGTCGTCGACGGAGACCGCACCGCCCTGAGCCGAACCGAGCACGAGCTGCAGCGGGGGTTCGGCGCCGACTTCAGGGTCCGCGGTGAGCGCACCGGCGCCGCGGCCCTGGCGACGCTCGAGGACGCCAGGGCCAACGGCGACCGGGTCGCGGTGGTCCTCGCGGACCACTGGCTGCCCGACATGCGGGGAGCCGAGCTGCTGGCGCAGGCGAGGGTGAGCCACCCCGACGCCCACCGTGCGCTGCTCGTCGCCTGGGGGGCGTGGGGGGACCGGCCCACCGCCGAGGCCATCCTTCGCGCCATGGCGCTGGGCGACATGCACTACTACGTCCTCAAGCCGTGGACCACCCCGGACGAGCTGTTCCACCGCACCGTCGCCGAGTTCGTGCAGGCATGGTCACGGTCGGACGAGCAGACGCCCCGCGAGGTCGTGGTGGTGGCCGAGCCCCTCACGCCGAGATCGCACGAGATCCGCAGCCTGCTCACGCGCAACGGGATCCCGCACGCCTTCTACGAACGCGACTCCGACCGCGGCAGGTCCGTCCTCCGCAACGCCGGGCACACCGGGCGCGGTGCCGAGGTGGTGGTCTGGATGCCGGCCATCGGCGGCACGGTCCTGCTCGACCCCACCGACGTCGACATCGTCGAGGCGTGGGGGGTGCGGACCCGCCTCGACCACACAGACCGGGACTTCGACGTCCTGGTCGTCGGCGCCGGTCCGGCCGGGCTGGCCACAGCGGTCTACGCGTCGTCGGAGGGGCTGCGCACGCTGGTCGTGGAGCGGGAGTCGATCGGCGGGCAGGCCGGGGCGAGCTCACTCATCCGCAACTACCTCGGGTTCTCGCGCGGCATCAGCGGCGCCGAGCTGGCGCAGCGCGGCTACCAGCAGGCGTGGGTGTTCGGCGCGCACTTCGTGCTGATGCGCGACGTCACCGACCTGCGGCCCGATGCTGGGCGGTTCGTCGCGACGCTCGGCGATGTGGGCGACGTCAGCGCGCGCGCCGTCGTCCTCTCCACCGGCGTGACGTACCGACGGCTCGGCATCCCGGAGCTCGAGGCCCTCTCCGGCGCCGGAGTCTTCTACGGCGCGAGCGTGTCCGAGGCCCACGCCCTCGCCGGCCGGCACGTGGTCGTCGTGGGCGGCGGCAACTCGGCGGGCCAGGCGGCCCTGCACCTGGCCCGCTACGCGGCCAGCGTGACCCTCGTCGTCCGCTCTGCCGCGCTGTCCGACGGGATGTCGGCGTACCTGGCCGACGAGATCGCCGCCGTCCCGGGCCTCGTGGTGCGCCCCGGCGCGGAGATCGTCGGCGGGGGCGGGGACGGGCGCCTGGAACGGGTGCGCCTGAAGGACCGCGCGACCGGTGAGGTCGACGAGATCCCCGCCGAGGGGCTGTTCGTGATGATCGGCGCGGAGCCGCGCACGGGGTGGCTGCCCGAGGGGCTGCGCCGAGACGTCCGCGGCTTCGTGCCGACGGGCGCCGACGTGGCCGGCGCCGACTGGCCCCACGAGAGGGCTCCGCTGCCCTACGAGACGTCGGTGCCGGGGTTGTTCGCCGTCGGCGACGTCCGGGCTGGCTCGGTCAAGCGCGTCGCGTCTGCTGTGGGCGAGGGGTCGGTCGTGGTGTCCCAGGTGCACGAGTACCTGGCGTCGGTGGTGCCGGCCGCCGAGATCCCGGTGCAGCGCGAGCCGGCGCTACCGGACGCCGGGTCGCCTCGGTGACGGGCCCGGGCCCCCGGCGAGGGCTCCCGACAGCGGCGCTGGTCGCGCTGGCCCTCCCACTGGCGGCGCTGGCCCTGCTGCTCGCCCGGCCGGAGCTGGACCACCCGTGGGAGCACCAGCCCAGCCACTTCTGGCTGGTGCTGGGCGTGGGCGCGCTGAGCGCGGTCCTCGCGTACGGCACCGGGGTGGCGGCGTTGCGGCGGGGCGACGCGAGGGTGCTGCTGGTCTCGCTGGCCTTCCTCAGCGCGGCCGGCTTCCTGGGCCTGCACGCCCTCGCGACGCCGGGGGTGCTCCTCGACGGCCCGAACGCGGGCTTCGCCCTGGCCACACCTGTCGGTCTGGCCCTCGGCTCCGTGTTCGCCGCCGCGTCCGCGGTGCACCTGTCCGGCCCACGTGGCCTGCGCGTGATGCGTGCTGCCCGGGGCCTGCGGATCGGCGTCCTCGCGGTGATGGGCGCGTGGCTCGTCGCCTCGCTGGCGAACCTGCCGCCACTTCGGAATGCCACGGCGCCGGAGCGTGTCTCTGGCCCGTTGCTGCTGCTCGCGTTGCTGGCGGTCGCGCTGTACGGCGGCAGCGCGGTTCGTTACCTCGCCCTGTGGAGGAGGCGGCCGACGACGATGCTGCTCGGGATGGCGTCGGCGTTCGTGCTCCTGGCCGAGGCGATGGTGGCGGTGGCCTTCGCCCGCAACTGGCACACCAGCTGGTGGGAGTGGCACGTCCTGATGCTCGTCGCGTTCGCGCTGGTCGCTCGCAGCGCCCAGATGGAGTGGCACGAGGAGCGCTTCTCCGACCTCTACCTGGACGACACCGTGGCGGGCACGCGTGACATGAGCATCCTCTTCGCCGACCTGCAGGGGTTCACGAGCTTCTCCGAGCGCCACGAGGCGACCGACGTGACGGCGATGCTCAACGCGTACTTCGAGGTGGCGATACCCCCGATCGTGCAGCGCTACGGCGGGGACATCGACCGGATCATCGGGGACGCCGTGATGGTGACGTTCAACCGACGCGGCGACCAGGAGGACCACCCGCGGCGCGCTGCCGCTGCGGCCCTCGCCCTGCAGGCGCAGACGGGGCGCGTGGCCGACGAGCACCCGGGTTGGCCGCGCTTCCGCGTCGGCGTCAACAGCGGGGAGGTGTCGGTGAGCCTGCTGGGCGCCCAGGGCGGGAGGACCCACACCGTGATCGGGGACGTCGTCAACGTCGCGTCACGTCTGGAGGGCCAGGCGCCCGCGGGTGGCGTCGCGATCGGTGAGGCGACGGCCGCGCGCCTGCCGGGCGCGCGGACCGAGTCGCTGGGAGCCCTCCCGCTCAAGGGCAAGGCGGAGCCGCTGGAGGCCTTCCGGCTCCTGTCGCTGCCCGAGACCGCGGACGTCGGCGGACCGCGTCGCCGTCGCCGGTCACGAAGTCCTTGATCGTCGCGCCAGGGTCGACAGTCGTGACAGGGCGGCGGTGAAGCACTCGGCCGGGGGCGTGACGAGCCCCGCGCCGACCTGACCGGTGCCGGCGACGCGACCCGCGATGCCGGTGTTGATCTGCGGCAGGACGCCGGTGCGGACGACGGCGGTGACGTCGATGCCGAGGGGGACCCCCCGGAAGCCCAGCACCGGCACCTGCAGCAGCGGGTGCTCGGCCAGGGTGATCTGGTACATCCGCCGGGTCGTCGCGAGCGCGAGCTCGGCGTCCCCACCGATGAAGGCCGTGATCGCGGGTGCGGCCGCCATCGCGAACCCCCCGATGCCGGCGGTCTCGGTGATCGCCGAGTCGCCGATGTCGGGGTTGGCGTCGTCGGGGCCGAAGTCGCCGAGGTAGAGGCCGTCCGGCACCAGGGCGGGGCCGGTGAACCAGGCGTCGCCGGTGCCCGAGACCTGGATGCCGAAGTCGGTGCCGTTGCGTGCCATCGCGACCACGAGCGTCGACCCGGGCACGTCGCGACCGGCGTCCAGCGCCAGCTTGCACGCTGGCATCACCAGGTTGAGGAAGAAGTGGTCGTTGCCGTTGCAGAACCTGATCACGTCGGCGACGTCGGACATGGACAGGTCAGCATCGTCGTGAGCATCCAGCAGCTCGGGCACCAGCTCGCGGACCAGCATCATCGTGCCGGCCCGGTTGCGATTGTGGCCCTCGTCGCCCATCTGCAGCATCTGGGCGATGATCGACCGCACGTCCAACGGCCCCGACGTCGACGCCGCCCGGCGGCGCACGGCACGGCGCAGCAGCGGGCCCAGCACCGCCGACATCCAACGCAGCCTCTCGATCACCTCCGGCCCGTACGCGCCGTAGCGCAGCACCTTGCCCAGTCCCTCGTTCAGGGAGCAGAACGCGCGACGCCCCGACCCCGGGTCGGCGATCTCGAACACCCACATGCCGGGGCTGACGACGCCGGCCATCGGGCCGACGGTCCCGTGGTGGTGGCACGGCTCGAGGCGGATCGGACGCCCGTCCCGCAGCCGGCCTGCCTCGAGCTGCGCGGTGGCGTCGTCGGGGTCGGTGGCCAGGTGCTCGTAGAGCATCGCCGCCACCAGTGCTCCGCGCATCGGGCCCGACGCCCGCTCGAACGTCAGCGGCGGACCCGCGTGGAAGAACGTGCCCGGCTCGATCCCGAGGGCCTCGGACGCCGGCCGGACGTCGGCCAGCACCGCGCCCGCCGCCGCCACGCGCGAGACGGCGGTCGCGTTGGCCGCGGCCCGTCGCCGGTCGGCGAGGACGGTGCGGACGTCGGCGGCGGTCCCGGCCGGCGGCGGCCGCCAGTCGACACGGCGCACGCCGACCGCCTGTGCCTCCAGGGCCTCGGCGAGGACCTCGACGCCGGCCGTGACGACGTCGACGGGCCCGGACAACAGCACGGTCACGACCCCTCCTCGGCGCCCGCGGCCGGAGTGCCTGAGGCCAGCGCGGCCGCGAGCCGCGTCGCCTGGGCGTTGGACGCCAGCACGTGCGCGCCGGCGGCGGCGAGCACCTCGGCCTGACCCGTCGTGCCCTGCGGGTCGTCGGCGGTTCCGACGAGGCAGAGGACGACGTCCAGGGCGTCGGATTCCTTCAGCGCGGCCGAGACCGCGGGCGCCAGCTCGGCGGCCGGGTCGGGGTGTGACCCGTGGCCGAGGACCACGTCGAGGAGCACCACGCGCACGCGGGGGTCGGCCGCGGCATCGGCCAGGGCCTCCAGCCGTAGCGACGGGTCGATCATCGGGTGCGCCCTGCCCCTCGTCAGCGTGTCGTCGCCGAGGTCCACCATCGCGTGCCCGGCGTCGGCGAGCGACGCCGCGAGGGCGCGGGGTCCCGACGCGTCCAGCCGTGGCCAGCCGGGGTCGAAGGCGACGTTGGAGGCGATCGGCCCCAGGCCCGCCAGCGAGCCGACCGCGAGGGCCTCGTCGCACAGCGTGCCGCCGGAGTACAGCCCACGCAGCAGACCCGCGGTCGACGGCGCGGGCGTCCCCGCCGGTCGCCAGGACGGCCACGTGGGCACCGCGGAGCCGACCCGGTCGCAGAGCGTCGACGCCACCTCGGTCAGGTCGGGGCGGCCGGCGCCGAGCACGGCCCACTCCACGGTGAGACGGAGCTCGGACGCGAGCGACGCCAGGCGTTCCACGACGGCGCCGTCCGCGGGCTTGGACACCAGCACGACGAGCTCGGTGCCGTCGTCGTCCGCGAGCATCCGCAGCGACTGCGCGGCCGCCAGCCCGCCGACGTCGGCGGACAGGTCGCGACCTCCGAGGCCGAGGCAGTGGCGGACGCCGACCCCGGCCGCGTCCAGCAGGCACATCAGGTGCTGGGCGCCGGTCCCCGACGCCGCGACCAGCGACACCGGCCCGGGCCGGACCGCGTTCGCGAACCCCAGGCCGACACCGCCGACGACCGCCGTCCCGCAGTCCGGTCCCATCACGAGCAGCCCCCGCCGCGCCGCCTCCCGCTTGAGCGCGACCTCGTCGGCGACGGCCACGTTGTCGCTGAACAGCATCACCGACGACCCGGCGTCCAGCGCGTCCCACGCCTCGGCCGCGGCGTGCTCACCCGGCACCGAGACCAGCACCAGCGGCGCCGCCGCCCGCCGGAGCGCCGCGGCCGTCGTCCGGTCCGGCTCCTCGACCGCGCCCCCGCCGGACGACGGACGACGGGTCAGCGCGGCCTCCATCGCCGCCATCGCGGCCGCCACCACGCCCTCGTCGTCGGTGCCGCGGTGGAGCAGGTCGTCGTCGAGCCGGAGGGCCACCACCAGGTCGTCGGGGGAGGCGGCCGGCGCCGTGAACCCCATCGACTCCAGCACCTCGAGGTTCAACGGCGTGGCCATCGCCACCTGGGCGGAACCGACACCCGCGACGGAGGCGACCGCCCGGCTGGTCGCGAGCAGCGTCACCGAGTCGTGGTAGCGGCCCCGCAGGACCTGGACGTGCGTGCCCACCCGTCAGGCCCGAGGTGCAGTCGGAACGAGGATGCGCGGACCGGCGGGGGTCGGGACGTTCGGCCCCAGCGCCGACGTGACGGAGAGCATCCCACTGGCCAGGTCGGCGCCGGAGTGGTGCCCGAGGCTGAGCAGCGCCCGGAGCGAGGACTCGGCGGGGGCGCGGCCCACCAGGGCGTCGACGGCGCGGACGACGACGGCGGCACTGCGTCCGGCCGCGGCCTCGGCCAGCAGGCCGGCGGAGACGGCGTTCGTGCGCGAGGGTGCGGCCTCGGCCACCTCGCGCGCCAGCGCCCCGGCGCCGGGCACCCCCAGCGCGCGGGCCACGAGCACCAGCCCGGCGGCCACGTCGTCACCGCTGGGCGTCAGCCCCGGACCCAGGCCGAGCACGCCCAGCAGGGTGGCCGCCGCCACCGCCGGAGATCCCTCCACCAGCGCCAGCCCGGCGTCCTCGCCCGCCGACCGTGCCCGCGCGACCGGTGCGGGCACGGGCAGGCCGGCACCCATCAGCGCGCAGAGGCAGCTGGCGGCGTTGCGGCTGCGGGCACCGGGCGTGATCCGCGCGGGCGCCCACCAGCGGCGGACGACGAGGCGGTGTCCGGCCGTCCGGATCTCCCCCTCGCCGATCACGACGTCGCGGCCCGCGACCATCATCTCGACGGGCAGGCGTCCCCCGCCGAGGACGACCGCGCAGGAGGGCACCGCCGCGCTGGGGGTGGTCAGCGCCACCACGTCCCCGCCGGTGGTGACGGCGTAGCCCGCGCGGTCACCCGCGCCGGCGACGCGAGCCGGCTGCCGCGGGCCGGTCAGGACGTCCGACAGGACGGTGGACGCCGCCACGGCCACCACCTCGGGTGCTGCCACGCGCCCTCCCGAGCTCTGGTGCTGCGTCACGATCTCCGCTCCTCGCCGAGACCAGGCAGCCACGCTAGGTCGGCGAGTACGGTCTGGTCATGGGCAAAGTTGCCAATGATCGGAGCGGGAGCGGGCCGACCTTGCCCAGCCCCGGGCCGCCGGCCCGTGCCGGCGTCCCGCTGCGCGAGGTCCTCAGGGCCGACGTCCTGGCCGGGGCCAGCGTCCTGGCCGGGGCCGCGGGCCTGGACCGCGCCGTGACCCGGCTCAACGTGATGGAGGTGCCCGACATCCTCGCCTGGGTGCGTCCCGGCGAGCTGCTGCTGACCACGGGCTACCCCCTGCGGGAGGCGCCCGAGGGCCTGGCCGACCTCGTCGAGGCGCTGCACGCCAAGGACGTGGCGGCCCTGGCCGTGAAGGTCGGCCGGTATCTCGACGAGGTGCCCCAGGACGCTCTCGACCGCGCCGACGCGCTGGGGTTCCCGGTCCTGTCCCTGCCGCCGATGACCTCGTTCGACGACGTGATGACGGACGTGCTCACGGACGTCGTCAACCGCCAGGCCCGCACGCTCGCCCGCGCCGAGGCGGTGCACCGGGGCCTGATCGAGATCGTGCTGGGAGGTGGTGGGCTGGAGGCGGTCGCCGACGGGCTCTCCGACGCCCTCGACGCCGTCGTCCTGGTCACCACGCCGGACGGCCGCCTCGTCGCGGTGGCCGGCCCGGCCGGGCAACGGGCCGAGGTGCTCGCCGGACCCTGGATGGATGCCTCCGGGCGCCTGCGCACCGAGGATGTCTCGGCGGCCCTGGGCCTGCACCGCGACGGCGCGGGCGGCCACGCGGTCGTCGCCGTCGCCGCCGGGGCGCTCGACCACGGCCGCATCGTCGCGTTCCCGCGGACCCGGACGCCGGACGCCGACGACCTGCACGCCCTCGAGCGGGCGGCCACCGTGTGCGCGCTGGTGGTCAACCGCGACCTGGCCGTGGCCGCCGTCGAGGACAAGTACCGGGCCGACTTCCTGCGCGACCTGGTGACCGGCCGGACCGGGCCGGGCGACCAGGTCGGTGCGCACGCGGCCACCCTCGGGTGGGACCTGGACCGGCCGCTCGTCGTCCTCGTGCTCGAACCGGACAGCCCCGACGGCCCGGACGGCGACGGGTCCGGCGCGGTGTCCGGTGCGCGGCTGCGGCCCCTGGTGGAACGGCAGGCCGCGGCCCTGGCGGGTGCGGTGCGGGTTCGGGACGCCGGCGCGGCCGTGTGCGGGTTCTCGGGCGAGGTGGTCGCCCTGCTGGGGGTCCCGGACGACGGCGACGTGGCGCGCCTGGTGCAGCAGGTGGTGGGTGTGGTGCGGGGCGACGGGGGCGGGGGACGGCGTCCGTTCACGCTCGGGGTGAGCCGGGTCTGCCCCGGCACCGACGACGTCCCGGCCGGGTACTCACAGGCGCGTACCGCCGTCCGGGTCGGCCGGCAGGTGTCGGGCGCCGGCACGGTGACGCACTTCGACGCGCTCGGCGTGTACCGGCTGCTGAGCCTCGTGCCCGACCCCGCCGAGCTGCGGTCGTTCGCGAGCGAGACGTTGGGTCCGCTGGCCGGGGAGGACGCGGAGGCCGACGACATGCGGCGGACGCTCGACGTGCTGCTCGAGACCAACCTCAACGTCGCCGAGACCGCGCGGCGGCTGCACTTCCACTACAACACGCTGCGGTACCGGATCGCGAAGCTCGAGCGGATCCTCGGCCCGTTCACCGAGGACGCGACGCTTCGTCTCGACCTCGCGCTCGCGCTGCGGGTGGTCGCGATGCGTGGTCTGCGCTGATCGCGAGGGGGGCGTGCCAGGTCCGCCGCGCGACACATGGCGAAAGTCGCCGGTGTCGCCTCCCACACCCGCGCCTAGCGTGCCGTCATCCTCGGGGGCGGGTCGTGTCGGCATCGAGAGGGAGTCGTGATGGCACTCGGATGGACGCTGCACGGGGACGGCAAGGCGCTCGCGCCGGGCGAGGTCGTGGCCCCGGACGAGCGGCTCTCGTGGTCGCGGACCACCGGGCTCGGGGCCCAGCACGTGGTCGCGATGTTCGGCGCGACGTTCGTGTTCCCGCTCATCATGGGGCTCAACCCCCAGCTGGCGATCCTGATGAGCGGCATCGCCACGATCGCGTTCCTGCTGATCGTTCAGGGCAAGGTGCCGAGCTATCTCGGCACCTCGGCGTCGTTCGTCGGCGGTGTCGTGGCGATCCGGGCCCAGGGCGGTGACTCGTCCGACGTGACGGGCGCGATCCTGGTGGCCGGCGTCGTGCTGGCACTGGTCGGTGTGCTCCTCCACTTCGCTGGGTCGCACGTGATCTACAAGGTGCTGCCCCCCGTGGTCACGGGCGCGGTCGTGATGCTGATCGGGTTCAACCTCGCGCCGGTAGTGGCCGACATCTACTTCCCGCAGGACCAGTGGATCGCGCTGATCGTGATGATCTCCGTGATCGCGATGAGCGTCGGTCTCCGCGGCTTCCTGGGGAGGATCTCGATCTTCCTCGGGCTCTTGCTGGGCTATGCGCTGTCGTGGGTCTTCGACCGCGTCTTCGGCCAGATCACGTCGTTCTCCGCCGCGGCCGGGGAGGTGACGACGCACGACCGGATCGACTGGACGTTCGTCGAGAGCGCCGCGTGGCTGGGCTTCCCGCCGCAGACCGGCCTGGTGGACGGCACGGAGGTCCCCGGCTGGCACGCCCCGTCGTTCTCGCTCACGTTCACGCTGCTGGTGCTGCCGGCGGTGATCGCCCTCGTCGCGGAGAACACCGGCCACGTCAAGGCCGTCGCGGAGATGACGGGCGCCGACCTCGACCCCGTGATGGGGCGTGCGATCGCGGCGGACGGCGTGGGCACGGTGATCGCTACATCGGTGGGCGGG
>DASROP010000090.1:0-13129 GCA_035646835.1 Actinomycetales bacterium | reverse complement strand
CCCCTTGCTCACCCACCCTGGCATTGAGCACCGAGACCGGCGTTCCGGACGCCGTCACGACGGTTTGGGTGAGTGACGCGGGGGCTGGTGAGCAAGGGTGAGGTGGGCGCCGCGGCGGGAGGCGGTGACGGCCGGCAGGTGCAGCGGACCCTGTCCGTGCCACGCCGTGACCAGCGCGTCGACGGCGAGCACGTGGGCTCGTGACAGGGCCGCCGCCGGAGAGCCGGCCTCCAGCGCGGCCGTGCGCAGCACCCGGCGGCGCAGGGCAGGCGCTGCCGCCGCCAGCACGGCAACGTCCAGCACGACGTCCACCGGATCGGACGACGGCAGCCGGGCGGCCGTCATCAGCTCGCCCGCGAGGTGGTCGAGCAGGTCGGCATCGTCCCGCAGCATCGAGGCGGTCCGGGCCAGGGCGGCCGCGACCCCGGGGCCGAGCCCGGCCTCCATCGTCGGCAGCACGTTGCCGCGCACCCGGGCCCGGGCGACCCCGAGGTCGGCGTTGCTCGGGTCCTCCCACGCGTCGAGCCCGGACAGCCGGCAGGCCTCGCGCACCGTCGTCCGGTCGAGCTCGAGCAGCGGACGGCGGAAGACACCGCGACCGGCAGCCATCCCGGCCAGCGAGCGCGCCCCCGCGCCGCGGGCCAGCCCCAGCAGCACGGTCTCGGCCTGGTCGTCGAGGGTGTGACCCAGCAGTACCGCCACCGCCCCGTCCGCGGCGGCAAGGCGCTCCAGGGCGGCCAGCCGCGCGGTCCGCGCCTCCGCCTCCGGACCGGCGCCCCGGGCCGCCACCAGCACGCGCTCCAGCCGCACCGGGCCCAGGCCCAGGGACTCGCACTGCGCCGCGGCCGCGACCGCGACCTCGTTGCTGCCCGGCTGCAGCCCGTGGTCGACCACGGCGGCGCCGGCCCGCAGGTCGGCGCGCGGCGCCACGAACGCGGTGGCCGCGGCCAGCGCGAGGGAGTCGGCGCCACCGCTGCACGCCACCAGCACGAGCGCACCGGACGGAAGGTCGGTCAGGGCCTCCCGCACCGCGACCCGGACGGCGGCGACGGCGGCAGGCGGGCCGGCCACGAGGCTCGGGCTAGCCGTGCACCCGGCGCACCCAGGCACCGGGGTCGGCGATCTCCTCCGGCGCCGGCAGCGTCTCGGCCGACGTCCAGACGGCGTTGAAGGACTCCATGCCGACCTTGTCGACCACGGTGCGGACGAAGACCGCGCCGTCGGCGTACTGGCGCATCTTGGCCTCGAGCCCGAGCAGGCGCCGGAGCAGCTGGTCCAGCGCCCCGCGGCCGGCCCGGCGGCGGGTGAACTTGCGCCGGATCTCGGCGACGCTGGGCACCACCTGCGGCCCGACGTCGTCCATCACCACGTCGGCGTGACCCTCGAGCAGCGACATCACGGCGGTCAGCTCGGCCAGCGCTCGGCGCTGCTCCGGCGTCTGCACCAGCTCGATCAGGCCCGTGCCGGCGGCCTCGCCGCTGCGCACGAGATCCGGCAGGTGGCGCAGGGCGGCGGTCAGCCGGTCGACGACGGCGCCGGGCTCGCCCAGCAGGTCCTCGACCAGGGCGCGGGAGCGCTCCACCATGTGACCGCGCAGCCAGGGGTTGGCCATGAACTGCGCCCGGTGGGTCTCCTCGTGCAGGCACACCCACATCCTGAAGTCGCGGGCGTCGACGTCCATCTCGCGCTCGGCCTGCAGGACATTCGGCGCCACCAGCAGCAGCCGGCCGGCCACCGTGCCGTCCGCGGCCGTGTCGGCCTCGCCGAAGACGTCGTACTGGCCGAGCACCCTGGAGGCGAGGAACGCCAGCAGCGACCCGACCTCGGCCCCGGTGACCCGGCTGCCGATCGCCGCGGCCACCGCGTTCGGCTGGCGATCGCGACGCTCGGCGGCCCGGGCGACGGCGGGAGCGAGCAGGGTGCGGAACGCGTCGACGTTGGCGGTGGCCCAACCGGCACGGTCGACGACGAGCACGCCCTCGCCCGCCGGTGCGTGCAGGCCCGTGGTGGCCGACACGTGGGCGGTGGCCTCGGTCGCGAACGCACGCAGCTGCTCGACGGCCGTGTGGGCCTCGTCCCGCGAGACGGTCGGGCCGGGTCGGACCAGGCGGGCCGCGGTCCGCGCCGCGAACTCCCAGTCGACGAGGGAGTCGACTGCCTCGGACGATCCACGCGCGCGGTGTCCGTCGGCTGCGTCGGCTCCGTCGGCGGTCACCGGGCAACCGTACGCGGTCATCGGCAGCCGCAGGCCACGAGCGTCGCCGCGACGGTGTCCGCCGCCTCGCGCGCCGGATCCGTGGCGGGGACGGCGTCCGCGAGCACGGCGAAGGCGAGCAGGCGGCCGTCGACGTCGGCGACCGTGCCCGCGAGTGAGGTGACCCCGGAGAGCGACCCGGTCTTGGCACGCACCAGTCCGGCGGCGGCCGGGTCCTCGGCAAAGCGTTGCGACAGCGTGCCGCTCAGTGCCGCCACCGGCAGGCCGGTGAGCAGCGGCCGCAGCTCGGGGTGGTCGGGGGAGGCTGCCAGCGTCAGCACCTGCGTCAGCAGGGACGCCGGCAGCAGGGAACCGTCGGCGAGGCCGCTCCCGTCCGCCAGCGTCGCCCCCGTCGTGTCGGCGCCGAGCATGGCGACCTCGTCGAGCACGGCACGGGCGGCGTCCGCGAAGGCGGTGGGACGGCCGGCGTCCGCGGCCACCAGACGCGCCAGTGCCTCGGCGACGTTGTTGTCGCTGGTGGCCAGCATGTACCCGATGACGTCGGCCAGGGGGGCAGAGGTGATGGTGCCGAGCACCAGCGGGTCGGGAGGTGCGATCCCGCGCACTACCTCTCCCACGACGGTGATCCCGCGCTCGGTCAGGAGGCTCGCGAACACCGAGGCCGCCGCGAGGGCAGGGTCGGCGACGCGGGGCGCGTACCGCTCGTCCGTCGTCCGGCCGGCGTTGACGGCGATGGCCGTGACGGGCGCGACGAAGCCGGCGGCGACGTCGGCCCGGGTCCAGCCCGGCCCCATCCGTGGTCCCGTGAAGAGACTGTCGTCCACGCGGACGGTGACCGTCGTGGTCCCCTCGGCGGCCAGGGCCTCCGCGGTCTGCGCCGCCAGGTCGGCCAGACCCGCCCGTCCGTTCGCGGCGGCCGCGTCGCCCGCGCCGGCAGCGAGCAGCACGTCCCCGCCGGCCAGCAGAACGACCTCGTCGGGCGCGACACCGCGGACCGCGTGGGTGTCGACGGTGTGGTCGGGGCCGAGCCGGTGCAGCGCGGCGGCCGCGGTGAGCAGCTTGGCCACCGACGCGGGCTCTCGGGGTGTCGCCGCGGCCGAGTCGAGCAGGACCTCGCCGGTCAGGGCGTCGACGACCGAGGCCGACACCGAGTCCCCCAGCGCGGCGTCGGCCAGGAGCGGCGCCATCAGCGACCGCAGCACGGCCGGGTCCGGGACCGGCGCGTCGGTACCGACGGGCGAAGGGACGTCGGCCGCGAGCGCCCCGGCGTCCGGCCCCTCCGCGCCGGGAGCCGTCGGGAAGGAGGGCGGGTCCGGCGCAGGTGTCGCCACCGTCAGCGGCCCGGGGGCCAGGTCGTAGACGTCGGCGGCGGCGTAGCCGATCACGCCCAGCAGGAGCGCCGCGGCGACGGTGACGGCGACGCCCGCGCGCCGTCGTCCCGCCATGTCGCCCCCGCGCCCTCGTTGCCTGCCTCGAACTAGGGGACACTAGCCGCGGACAGGGACCGCCGCGCAGACCGGGAGAGGCCAGTGCAGTTCGACGTCACGATCGAGATCCCGAAGGGGACGCGCAACAAGTACGAGGTCGACCACGTCAGCGGGCGGATCCGTCTCGACCGGACGCTGTTCACCGCCACCCGCTACCCGGCCGACTACGGCTTCATCGACGGCACGCTCGGCGAGGACGGCGACCCGCTGGACGCGCTCGTGCTGCTCGACGAGCCGACGTTCCCCGGCTGCCTGATCAGGGCACGGGCCATCGGCATGTTCCGCATGCGCGACGAGGCGGGCGGCGACGACAAGATCATGTGCATCCCCGTCGGCGACCCGCGTCTCGACCACATGCGGGACCTCGAGGACCTGAACGAGTTCTACCGGCTGGAGATCCAGCACTTCTTCGAGACGTACAAGGACCTCGAGCCCGGCAAGTCCGTCGAGGGCGCGCACTGGACCGGACGCGCGGAGGCGGAGGCCGAGATCGAGGCCTCGGTGCAGCGCGCCAAGGACCACGGGTACACCGCCCACGGCAGCCACGGTCCCGGTCACCGCTAACCCCTGGTGGGAGTGGGGGTCAGGGGCGGCCGGCGAAGTCCATCGTGCCGCTCATCCGCATCGGCACCTCCCGCACCGGGGTTCCGGCGCGCGCCGCCTCGACCATCCTCCCGCCGCCCGAGTAGACCGCGACGTGGTGGATCGACGAGGAGTCGTTGCCGTTGCCGTAGAAGATCAGGTCTCCTACTCGCAGCCGCGAGTACGAGACCTTCTCCACGGCGCGGTACTGGCTGCGCGACGTCCGGGTGATCCAGACGCCCCCGCCGTTCTGCCAGGCCTGAGACGTCAGCCCGCTGCAGTCGAAGGAGCCCGGGCCGGTCGCCCCCCACTGGTACGGCTTGCCGATCTGGTCGCGGGCCCAGGCCACCGCGGCACGGCCGGCGGACGACGACCCCTCCGACGAGCCGGGTGGGGTCGACGGTGGGTCGGGCGCCGGAGGCGGCGTGGACGGCGCGGGGGCCGACGCCCCGTTGTCACGGTCGGCCTGCTCGGCGGCCGCGCGCTCTGCGGCCCGACGCTCGGCGGCCTCAGCAGCGGCCCCGTCGCTCGCGGCGCGCTCGGCGGCGGCCCGCTCGCGCTCGCGGCGCTCGGCGGCGGCGCGGGCGGCGGCCTCCTCCCGGGCGCGACGCTCGGCCTCCAGGCCCTCCTGCCGCTCCTGCTCCAGCTCGACGCTGGTGTCACGCAGCACCGCGAGCTGGGCGATCAGGTCGGTGCGGGTCGCGGCCACGCGGTCGACCTCGGCCGCGGCGGCCGCGGCGCTGCGCTGTGCCTCGGCGCGGGCCTCCTCGGCCGCGGCGGCGGCGTCCTCCTGGGCCTGCTGCGCCTCTTGAGCCTGCTCGTCCAGGAGCTGGGCCACCAGCTCGGCGGCCTCCATCCGCTGGTAAGAGTGCTGGCGGCGGTCGGCGAGCGCGTCGATGGTCGCGGCCTTGTCCAGCAGATCCTGCGGTCCGTCGGCAGAGAGGAACACTTCGATGCCGGCGAGCCCGGACCCGGAGCGGTACGTGTTCGCCGCCAGCCGCCCGATCGCCGTCCGCGCGGCCTCGACGTCCAGCAGCGCCCGGTCGGCCGTGGCGCGGGCGGCCTCGGCCGCGGCCGTCGCCTGCTCGAGCTCGACGACGGCCTCGTTGTAGTCCTCGGCGGCCATCTGGGCCGCGATCTGCATCGACTCGAGGTTCGCGGAGGCGGCGGCGAGCTGGCTCTCGATCGCCCCGATCTGCGTGGCCTTGTCGGCGGCGGCGCGCTTGGCGCCGTCCACCTGCTCCTGGCTCGGGTAGACGGGTTCGGCCACCAGGGGGGCCGCGACAGCGGGCAGGGCGGTCAGTCCGCCGGCGAGCAGGGCAGCGACCGCCAGCGCGGACCCCGCCCGGCGGCCGGCGCAGCGACGGTCGACCGACACACGTACTCCTCGAGGTAAATCACACTCGTGTAACTCGCCGGCCGCCCGCACGGCGTGTCACCTTGACAACAACGGCGATGACCGTACAGCCTCACCCGCCACTTTGGGAACGCCAGTCACAGAAGTCACTGAGATCCCTGCTCGTCCCATCGGCAGGTGCCCGCGAACACCTGAGCCCGCGCCGCGCGTCCGTCGACGTGGTCGCCGGGGCAGCCAGAGGTGCGGACGCCGCGCTACTGCGGGTCGAGCCAGGCGAGGAAGACCGACCGGCCGGCCGGGGACGGCGCCCGCTCCAGCAGGAAACGGACGGCGATCTCCGCGCCGTCCCGCCTCAGCACGAGCAGGTCCACCGGGCGACCCAGCACATGAGCCTCGCCCGTGGTCAGGTACCGCGTGAAGCCCGCGACGTGGGCCTCGCGCAGCGCGTGCGGGACGAGGTCGACCACCCGCCGTCCGACGAGATCCTCGGCTGCCCAACCGAGCAGCGCCGCCGCCGCCGCGCTGACCGCGAGGATGCGGTTGGTGTCGTCCCCGGCCACGACGGGGCGGGTGGCGCCGTGCACGACGGAGGCGTCCCACCCCTGCACCGAGCCACGGGTGGCCGCGACGACCGCACCGGACGTCGGTGACCACGCCGTCGGCGCCACGCCGTTGACCTGTGCCACCACCTGGTCGCAGCACCACTCGCGCACCGTCACGATCTCGGGCAGGCCGGGAAGCACGAGCAGGGAGCCTTCGTGCGCGAGGCGCTCGGCCTCGTCGAGGCTCGCCTGCAGCACGAGCAACCCGGCGACCAGCTCTGCCGTGGCGTCGAGCTCGAGGTCGACGCGGCTGGCGCCATCGCCGGCGCCCGCCAGCGCTGCGTCGAGCGCGCCGTCCAGCACCGTCGCCGCCTCGCGGGCCTGCACCCGGGAGAGGCCGGCCGTGGAGCGGTCGTCGTCGTGCAGCGCCCCCTGGTTGCGCAGGCTCTGGTGCAGGTACAGCTCACGAACCAGGGCCTCGTGGTGCTGGCGTGCCGCCCGCCACAGCCGCACCGGCAGGTCGCGCAGCACCACCCTGGTCGTCGGGCCGGCGCGGCCGGTGCGGTGCAGTGGCGCCGGCCACTCCCCTGCGCTGCTGTCACGCTCGGCGTCGGTTCGAACGGAGTCGGCGTTCAGGGTGAACCAGACGCTCTTGCCGTCCCGGCGCAGCTCGACCCCGTAGTCGGCGGCGAGGTACGCGACGAGGCTGAGCCCGTGGCCCGTCGACGTGACCTCGTCGTATCCGCGCTGCGTCGGCGCGACCGAGCTGCCGTCGAGCACCTCGACGCGTACCCCGGTGGTCGTGGCCCGGACGCGCACCTCCAGCCAGGTGGGCGCATGGAGGACGACGTTCGTCACGATCTCGCTGACGAGCAGCGTCGCGGCGTCGACGAGGTCGTCGTGACCGATGTCGTCGAGGCGGTCGCGCAGGAACCGGCGTGCCCGACCGGCGCTCTCGGGCTCGGGCGGGAGGCCGAGCACCGCGGTCTGCAACGACGGCCCCACCGGCCCCCCTCTCCTCAACGACCCCAGCCGTGACACACAGTAGTCACCCGGGGCCCCTCCCGTCACGGCCTGTCGCCGTGCACACCGGCGCGATCTCCGGAGCCTGTCCTCGGGTAGCGTCGCTGACCCCGACGACGAGGAGACGGCATGGCTACGCGCACCGCCCGCACCGCCTGGAACGGCTCGCTGAAGGAGGGCTCCGGGCAGGTCGAGCTCTCGAGCTCCCACCTCGGCACCTACGACGTGTCCTGGCCGAAGCGGACCGCCGACGACGCCGACGGGACGACGAGCCCCGAGGAGCTGATCGCGGCGGCGCACTCGTCCTGCTACGCGATGCAGCTCTCCGGGCTGATCGGCCGTGCGGGCGGGACGACCGAGGCCGTGGAGGTCACGGCGGACGTCGGTTTCGGCGAGGACCCCGCCGGCGGGTTCCGGATCACCGGTGTGAAGCTCACCGTCCGCGCCGAGGTCAGCGGCCTGGACGCCGACGCCTTCGCCGACGTCGCGGCCCAGGCCAAGGACACCTGCCCGGTCAGCAAGGCACTGACCGGGACCGAGATCACCCTCGACGCCGCCCTCGCCTGAGCATCCGACCCGTCTGGGCGGCATCACGCTCACTCCTCGTGAGCGCAGGGCGTCCCCGCGCTCATAGAGCGAGGGCTGGGGGTCCCTGCCCTCAGAACGGTCAGGGGAGGACACCGTCGGGTCGAGTACCCGTACTCAGGCACGCAGGGCGGACGACGGACAGACTGGTGCCATGAGCACCGAGGCAGTCACCAGCCCGTACGGCCCCGCCCCGACCGGCACCGGCACGCGCCGCGCTCCGGTCGTCGTCCCGCTCGACCCCGCGCGGGGGTGGGCCTCCGCCGACCGGCCCCGCCGGGCGGCAGCGGTCGCCGCGGTGCCGGTCGCCGCCGCCTACCTGACCCTGGGTGCGATCTCCTCGGCGCTGTCGCAGGCGGCCCTCCTGCTGCTCCTGCTGGCCGGGCCACCGACCTTCTACTCCCTGGCTCGGGTGCTCCGCCCCTACCCGCCGGGGGGCGAGCGCACCGTGCGGCACTGGGCGGCGGCCATCTCGACCGCCTACTCGCTGCCCGGGTTCGCCCTGATGCTCGACGACACTCTCGACCTGGATCTCTCCGGCGGCGCCATCGCTCTGGCCCTCGTCGCCGCGCTCGGCGCCGTCGTCACCCTCGTCTGGGGGGCGATCGCCCTCGTGGTCCGGCTGGTGGGGCGCGCTCAGGCGTAGCGGGCTAGGCCGTGACAGGCACGCCGTGCCCGCTCGGCGATCCGGTGACGCCGTGGCGGTCCAGTGGCACCTCGGACGTTCAGTGCCACGTTCGGGCACAGAATCTCGCCGATTTCGTGCTCGCACGTGCCACTGAACGCGGCGTGGCGTACGCAACGTGCCACTGAGTGCTGCGGTGCCCGCAGGTGCCGAGGAAGCCGTGCTGGGCGGCGGGGATCTCGCCGACGAGGCAAAGGTTCCCTGTCGCGAAGGCTAGGCCGCGGGGACGGCGATCTCGAACCAGACGACCTTGCCCTCGGTCTCCTCGACGACGCCCCACCGGTCCGCGACGGCGTCCACCATCATCAGCCCCCGGCCGTGGGTGTCCTCGGCCGTCGCGGTGTACCGGGCGGCCGCCAGCACCGGGTACCCCGTGTCGCGGACGTCGACGCGCAGCGTGCCCTCGCCGCAGTGCAGCTCCAGGTACACCGGCGACCCGGCGTGCACGACGGCGTTCGTCACCAGCTCGCTGACGCACAGCAGCGTCTGGTCGAGCACGGCCGCCGCACCCCACTCACCGAGCCGGGCGCCGACGAACCGACGGGCCGTGCCCGGGCTGGTGGGCCGGGCGGGCAGATCGAGGCCGGCGGCGACGGGGTGGCCGCCCACCCCCCGGGTCTCGTGCGCTCGGCGCAGGGTGAGCACCGTGACGTCGTCGTCGCCGCGTTCGTCGAGCATGGCCGCGGTCAGCTCGTCGCGGAGCGACTCGGCCGTGGACACCCGCTCCGACGCCGACAGCGCCGCCGCCTTCGCGAGCAGCTGGTGCAGGCCGCTGCCCAGTGGCCGGTGCCGGTTCTCCACCAGGCCGTCGGAGAAGAGGACCAGCGACTCCCCCGGTGCCAGCTGCAGCCGGGTCGAGGCGCGCTCGCCGCCCAGCCCGAGCGGGAGGGACTCGGCACCTTCCAGGTACCGGGCGCCGTCCGCCCCCACCACCAGCGGCGGCATGTGCCCGGCGCAGGCCCACTCGAGGCTGCCCGTCCGAGGGTCCGCCACCGCGTACACGAGCGTGACGAACTCCTCGTCGTCCCCCAGCCCCGCCACCACGTCATCGAGCCAGCCCAGCACCGCCCGCGGCGACGCGTCGGCGTGCACGAGCCCCCGCAGCGCGTTGCGCACCTGGCCCATCACCGAGGCCGCACGGACGCCGCGGCCCCGGACGTCACCGACCACGAGGGCGACCCGCCCGTCGTCGAGCACGAGGGCGTCGTACCAGTCGCCGCCGACCTCCATCTCGTCCGTCGCGGCGCGGCACACCGCCGACAGCCTCATCCCGATCACCAGCGGCAGCGCCTCGGGCAGCAGGCTGCGCTGCAGCATCCGGGCCATACCGCGTTCGCGCTCGTAGAGGCGGGCACGCTCGAGGGCCTGTGCGCACTGCCCGGCCAAGGCGAGCATGAACCGCTGGTCGGCGTCGCTGAACTCCCGCTCGTGCTCGAAGCCGAAGACGAGCGCGCCCATCACCCCGGACGGCGTCAGCAGCGGCAGCCGCGCGAAGGACCTCTCACCCGACGTCTCGACGAAGGCGCGCAGCCGCTCGTTGTCCGCGAAGGAGGCGAGCAGGTCCTCCGCGGAGGAGACGAAGCTGGGCTGCCCGGTGCGGATCGCGCGGGTGACGGGGGTGTCGTCGTCCATCGAGAAGGACCGCCCAGCTGGCCTTCACGTCGGCGCTGTAGCCGGTGAGCACCTCGTAGCGCACCCGGTCGCCGTCCCGGATCGCGACGCCGCCCCCGCTGGCCCCGAGCACGACCTGCCCGTTGGCGAGGATCACCGCCATCACGTCGGCGGTCGAGACGGCGCCGGAGAGCGCCGCGGTGACCTCCTGCAGCACCCTCGTGCTCTCGGCCGCCGCCGACGCCAGCGCCGCGAGCCGGCGCTCGGCCGCCGCCGAGGCCCGCTGGTCGGTCACGTCGGTGTAGACGCCCACCCACTCGGTCACCGTGCCGTGGTGCGTGAGCGGCACCCCCCGAACCTCCAGCGTGCGCGCGTGAGAGTTGTCGGCGATCCCGCAGATGCGGTATTCGACCTCGTAGGTGCCCGCCGTGCGAACCGCCTCCGACCACGCGTCGGCCACGCGGTCGCGGTCGTCGGGGTGGACGCCGGCCAGCCACCCCCTGCCCAACAGCTCCGCCTCGGTCTGTCCGGTGACCGCCCGCCAGGCCGGCATGTCCGTGAGCAGCTCACCGTCGGGCGTCGCGCGCCAGACCTCGTTCGTCAGCGCGGAGACCAGCGACCGGTACCGCTCCTCGCCGGCCTCGAGCGCCTGCTGGGCGGTGCGCTCGACGCTCACGTCTCGCACGAACCAGCAGTAGCCGTGGTACGTCCCGTCCTCGCCGTACAGGGGGGTGCCGTACCGGTCGAGCACCCGGCCGTCGCGCAGCAGGATCTCGTCTCGCGACGCGACCGGGTCGGCGTACAGGGCGCGGACCCGGGCCACGAACGCCTCCGGGTCGACGACGTTGCGGAGCACGCTGGCGAGCGCGACGTCGTCCGAGCCGCTCTCCAGCGCGATGTCGTCGATCCCCCAGATCCGCTGGAAGCGCGTGTTCCACGACAGTGTGCGGCCCTCGGGCGAGACCACGAGGACGCCGTCCAGCGTCGCCTCGTGGGTGGCCCGGAGCAGTGTGGCCTGGAAGTCGGCGCGGGCCCGGGCGTCGTCCTCGCGCCGGGAGGCGGTCCGCAGCGCCACCTCGGCCGAGACCGCGTGCGCGAGGGCGACGAGCACCTGGGAGTCGTCCGCGGACCACGCGCGCGGCCTCGTATCGAGAACGCACAGGCTGCCCAGCGTCAGTCCGTCGAGGCTGCGGACCGGCGCCCCGGCCCACGCTCGCACGGTGCCGCCGGATCCGGGCCGGATCCGTTGCGCCCGAGGGTCGGTAGCGGTGTCCGTGATCATCGCCTCGGTGTCACCCTCCATCACCAGGCGGCAGTAGGCCGCTTCGATCGGCTGCGAGGGGACCGCCGCGCCGACCAGCTCCAGCCCCGTGGAGGCGACGCGGACGGAGCGGTCCTCGTCCACCAGCGTGATCTGCGCGGCGGGTGCCCGCAGCAGCGACGCGGTGAGCTCCACGAGCCGGACCAGGACCGGGTCGGCGGGCGCGTCGAGCAGGCCGGTCGCCCGGACGGCGGCCAGGCGCCGCGCGTCCGGCGCGCGGTCGTGCTCCCCCTGCGTCAGCACGGGGGCAGGCTACGTGCCTGCGTCCGATCGTGTCGCCAGCCACGCGCGGCCGGCGTCGGTGATCGCGCGGTCGGCACCTTCTGCCGACAGCAGCGGGGCCGCGCCCTTGTACAGCTCCGCCAGGGCGACGCGGGGGATGCCGTGGCGCCGGGCGAGCTGGTGGAGCTCCAGCCGGTGCAGCCGCCCGCCCTCACCGTCGCCCACCGCCGTCAGCAGTGCGGCGACCGCCTCGTCACCCGCCTGCCCGGGTCGCTGCAGGGTGTCGCCGTCGGACAGCAGCGCCTCCACCTGCGTGACCATCCCGCGCAGCGCCGACCGCAGGCGCGTCGCCTCGTCGACCTCCGCGGGACCGTCGCCCGCTCCCTGCCAGGTGCGCTTGGGGTGCCGCCGTAGGTACTCGGCCTCGAGCTCGAGCATCCGGTCGGTGTGCCGTTGGAACTGCTGCGCCGTGCCGTGCAGGAACACCCAGTTGCGCGTGGCGTGGGCGGCAGCGCCCTGGCGCTCGAGCTCGGCGTCGTCGAGCTCGCGGGCGGGGATCCCGGCGTGGTTCATGTCCTGGTTCTCCTCAGTTCTCAAGTCCCGCATAGACGGCCAGCGCGTTGCGCCCCAGCACCAACGGGACGACGTCGTCGTCCAGCCCGAGCCCGGCCACCGCGCGGGCGTTCACCGACGCCCCCGGCACGCCCGGCCAGTCGGTGCCGAAGATCCACCGCCTGGCCAGCCGCCCGAGGTCGTGCCGGGCGTAGTACGCCGGCAACCGCTTCGGTGGCAGGCCCGACAGCTCGATCCAGACGTTCGGGTTCGACAGTGCCAGGAACGCGGCCGCGTCGTACCACCATCCTCGGCCACCGTGGGCCAGCACCACTTTCAGGTCTTGGAACTCGCGCAGGACACCGAAGAGGTGCACCGGGTCGGCCAGCTCGTTCATCGCTCCCGGGAAGCTGGATGTGCCGCAGTGGACGACGAGGGGCACCTGCCGCTCGACCAGCACGGCGTAGGCAGGCCACAGGGCCGGGTCGTCGACGCGGAACCCACCGTGCACCGGGTGCAGCTTGAGCGCGGCGGCGCCGAGGTCGAGCTGGCGCCGGAGCTCGACGGCCACCGGGAAGTGCAGGTGCGGGTTGACGTTGGCGACCGGTCGGAAGCGACGCGGGTTGTGCTCGACGAGGGGCAGCAGGTCGTCGAAGGCCTGGTAGCCGGTCGTCTTCGGGCTGTACTCGCAGAACAGCAGCGCGACGTCGACCCCCTCGCTCTCGAAGTGGGCGTCGAGCCGGGCGGGGTCCGGCGAGCCGTCCGCACGCCAGATCTCCTCCAGCACCCCGGCCCGGCCGTAGTCCCTCGCCCATGCCAGCCACGCCGGCGCGAGGGTCGGCAGGTGCGGCACGTGGACATGGGCGTCGACGAGCAGGTGACCGTCGAGCATCAGCTGCCCGGGTGGTCCGTCACGAGTGGCGTGTCCACCCCCACCTCCCCCACCT
>DASROP010000089.1:0-23592 GCA_035646835.1 Actinomycetales bacterium | reverse complement strand
ATCCCCGGCGAAGGCCGAGGAGGTGGCACGCGAGATCTCGGCGCTGTGCGTGCGGCTGCACGCGACGCTGGTGCGTTCCGCCCTCACCCGACGCGGTACCTGACCAGGGGGATACCGTGGGCTCGTGCTAGAGCTCGAGGTAGTCGGGGTCCGGGTCGAGATGCCGTCGAACGAGCCGATCGTGCTGCTGCGTGAGCGCGGCGGCGACCGCTACCTGCCGATCTGGATCGGCGCCCCCGAGGCCAGCGCCATCGCGTTCGCCCAGCAGGGTGTGGTGCCGCCGAGGCCGCTGACGCACGACCTGCTCAAGGACGTCCTGGAAGCCGTCGGCCGGACGCTCGAGCAGGTCCGCATCGTCGAGGTGCGTGACAACACCTACTACGCCGAGCTCGCCCTCGACGGCGGGGTGACGATCAGCGCCCGCTCGTCCGACGCCATCGCACTGGCCCTGCGCGTCGGCTGCCCGATCCTCGGTGCGGACGAGGTGCTGGCGTCCGGGGGGATCCCGGTGCCGGACGAGGACGAGAACGAGGTCGAGAAGTTCCGGGAGTTCCTCGACCAGGTCCGGGCCGAGGACTTCGACGGGGAGGCCGGGGAGGCCGGGGAGGCCGGCGAGCCGGGGGACGAGCCACCCAAACCCTCTACCTGAGGTCGAGGGTTTGTCGGGACGGACGGCGACACGCCGGTCCGGTCCGGGCCACATCGTTGACCGGGGCACCCGGCGTCCGTACCGTGATCGGCAAAGGTCGCCGGTGTAGTTCCACCGTTGTGGCCACTTGCTGGAGCGACGGAGGACGACGTGAGCGGCACCGGTGACGCGACAAGCCCGACGGCCCAGCAGGCACGGGGGCAGGGCCTCGGCGCGCAGGCCCAGGGGCTGCTGTTCACGGACGACCTGCCGGTGCTCGACGCCGACACGGGCTACCGGGGCACGACCGCCTGCCGGGCGGCCGGCATCACCTACCGCCAGCTCGACTACTGGGCGCGGACCGGCCTGGTGGAGCCCGGCGTCCGCGCCGCGACCGGGTCGGGTACCCAGCGGCTGTACGGCTTCCGCGACATCCTCGTGCTCAAGGTCGTCAAGCGGCTCCTCGACTCGGGGGTCTCGCTGCAGCAGATCCGTTCCGCCGTCGAGCACCTGCGCGACCGCGGCGTCGAGGACCTCGCGCAGATCACGCTGATGAGCGACGGCGCCAGCGTCTACGAGTGCACGTCGGCGGACGAGGTGATCGACCTCGTGCAGGGCGGCCAGGGCGTGTTCGGCATCGCCGTCGGCCGGGTCTGGCGGGAGGTCGAGGGGTCGCTGGCGGAGCTGCCCAGCGAGCGGCGGGCCGAGGCTGCCGCGGACGACGCCGGCAGCGGCGTCGACGGCCACCCGGACGACGAGCTCGCGGCACGCCGCACGACGCGCCAGACCGGCTGAGGTAACCTCGGGGCCAGCTGTCGACCCTGCGCGGGAGAGTCCCCGGCCAGGTCGGGGCGCCGAAGGGGCAAACTCCCCGGAACCTCTCAGGCGCCAGGACCGTGCGGGCGAGGCCACTCTGGAGCCAGCGGGCGACAGAGGGGGAGGCACCGCCTGACGCCGTTTCGGAGCGCCTCCATGGACCACGAGTACTTCGCCGAGCGCCACATCGGCGCGCGTCCCGAGCACCTGGCGCGGATGCTGGACCTCGTCGGGTATGCCGACCTCGACGCGCTGACCACCGCGGCCGTTCCGGCGTCGATCCGGCTCGACTCGCCGCTGGACCTGCCCGCCGCGGCCACCGAGCCCGAGGTGCTGGCGCGGCTGCACGAGCTGGCGGGCCGGAACACCGTCCGCCGCTCGATGATCGGCCTGGGCTACCACGGCACCCACACGCCGGGCGTGATCCGCCGCAACGTGCTGGAGAGCCCGTCCTGGTACACCGCCTACACGCCGTACCAGCCGGAGATCTCCCAAGGACGGCTCGAGGCGCTGCTGAACTTCCAGACGATGGTCTGCGACCTGACGGGGCTCGACGTGGCCGGCGCCTCGATGCTCGACGAGGGCACCGCGGCAGCCGAGGCGATGACCCTGATGCGCCGCGTGTCCAAGTCCGAAGCCGGGGCCGTGCTGGTCGTGGACGCCGACGTCCTGCCCCAGACCCTGGCGGTGGTGACCACGCGGGCCGAGGCGATCGGGATCGACGTCGTCGTCCACGACAGCTCCGGCGGCCTGCCGGACGGCGACGTGTTCGGCGTCCTGCTGCAGTACCCCGGCGCGAGCGGCGAGCTGCGGGACGACGCGGCGCTGGTCGCCGCCGCCCACGAGCGGGGCGCCCTGGTCACGGTGGCGGCGGACCTGCTGGCCATGGCGCTGCTGCGCCCGCCCGGCGTGATCGGTGCCGACGTCGCGGTGGGCTCGTCGCAGCGCTTCGGCGTGCCGATGGGCCTCGGCGGTCCGCACGCGGGCTACCTGGCCGTGCGGTCCGGGCTGGAGCGGTCGTTGCCGGGGCGACTGGTCGGGGTGTCGCAGGACGTCGACGGGACACCGGCCTACCGGTTGGCCCTGCAGACGCGCGAGCAGCACATCCGTCGCGAGAAGGCGACGTCGAACATCTGCACCGCGCAGGTGCTGCTGGCCGTGATGGCGAGCATGTACGCGGTCTACCACGGGCCGGTCGGCCTGCGGCGGATCGCCGAGCGCACCCACGCCATGGCCACGTCGGTCGCCGCGGGGCTGGCCGGGGCCGGCGTGACCGTCGTCCACGAGCGCTTCTTCGACACGGTGCTGGCGCGCGTGGCCGGGCGGGCGGCCGAGGTCGTGGCCGCCGCCCACGAGTCGGGCTACCTGCTGCGGCAGGTGGACGACGACACGGTCGGCATCAGCTGTGACGAGACCACGACCTCCGCCGACGTCGCCGGCGTCCTGAAGGCCTTCGGCGCAGCCGCGATCGGGGGCGACGCCGAGCGCGCGGTGCCGGCCGAGCTGGAGCGTGACGGCGAGATCCTCACGCACCCGGTGTTCTCGACGCACCACAGCGAGACCGCGATGCTCCGCTACCTCAAGCGGCTGGCGGACGCCGACTACGCGCTCGACCGCGGCATGATCCCGCTGGGGTCCTGCACGATGAAGCTCAACGGCACCACCGAGATGGAGCCGGTGACCTGGCCGGAGTTCGCCGAGCTGCACCCCTTCGCCCCGGCCCCCGACTGGGCGGGGACCCGCGAGCTGGTGGACGAGCTCGAGGCCTGGCTGTGCGAGGTGACCGGGTACGACGCCGTGTCGGTGCAGCCGAACGCGGGGTCGCAGGGTGAGCTGGCCGGCCTGCTGGCGATCCGGGCGTACCACCGGTCACGGGGCGAGGAGGGCCGGACGGTGTGCCTGATCCCGACGTCCGCCCACGGCACCAACGCTGCCAGTGCGGTGATGGCCGGGATGCGCGTCGTCACGGTCGGCACCGACGACCTGGGCAACGTGGACGCCGACGACTTGAAGGCCAAGGTGACCCAGCACCGCGACGAGCTGGCCGCGATCATGGTCACCTACCCGTCGACGCATGGTGTCTTCGAGGAGTCGATCGTCGACCTCTGCGCGCTGGTGCACGACGCAGGCGGCCAGGTCTACGTCGACGGTGCGAACCTCAACGCGTTGCTGGGACTGGCCAAGCCCGGCGACTTCGGTGCCGACGTCTCGCACCTCAACCTGCACAAGACGTTCTGCATCCCGCACGGCGGCGGGGGTCCCGGCGTCGGGCCGATCGGCGTGCGGTCCCACCTCGCACCGTTCCTGCCGGGCTCTGCCGACGTGGCGGCCGTGTCGGCGGCGCCGTACGGGTCGGCCGGGATCCTGCCGATCTCCTGGGCGTACCTGGCGCTGATGGGCCCGGACGGTCTGACCCGCGCCACCCAGATGGCCGTGCTGGTGGCCAACTACGTGGCACGACGTCTCGACGAGCACTACCCGGTGCTCTACACCGGTCGGGAGAACCTGGTCGCCCACGAGTGCATCCTCGACCTGCGGGCGATCACCAGGGCCACGGGCGTGACCGTGGACGACGTCGCCAAGCGCCTGATCGACTACGGCTTCCACGCCCCGACGATGTCGTTCCCGGTGGCGGGCACGTTGATGGTCGAGCCGACCGAGAGCGAGGACGGCGACGAGCTGGACCGCTTCTGCGACGCGATGATCGCGATCAAGGGCGAGATCGACCGCGTCGGTGCGGGGGAGTGGCCTGCCGACGACAACCCCCTGCGCAACGCGCCGCACACGGCCGCATGTCTGACCGGTGCGTGGGACCACCCCTACAGCCGGGCGGACGCCGTCTACCCGAACGGGGTCGAGACCGGCGGTAAGTACTGGCCGCCGGTGCGCCGGATCGACGGGGCCTGGGGCGACCGCAACCTGATGTGCTCCTGCCCGCCGGTGGAGGACCTGGCCGAGCACTGACGGCGGGCACGAAGTCCTTGATCAACGCGGTTCGAGCCAACCTTGCGGTGATCAAGGACTCCATGCTCGCTGTCGGGCCCGGCTACGCGGTGATCAGCACCAGCTCGTCGCTGGGGGTCTGCGCTCCGCCGGCCTGCTCGATCGTGACGCCGAACTCGTCGCCCGGGCGGACGCCGTCCGCCGCCGCCCAGTAGTCGCCGTCGCCGGTCGCCTCCAGCAGTACCGACGGACGGGGGCCTTCGTCGCCGATCAACCACAGCTGGAACGTCATCCCCTCGGGTGGCGGCTCGACGTCGTCACCGAGCAGGACGACGCGGTCACCCGCGACGACGATGGTGCCGTGCCCCGCCCCGAAGTCGGCGTCGGTCACCTGGCGCTGCGGGTCGGAGAGGATCTCGGACATCCCCTCGGCGGCCTGACGCGCCTCGGTGGCCCGGCTGTACTGCGACCACGCGGTCGCCCCGAGGCCGAGGCTCAGCACGAGCAGGGACGAGGCGGCCACGCCCAGCCACCTGGTCGCGCGAGAGGCCGAGCGGTTCCGGGGCGGCGTGGGCTGGGACGTCGGCGGGAGCTGACGGGTGTGGGCGACCTCGGCCATCACGCGGTCACGGAGGCCGGGCGGAGGTGACACGGCGGCGCCGGCGCCGAGACGCGCGGCGGTCTCGTGGAACGAGCGCACCTCGGCCGCGCAGGCCGCGCAGTCCTCCAGGTGGCGCTCGACACGCGCACGCTCGACGTCGTCCAGGGCGTCGAGGGAGTAGGCGCCGGTCAGGCTGTGCACGTCGGACTCGTCGGTCATCAGGCTCCCACTCCCATCTCGTCTCGTAGCCGGATCAGCCCGTCACGCAGGCGGGTCTTGATGGTGCCCAGGGGCACGTCGAGCAGCTCGGACACCTCGCGGTGCGTGTACCCGCCGTAGTACGCCAGGGTCACGGCCTCCCGCTGGAGGTCGGTCAGGACCTTCAGCGCCGTGCGAACCTGCTCGGCTTCCAGGCGGTGCTCGACCTCCTCGGACACCTCGTCGAACTCCCGGTCGTGGCTGGCGCGGCCCACCCGCTCCTCGCGGTTGGTGCTGGCCTGCGCGGAGCGGACGCGGTCCACCGCGCGCCGGTGGGCGACCGTCAGCACCCACGAGCGGACGCTTCCGCGCTCGGCAGAGAAGCGGGACGCCTGCCGCCACACCTCCACCAGAACCTCCTGGGTCACTTCCTCGGACTGCGCAGGGTCGCGCAGCACCCGCAGGACCATGCCGTACACCGGTCCGGCCAGCGCCTCGTACAGGCCGGCGAAGGCCCGGTCGTCACCACGCGCGGTGCGCGTGACCAGCTCGACGAGGACGTCGTCCGCGCCACGAGCGTCGTCGGGGCGCGCCGAGCCGCGCTCGGGGCGGAGGAGCCTCACGTCGCCCACTCTGCCACCTGCCCCCTCTCGACGCCCCCGCCACCTTCACCCACGCTTCGGAGCGTGCCGGGTCACGGATTGGACACACCGCGCCTGTCGCCGGGGGCAGCGGCCGGTCTCAGGTGCGGCCGTGGCGTTGCGCGTCGTCCAGCTCGTCGTCGCGCGGCTGCCAGTCGGCGCGGACGACCTCGGCGACGACGCCGACG
This sequence comes from Actinomycetales bacterium, assembly GCA_035646835.1. Lineage (GTDB taxonomy): Bacteria > Actinomycetota > Actinomycetes > Actinomycetales > DASROP01 > DASROP01. The sequence continues at coordinate 17,577 of DASROP010000089.1, read as the reverse complement.
GCGACGACGGCCCGGACCACCGCCGGGTCGTCGTCCACGAGCACCAGCAGCCGGTAGCGCTCGGCGAGGCGGCGGAGGGCCCCGACCTTCATCACCGCGGCGGGACGCCGGTCACCCTCGCGCCTGAGCACGACCTCACCGGGCGGGACGTCGTACCGGGCGAGCCACCCCAGCGTGTCGGCCCGGGTGCGTTCCGGTCGTCCGGAGAGGTACACCAGCGTCATGCCACGGCCCGCCGACTCGGTCGCGACGGCCAGGCCCTCGGGGTGCACGGGGTCATCGACGGCGGCGGCGAAGAAGCCGTCCCAGTCCTTGTCGCCGCGGGCCAGGTGGTGCATCCGGTGCCGGGTGTCCGCGAGCACCCCGTCGAGGTCGAGGACGACGGCGTCCGGTCGGTCCGGAGCCACTGGCGGCTCCACCGGTCAGGCCGCGTCTGCCCGGGAGCGCAGGTGCGACCCGGTGGGGGTCTTGACCACCTCGAGCCGCGTGGGGATCCGCTGCCGCAGCTCGGCGACGTGGCTGACCAGGCCGACGGCGCGGCCGCCCTCGCGGAGGGAGTCGAGCGTGGTCATCACCTCGTCGAGCGTCTCGGAGTCGAGGCTGCCGAAGCCCTCGTCGACGAAGAGCGTCTCGATGATGCTGCCGCCGGACTCGGCCTGGACGACGTCGGCCAGCCCCAGCGCGAGCGACAGCGACGCCAGGAACGCCTCGCCGCCGGAGAGGCTCGCCGTGTCGCGATGCAGCCCAGTCCAGGCGTCGACCACCTGCAGCCCGAGCCCCGAGCGGGCGCCACCCCGCTCCCGCGCGTCGGAGTGCACCAGCGCGTACCGGCCGGACGACATCGCGTCGAGGCGCTCGGTGGCGGCCGCGGCCACCTGCTCCAGGCGCGCGGCCAGGACGAACGCCGACAGGCGCATCCGCATCGCGTTGCCGCCGCCGGTGCCCTCGGCGCACCGGGCGAGGTCGGCGACCAGCTCGTGCCGCGACCGGACCGGTGCCGCGGCCGCCACGTCCGCCGCCACGTGCTGGACGAGGTCGTCGAGCGTCGCGGCCGCCCGGCGGAGCACCGCGACCCGTTCGACGGCCTGACGTTCCGTCGCGGCCGCCTGCTCGACCCGGGCTTCGAGCCGGGACGACCTGTCGGCCCACGGTTCCTCCGGAGCGGCCGAGGCGCACGGGTCGACGGCGTCGCTCGCCGCCTCCACCAGGTCCGGCTCGGCCAGGCGCGAGCGGACCGCGGCCAGCTCCTCCGCGTGCCCGGAGAGCACCGCGCGGAGCCGGGCGCGGACGTCCTCACCGAGGGCCGCCGCGGCCGCCTCGCCCAAGTCGGCGAACCCGGCCGCCACCACGGCCCCGGTAGCCTCCGCGGTGCCCGATGCGTGGGCCGACCGGGCCGCCGCCAGCGCGGCCCGGGCCTCGCCCAGCGCCTCCAGCGCCGACGCCTCCTCGACCAGGCGCTCCACCCGGGCGCGGACGCTGAGGTCCTCACCCCGCGCGGTCGCCAGCCGGTCGTGGGCCGAGGTCGCCTGCGCCGTCGCGGCCTCAGAGGCGACCCGCGCGGCGGCCAGGGCCTGCGCCGTCTCGGCGTCGGCAGCGCGCAGCTTCTCCAGCTCGGCGTCGACCGCCACGAGCGACGCCACCAGGTCGGCGAGGGCCGCGCGGGCGTCCTGCGCCTCGCCCAGTCCTCGGGTCAGGTCGGTCACGGCGGCAGCGGTCACGGCGGTCGTCGCGCCATCGCTGCGGCTCCTTGCCCCGGCCAGGCCCTCGCGGGCGGTTGCCAGCGCGTCGGCGACGACCCGGGCAGCCTCGGCGGCGTCGTCGGAGGCGGTGCGTGCGTCGGCCTCGTCCGTCGCCGTGACGGCGGTGGTCGCCGGTGTCGCGACACCGGGATGGTCTTCCGATCCGCAGACGGGGCAGGCGTCGCCTGGCGTCAGCGACGCCGCCAGCTCGGCTGCCATCCCGGTCAGGCGGTCCTCACGCAGGTCGAGCCAGCGTCGGCGCTGTTCCTGGGCGCCCGCTCCGGCCTCGATCGCCTTCTCCCGCAAGGCATCCACCGCGACGTCGAGCCGCGCGGCGTCGACGGCGGCCGCGTGAGCCGTCCGCGCCTGCTCGACCGCCGCCTCCCGTGCGCCCACCTCCGCCGCGAAGGCGGCCAGCGCCTGTTGCTGCCGGGCGCCGTCCTCGCGACGGCGCTGCAGCGGCTCGATCCGCGCGGCGAGGTGGCGTCGCTCCTGCTCCAGCGCAGTGACCTGCTGGGTGCGGGAGGCCGCGAGCTCCGCTGCCCGCGCCGCGTCGTCCTCGGCCTCCACGAGGTCACCGAGCCGGCCCACCTGCTCGGACCGCTCACGCACGCCCGAGGCCAGCGCGTCGCCGTCCGGCACTCCGACCGACAGGGCGAGAACCCCGCCCGTGGCCGCCGCCTCCTCCGACGCCGTGGCCTCGACGCGGCCCTGCGCCGACGCCACCGACGCGAGGTGCCCCGACACCGACGCGGCCGCGTCGGCCCGGGCCAGGGCGCGCCCCGCCTCGGCGACCGTCGCCGACTCGGCCTCGAGCCGGGCGAGGGCGGCCGTCACCCGTCCAAGCGTCTCCGCCCGCTCGTACCGCCGCAGCGCCTCGGCCCGCTCGGTCCGCACCGCCTCCAGCACGTTGCCGGCGGTCTGCTGCTCCTCGGTCGCGACGTCGCGGGCGGTGTGCGCCGACGTGACCAGCTGCTGCACGCGCTCGACCGGGTCCGCCGGGACGTCGTCGTCGCCCGGCGGGCTCGGCACCACGGCGGCGGACTCGGAGACCCGGGCCATCAGCCGGTCGAGGCCGGCCTCGGCCCGCTCCAGCTCGGTCTCCGTCGTGCGTCGCGCGTCCGAGAGCCAGGTCTCGACGTCGGCGAAGCGGTCGGTGGCGAACAGACGCTGCAACAGTGCGCGGCGCTCGTCGGCCGGTGCGCGCAGGAACGCGGCGAACTCGCCCTGGGGGAGGAGCACCACCTTGGTGAACTGCTCCATCCCCATCCCGAGCACGTCGGTCAGCAGCTGCGAGGCCTCGTCGTTGCGGCTGCTGCGCGGGAGCCACTCGCCACCGACCTTCTCGCGCAGCAGGGTGCGCGCCTGCTCGGTCGTGGTCCCCTCGCCGCGCTTCTTCGGCCGCGTCCAGGCGGGGGAGCGGGTCACCTCCAGCCGGCGGCCGGCGGCGGTGAACTCGCACCGCACCTCGGGCGCCAGGTCGGACTCGGCGTGGTCGCTGCGCAGCCCCGCGCCCGACCTCGCTCCGGGGACGCGGCCGTAGAGCGCGAAGCACAGGGCGTCGAGCACGCTGGTCTTGCCCGCACCGGTGGGTCCGTGCAGCAGGAACAGGCCCTGCTCGCAGAGGGCGTCGACGTCCACCTCCTCGACCGCGGCGAACGGGCCGAACGCCTGGACCCGCAGCCGGTGCAGCCTCATGCGGCACCGCGTCTGGCCACGCCCGGGCGCGGCGCCGGGACCGCCTCGGCGGCGCGCAGCCGGCCACCCTCGAGGGCGTCGCGCAGCAGCCGCCGTTCGACGTCGGTCGCCGGCGCACCGCGGACGTGGTCGACGAAGGCGCAGCACACGTCGACGTCGTCCAGCCCCTCCATCCGCTCGGCGTACCCGGCCGACTGCTCCGGTCGGCCCTCCGGCTCGAAGGCGAGGGCCAGGACGTGGGGAAAGCGTCGCCTGAGCCGTTCCATCGCCTCGCGCGGGCGCTGGGTGTCGGTCAGCGTGACCTGGCAGAACGAGCCCTCGTGCCGCGCCTGGGACGCGTCCGCGAGCAGGTCCTCCAGACGCCCCCGCAGGAGCGCGAGCGGCCGCAGCACCGGGGCGTCCACCGGGTCGACCCGTTCCACGCCCCCAGCGCCCAGCTCCAGCAGCCAGGACCCCTTGCGGTGCGCGTGCTCGGAGAAGGAGTAGGGGAGCGGGGACCCGCTGTAGCGGACGGACTCGGTCAGGCGCTGGCGGCCGTGAAGGTGGCCGAGCGCGACGTAGTCCACCCCGTCGAAGACGGACGCCGGCACCGCGCCCACGCCGCCGACGCTGATGTCGCGCTCCGAGTCGCTGGCGGCGCCACCGGTGACGAACGCGTGCGCCGCCACCAGGGACCGGGTGCCGGGCGGGCGGGTCGCGAGGTCGGCGCGGACGCCGTCCATCAGGGCGCGCAGCACCGGGGCGTGGCCGCGCTCGACCCCGAGCGTGTCGGCCACCAGGGCGGGCTCGGCGTACGGGACGCCGTACAGCGCGACGTCTCCGTGCCGGTCCTCCAGCAGCACCGGGGTGGCGGCGTCGGTCACCCGCGTCCGCAGGTGCACCCCGCCGCGGGCGCTGCGCCGGGACCCGAAGCCCAGCCTCGTGGCCGAGTCGTGGTTGCCGCTGGTGACCAGCACCGAGGCCCCCGCGCCGACGAGCGCGTCCAGGCCGTCGTCCAGCACCGTCACCGCGTCGACGGCCGGGAGCGCCCGGTCGTAGACGTCCCCCGCCACGACCACGGCGTCCACGGCCTCGGAGCGGACGACGTCCGCCAGGTGCTCGAGGAACGTCGCCTGCGCGTCGAGCAGCCCGACCCCGTGGAACGAGCGCCCCAGGTGCCAGTCGGAGGTGTGGAGGATCCGCACGTTCGCAGGGTAGGAGCGGGCACCGACATCGCGGTGGTGGCGCGCCGGAGGCTGTGGTGGGACTCCCACGTGTGGTGGACTCTGGCCATGGGCGACGAGGTCGCGGGCACCGAGTTCAGCCGCGAGCAGCGGCAGCGGTACCGCGAGAAGGTGCGGCTCTGCCTCGACGTGTTCGAGCGGATGCTGGCCGGGTCGGTCTTCGACATCGAGCGCCCCCTCACGGGGATGGAGATCGAGCTCAACCTGGTGGACGGCGACTACCAGCCGACGATGGCGAACAAGGCGGTGCTCGAGAGCATCGCCGACCCGCGGTACCAGACTGAGATCGGCGCCTACAACATCGAGCTCAACGTCGCACCCCGTCCGTTGCCGGGCACGTCGGCCCTCGACCTCGAGGAGGACCTGCGGACCAGCCTGAACGCCGCCCAGCAGAAGGCGTCGGACGCCGGGGCCAACATCGTGATGATCGGGATCCTGCCGACCGTGATGCCCGAGCACTTCGAGGGCGTGTGGATGAGCGAGTCCGCGCGGTACTCCGCGCTCAACGACTCGATCTTCTCCTCGCGCGGCGAGGACCTCCTGATCGACATCGCCGGCGCCCGCGAGCGGCTCACCACCTACTCCGCGACCATCGCGCCCGAGTCGGCGTGCACCAGCGTGCAGCTGCACCTGCAGGTGGCGCCGCAAGACTTCGCGGCCAACTGGAACGCCGCCCAGCTGCTCTTGGGCCCCCAGCTGGCCCTCGGTGCCAACTCCCCATACTTCTTCGGTCGCGAGCTCTGGGCCGAGACGCGCACCGAGCTGTTCCTGCAGGCCACCGACACGCGGCCGGCCGAGCTGGTGAACCAGGGGGTGCGACCGCGGGTGTTCTTCGGCGAGCGGTGGATCACCTCGATCTTCGACCTGTTCGAGGAGAACGTCAGGTACTTCCCGTCGCTGCTGCCCGAGGTCACCGACGAGGACCCGGTGCAGGAGCTGGAGGCGGGGCGGGCTCCGCGGCTGCAGGAGCTGCGGCTGCACAACGGCACCGTCTACCGCTGGAACCGGCCGATCTACGACATCGTCGATGGCCGCCCGCACCTCCGGGTCGAGAACCGCGTGCTGCCGGCCGGGCCGACGGTGACCGACGTGCTGGCGAACGCCGCCTTCTACTACGGGGCGATGCGGGTGCTGTCCGAGGAGGACCGCCCGGTGTGGACGAAGACCTCCTTCTCGACCGCACAGGAGAACTTCACCGAGTGCGCGAAGCACGGGATGGACGCCCACGTCTACTGGCCCGGCCTCGGCGAGGTCACCCCGGACGAGCTGGTGCTGCGCCGGCTGCTGCCGCTCGCCCACGAGGGACTGGAGAGGTGGGGCGTCTCCCCGCAGGTGCGCGAGCGCTACCTCGGGGTGATCGAGGAGCGGGCCAAGTCGGGTCGCAACGGTGCCGCGTGGCAGGTGGAGACGGTGACCGCGCTGGAGTCACGAGGGGCCGACCGCGCCACCGCCCTGCGCCGGATGCTCGCCCTCTACTGCGACGGCATGCACAGCAACGAACCCGTGCACACCTGGGAGGTGCCGACCGCCCGTTGACCGGTCAGATCAGGTCGGCGAGGACGGCGGCATGGTCGGAGGCCCAGACGCCGTCGACGGGCTCGTCGCCCACGAGGCGGACGTCGGCGACGTCGGCGCCGAGCCCGACGAGGACGTAGTCGATCCGGGCGCTGGGGGAACTGTTGATGTGGGGGTTGCGTCGGTCCCACGTCCAGCCGGGGTCGCCGTCCGGCGCCCACCGCCACGCGTCCACCAGCACCAGGCCGGCCACCGGGGGAGCGGTGAGGTGCCCGCCGAGCAGGCGCAGCTCGTCGGACTCCGGCTCGGCGTTGAGGTCGCCGGTGACCACCGCGGGCCGGTCGCCGGGGTGGTCGGCGACGAGACGGGCGACCGCCTCGACCTGCCGGCAGCGGGTCGCGGACCCGTCGGTCGCCGCGTCGAGGTGCGTCGTGAAGAACGGCAGGGTGCCGCCGGGCGCGTCGATCAGCGTGTGCAGCACGGTGCGGTCCCCGGCGGTGCCTCGCGCGGCCGGAAGCAGCCGTCGCTCCTGCTCGAGCAGGGGCCAGCGGGAGAGCACCGCGTTGCCCACCTCGACGCCGGGCTGGCCGGCACGCCGTTGCCACCGCTGCGAGTCCGGCGACGGCGACCACGCCCAGTGCAGGCCCAGAGTGTCGGCCAGCTGCTGCCCCTGGTTCTCGGCGTCGGTGGCCCAGACCTCCTGCAGGCCGACGACGTCCGGTCGCGTCTCGCACAGCACCGAGGCGATGGCGTCGGCGCGCTGCTGCCAGTCGCCGAAGCGCCACCACAGGTTCCAGGTCAGGACCCGCACCGGTCAGTCCGCGAGGCGCGCGGGGAAGCCGCCGGTGGCGATCGGTCCCCAGCGCCGCGGCGTCACCCGGATCAGGCTCTTGCCCTGCCGTGCCATCGCCGCCCGGTAGTCGTCCCAGTCGGGGTGCTCGACGGAGATCGCGCGGAAGTAGTCGACCAGGGGTTCGAGCGCATCGGGCAGGTCGAGCACCTCGGCGTCACCGTCCACCTGCACCCACGGCCCGTCCCAGTCGTCGGACAGGACGACGACGCTGACGGCCGCGTCCCGTCGCGCGTTGGCCGTCTTGGCCCGCTCCGGGTAGGTCGAGATCACGAAGCGCCCCTCGCCGTCCACCCCGCCCGTGACGGGTGAGGCCTGGACGCCGCCGGTGCGGCGCCGCGTGAGCAGCAGCAGGTGGTGCCGTGAACGGCAGAAGTCGAGCAGCTCGGCCAGGTCGACATCCGTGGTGGTGGCGATGCTGCGAGGCATCCCCGCACCGTACCTCCGTGCTCACCGAACCCGGCATTGCTCGCCAGAACCGGCGTCCGGGCGCCTCGGACGCAGGTTCCGGTGCGCAACGCAGGGGTGGGTGAGCAAGGGGTGGGGCCGGTAGGTTCCGACCGTGTTCGACAAGGTGCTGGTGGCCAACCGCGGCGAGATCGCCGTCCGCGCGTTCCGGGCCGCCTACGAGCTCGGTGCCCGCACGGTGGCGGTCTTCCCGTTCGAGGACCGCAACGCGGTGCACCGGATCAAGGCCGACGAGTCGTACCTGATCGGCGAGCGCGGGCACCCGGTGCGCGCCTACCTGGACGTCGACGAGATCGTCCGCGTCGCCACCGAGAGCGGTGCGGACGCCGTCTACCCCGGCTACGGCTTCGGCTCCGAGAACCCCGCGCTGGCCCAGGCCTGTGCGGACGCCGGCATCGCGTTCGTCGGGCCACCGGCCGACGTGCTCGCGCTGGCCGGTAACAAGGTCAGGGCGCTGGGGGCAGCTCGCGAGGCCGGCATCCCGGTCCTCGCCTCCTGCGCACCGTCGTCCGACGTCGACGACCTGGTGGCCGCGGCGGACGGGGTCGGCTTCCCGCTCTTCGTCAAGGCGGTCGCCGGCGGCGGCGGCCGGGGGATGCGACGGGTCGACGAGGCGCCGGCGCTGAAGGAGGCGCTCGAGGCGGCGATGCGCGAGGCCGAGGGCGCGTTCGGTGACCCCACGGTCTTCCTCGAGCAGGCGGTGCGACGGCCCCGCCACATCGAGGTGCAGGTGCTCGCCGACGCCACCGGCGAGATGCTGCACCTGTACGAGCGCGACTGCTCCGTGCAGCGTCGCCACCAGAAGGTCGTCGAGATCGCGCCGGCTCCGAACCTCGACCCCGCCCTGCGCGAGGTCCTCTGCGCCGACGCGCTGTCGTTCGCCCGGGCGCTCGACTACGTCAACGCCGGGACGGTGGAGTTCCTCGTCGAGACGGCGGGGGACGGCGCCGGGTCCCACGCGTTCATCGAGATGAACCCCCGGATCCAGGTCGAGCACACCGTGACCGAGGAGGTCACGGACGTCGACCTGGTGCAGTCACAGCTGCGGATCGCGAGTGGCGAGACCCTGGCCGACCTCGGCCTCGCGCAGGAGACCATCAGGGTCAACGGGGCCGCCCTGCAGTGCCGGATCACCACCGAGGACCCGGCCAACGGGTTCCGTCCCGACACCGGCAAGATCACCGCCTATCGCTCGGCGGGCGGTGCCGGCGTCCGGCTTGACGGCGGGACGGCGGACACGGGCGCGGAGATCAGCGCCCACTTCGACTCCATGCTGGTCAAGCTGACCTGCCGCGGGCGTGACTTCCCGACCGCGGTGAAGCGGGCCCAGCGCGCGCTGGCGGAGTTCCGGATCCGGGGGGTGCACACGAACATCGCCTTCCTCCAGGCGCTGCTCTCCGAGGACGGCTTCCTCACCGGAGACCTCTCGACGTCGTTCATCGACGAGCGGCCGAACCTGTTGCGCGCCAGGGTGTCTGCCGATCGAGGCACCAAGGTGCTGACGTGGCTGGCCGACGTCACCGTCAACACCCCCCACGGCCAGGCACCGGTGGACGTCGCGCCGCACTCCAAGCTGCCCGTGGTCGACCTGGAGGTACCGCCACCGGACGGTTCCCGACAGCAGTTGCTGGAGCTAGGCCCGCGGGGGTTCGCGGCGGCGCTGCGCGAGCGCACCAGCGTGGCGGTCACCGACACCACGTTCCGCGACGCGCACCAGTCGCTGCTCGCCACCCGGGTGCGTACCCGCGACCTGCTCGCGGTCGCCCCGCACGTCGCCCGGCTCACCCCGCGGCTGTGGAGCGTCGAGTGCTGGGGTGGTGCCACGTACGACGTCGCCCTGCGCTTCCTCGGTGAGGACCCCTGGGAGCGCCTGGCCGGCCTGCGGGAGGCGATGCCCAACCTCTGCCTGCAGATGCTGCTGCGCGGCCGCAACACCGTCGGGTACACGCCCTATCCGACCGAGGTGACCGACGCGTTCGTCGACGAGGCCGCCGCCACCGGCATCGACGTGTTCCGGATCTTCGACGCGTTGAACGACGTCGACCAGATGCGGCCCGCGATCGAGGCTGTGGTGGCGAACGGTCGGGCCGTGGCGGAGGTCGCCCTCTGCTACACGGCCGACCTCACCGACCCCGGAGAGACGCTGTACACGCTCGACTACTACCTGGCCCTGGCCGAGCGCATCGTCGGGGCCGGCGCCCACGTGCTCGCGATCAAGGACATGGCCGGGCTGCTGCGCCCGCCCGCGGCACGCACCCTGGTCGGCGCCCTGCGCGAGCGGTTCGACCTGCCGGTGCACCTGCACACGCACGACACCGCCGGCGGCCAGCTGGCCACGCTGCTCGCCGCCGTCGACGCCGGCGTGGACGCCGTCGACGTCGCGTCGGCGTCGATGGCAGGGACGACGTCCCAGCCGCCGGCGTCCGCCCTGGTCGCCGCGCTCGCCCACACCGAGCGCGACACCGGGCTGGACCTGCGCGCGGTGATGGACCTGGAGCCGTACTGGGAGGCGGTGCGCCGCGTGTACGCGCCGTTCGAGTCCGGGCTGCGCAGCCCGACCGGCCGCGTCTACGACCACGAGATCCCCGGCGGCCAGCTCTCCAACCTGCGCCAGCAGGCGATCGCGCTCGGTCTCGGCGAGAAGTTCGAGCAGATCGAGGCCATGTACGCCGCGGCCGACACGATCCTCGGCCGCCTGATCAAGGTGACGCCGTCGTCCAAGGTGGTCGGCGACCTCGCGCTGCACCTGGTGGCCACCGGCGCCGACCCGGCAGAGTTCTCCGAACGGCCGAACGAGTTCGACGTCCCCGACTCCGTGATCGGCTTCCTGACCGGGGAGCTCGGAGACCCACCCGGTGGCTGGCCGGAACCGTTCCGCGGCAAGGCGTTGGAGGGGCGCAAGGCCCCGAAGGGTCAGGCCGAGCTGAGCGACGCCGACAGCGACCTGCTGACCCGGCCCGGTCGTGGGCGCCAGGCAGCGCTGAACAGGCTGCTCTTCCCCGGGCCGACCGAGGAGCTCGCGACCGTGCGCGAGACGTTCGGCGACATCGCCGTGCTCGACACCGTCGACTACCTCTACGGCCTTCGCCCGGGCACCGAGCACGTCGTCGACCTCGATCGTGGGGTCAAGCTGATCGCGGGTCTCGAGGCGGTCGGCGCGGTCGACGAGCGGGGGATGCGAACGGTGATGACGACGCTCAACGGCCAGCTGCGACCCGTCCAGGTGCGCGACCGGTCGGTCGAGGTCGACGTCAAGGTGGCCGAGAGGGCCGACCCGGACGAGCCCGGCCAGATCGCCGCGCCCTTCGCCGGCGTCGTCACGCTGGCGGTGGCCGAGAGCGCGGACGTGAAGGGCGGAGACACCGTCGCGACGATCGAGGCGATGAAGATGGAGGCGTCGATCACGACGCCGGTCGCGGGCACGGTGGCCCGGCTGGCGCTGGGCGAGGTGCAGCAGGTCGAGGGCGGCGACCTCGTGCTGGTGGTCGAGCCGTGACGCGGGGGCCGTTGCGGGTGGCCGCGGCCCAGGCGGCGGCCGAACCCGGTGAGGTCGAGCGCAACGCGCGTGCCGCTGCCGAGCTCGTGAGCCGGGCCAGCGGCGTCGGCGCGCGGCTCGTCGCGCTGCCCGAGCTGTTCCTGCCGGGCTACCACCCGCCGACGCTGGCGGGCGACCCGGCGGGCTGCGACCTCGAGGCGGACGACGAGGGCTGGGTCTCCGACCCCCGGCTGGATCCGTTGGTCCAGAGCGCGACCGAGGCCGTGGTCGTCGTGAGCGCGTCGGTCCGGCGGGCGGGCCGGCGCTCTCTCAGCGCCCTCGTCGTCGACGCCGCCGGGGTGCGCGTCGCCTACGACAAGCAGCACCTGTGGGGTGGCGAGGAGCTCTCCTTGTTCTCACCGGGGGAGCGGGGCGCCTCGGTGACCGTGGACGGCTGGGTCGTGGGTCTCGGCATCTGCTACGACGGGTGCTTCCCCGAGCACGCCCGGGCCGCGGCGCTGGACGGCGCCGACGTGTACGTGTGCCCGAGCGCCTACCTCCTGGGGTCGCAGCCGCGACGGGACCTCTACTACGCGGCCCGGGCCCTGGACAACACGATGTACGTGGTGCTGGCCAACGCGGTCGGCGGGCCCGCGCCGTGGACGTTCTGCGGCGGGAGCGCGGTGCACGGGCCGCTGGGCGAGGCGCTGGCCCGGGGGAGCGGGCACGAGTCCGACGTCGTCGTCGCCGAACTCGACCCGCAGCAGCTGGCGCGGGCACGCGCGGAGCACCCGATGCTGGCGGAGGTCGCTCAGGAGCGGCGGCGCAGCGCGTCGAACAGCACGGTCTGAAGGTCGCGCGGGTCGTCGGCGGCGTAGGCGGCCCCCCCGGTGGCGTCCGCGATCTGATCGAGGGCCTCGCTGTCGGCGTCCGGACCGAGTCCGACGGCGATCACCTTGACCGGCCGCTGCGGGTCGGCCTCGGCCTGCAACGTCTCGAGCAGACCCAGCAGGTCGATGCCCGTGGAGTCCTCGTTCCTGCCGTCGGTGATCAGGACGACGGAGTTGACCGCCCCGGGGTCGTAGCTCTCGCGGACGGACCGGACCGCACCCAACGTGGTGTCGTAGAGCGACGTCCCGCCGCCGGTCAGCCGGTCGGGCAGGGAGTCCAGGAGGGCGGCCAGCGACTGGCGCTGGGTGAGCCCGCCGGCGTCCGCCGAAATCGGCCGCACCGGGGCGAGCTCCAGCCAGTCCGTGCTGTCACCGAGCGCGGAGGCGAACGCCCACAGGCCGATCGAGCTCGCCTCGGGGAAGAGGGCCAGCGCGCTCTTGGCGGCGTCACGCGCCAGCGTGATGCGGGTCTGCCCCGGCCCGGCAGCGGCCTCCATCGAGGTCGACACGTCGATCACGGCGAGCAGCCGGGAGGGCCTGGCCAGGCTGGACAGCCGCGCGAGGAGCTCGGTGACCCGCGCCGGCTCGAGCGTGAGGGTGGCCGGGGTCTGCTCCTGCACCCCGGCGGCGGGGCCGGCGCCGTCGGGCGCGGCCCCCGAGGGGTCACGGAAGCCGGCCCGCCGGACGGCGACACGCGCGTCGTCCGAGGTCAGCGTGGAGACGGCTGCGGTGACCACGTCGTCCACCGGGCCGGTCGGCGAGCCCACCGCCACGATGGGGTAGTCCAGGGACGGCGATCCGTCGCTCGGGTAGACGGCCACCAGCGACGGGGACTGCTGGCCGCGGTTGGCCGAGAAGACCTCCTGCTCGGTGACCGGTACGAGAGGGGCGTCCGCGCCGCCCGCGGCCGCGGCGGCCAACCCGTCGGCCGCGCTCGGGACCTCGCCGCGGCCGGCGGCCAGGGCCGCGTTGACGACCGCGTTGTCGGCCGCCTCACCGCCGCCCAGCGAGGTCTGGACGGCGGCCAGGGAGATCAGCCCCTCCGCGGTGGACGCCAGGTCCTGGACGGCGACCGGTCGGCCGGTCGTCAGCGCCTCGCCCCAGGTCGGCGGGGCCGCCGTCCAGCCCAGCTCCGTGCTCGCCGCGGGGTTGGTGGCGAGCACCAGGGGGGACGCGGCCAGGTTGCCGACCGGGCGCAGCGGAGCAGACCCGGCCCGGGACACCCACAGGGAGGAGTCCGGGATCCACAGGTGGGGCAGGGCGCTGGCCTCGAGCGAGGTGATGCTCGCGACCGCCTGCAGCGGTTCGGTGGGCACGACGGCCACGTCGGCGCACGTCTCCTCCAGACCCGAGAGCAGGTCGGTGACGACGGGCGCGATGTCGGGGCTGACCGCCACCCGGAGCAGCGTTCGCTGGTCGCAGGAGACGTCGCCGGCCTCGGCGGCGCGCGGGTCGCTGAACCAGCCGAGGGACCAGCCGGTGACCCCGGCGCCCACCACCAGGGAGGCCACGACGAGCGCCGCGACACCGGCGCGCCGCTGGCGCCCCCGGGTGTCGGTGGCGGTGTGTCGTCCCATCGGATCCTTGTCTGCGAGCGGTCTGGCTGCGGGCTGTGGTTGCTCGCGCGCAGCGAGGTTACGGCCGCCCCGGTGGGGCAGACAAACACGGTGACCGGCAGAATCGCGCCGTGATCGACGTGGTGGCGTGGGTACTGGTGGCAGCCTGCCTGGCCCTCGCGCTGTGGGGTGTCGTGGGGTCCGTCCGGGCGGCGCGACCGGCCGGTCCGCAGCTGCTGGGGATGGCCGTCCTGGAGGTGGCGCTGCTGGTCCAGGCCGTGGTTGCCGGCGTCCGGCTGGTCGGGGGAGCGGACGTACCGAGCACCGGCACCGTCGTCGCCTACCTCGTCGTCTCGGTCATCGTGCTGCCGGCGGGGGCGCTGTGGGGGATCGCGGACCGCAGTCGCTGGGGCAACGGCGTGATCGCCGTCTCGTGCCTGACCGCCGCGGTGCTGGTCGTGCGTCTGGTGCAGGTGTGGGGTGGCTGAGGCGCGGTCACTGCGCTCGGGTCCGGGTCGGCTGCTGGTCGCCGTGTACGCGGTCTTCGCGGTGTCGGCGTGCTTCCGCGCCTCGTTCCAGCTGGTCACCGAGCTCGGGCGGGCGCCCCTGGCCTACCTGCTGTCGGCGTTCGCGGCGGCGGTCTACGTGGTCGCCACCGTCGCGCTGGCCCGGTCCACGCCGCGCTCGAGGTCCGTCGCGATCACGGCGGTCTCCGTGGAGCTCGCCGGCGTCCTCGTGGTGGGCACCGTCAGCGTGCTGATGCCCGCGGCCTTCCCGGACGCGACCGTCTGGTCGGTGTTCGGGCGGGGGTACGGGTTCGTGCCGTTGGTGCTGCCGGTTCTCGGCCTGTGGTGGCTGCTCGGCCGCCGCCGCGGGCCGTCCGACTGATCCATTTCGGTGTTTTCCTCGTACGCTGCGGTGTCATGAGCCCGACCGAGGACCCTGCCGACACCGGGTACCAGCCTCAGCGTCGCCGCGTGGTCGCGCCACCCGCGGCGCAGAGCGAGGGCTACCGGCCCACCGGCTCACCGCCCCCCGCCTCGTCGGCCGACCCGATCCTGCCCCGCCGCGCCGTGCGCCGGGCGGCCGCCGGGGCGTCGGCCGAGCCCTCGCCCGAGGCGGCCGAGTCCCTGACCGCGGAGCGCCTGCTGCGCCGCCGGGGCGCCGAGCCCGAGCAGGGCTGGCGACGGACCCTCTACCGGGCCACCGGCGGCAACGTCCGGGCCGGGGACCCGCCGGCGGTCGTCCGCCGCAAGGCGGCGGAGGCGCGGGTGGCCCGGCGGCTGGCCGGTCCCGCCCGCTTCGTGCCGGTGCTGACCCGAAAGGGGGGCGTCGGCAAGACGACGGTGACGACGATGCTCGGGATGATGATGGCGACGCTCCGCGACGACCGGGTGATCGCCGTCGACGCCAACCCGGACCGGGGCACGCTGGCCGAGCGGGTGCCGGGGCGCATCCAGCACACGGTGCGCGACGTCGTCCACCGTGCGCCGGGCATCCAGACCTTCTCCGACATGTCGGAGCTGGTCACCCGCGACGCCACGCGCCTCGACGTCCTGGCGTCCGACACCGATCCGGCGACGGCGGAGGCGTTCGGGGAGGACGACTACAAGATCGTCGCGGACGTCGTGAGCCGGCACTACTCGATCGTGCTGACCGACTGCGGCACCGGCATGGTGCACTCGGTGATGCGGGGAACGCTGGATCTGGCCGACTCCCTCGTGCTCGTGTCCGGGTCGAGCGTCGACGAGGCACGGCTGGCCTCCGAGACGCTGACCTGGCTGGAGGCGCGCGGCTACTCCCACCTGGTGCGGTCGGCCGTCGTGGCCCTGAACGCGGCCACGCCGCAGAACGGTGCCCTCGACCTCAAGGAGCTGCGCCGGCACTTCGAGAGCCGCTGCCGCGTCGTCACCCTGCTGCCCTACGACTCGCACCTGGCCGAGGGCGCGGCGATCAGGCTGGAGAGCCTGCAGCCCGAGACCCGCAGCGCCGTGCTGGAGCTGGCCGCCACGGTCGTCGACGGGCTGGGCCCCGGACGCGACTAGACCCCGCGCGTGGGTGTCAAATGGTAGGATCGCAACCATGCGCGCAACCATTGACAAGGCAGGACGGCTGGTGATCCCCAAGTCGCTCCGGGACCACCTGGGGCTGCAGCCGGGGGAGGTCGACGTGACCGCGGACGGCACCGCCCTGCGCGTGGAGGCCGTCGCGGGCGAGGGGCTGGTGGAGCGGGCGGGGCGGCTGGTCATCCCGGCGACGGGGGCGAGGGTGGACGACGAGAGCGTGCGCGAGCTGCGCGATGCCGGGCAGCGGTAGCCCGGTGCCGGTCCTGGTCGACACGAGCATCGCGGTGGCGCTGCTCTCGGAGGACCACCCGGACCACCTCGCCGTCCTGGAGCACCTGGCGGGCCACGAGCTCGGCCTGTCCGGGCACGCCGCGTTCGAGACCTACTCCGTCCTGACGCGGCTGCCGACGCCCGCGCGACGTGCCGCGGCCGTCGTCACGCGCCTGCTGGACGTCAACTTCCCCCACAGCAGGTTTCTCTCCGCCGCCCGGGCCGGGACGCTGCTGTCCGACCTGGCCGGCCGGGGCCTGGCCGGCGGGTCGGTGTACGACGCCCTGGTCGGGGCGGCGGCGGCCGAGCACGGGATGACCCTGGTCAGCCGCGACCTGCGGGCGCGCGAGACGTACCGGGCCGTCGGCGCCGACGTCGAGGTGCTGCCCTGACCCTTGACGGGACCGACCCGACTGAGCAGACTAAGTCTCATGACTAAGTCCGTCGGCGTCCACGAGGCCAAGACCCAGCTGTCCCGGTTGCTGGCGCGGGTCGCGGCGGGGGAGCAGATCGAGATCACCAACCGGGGCCGGGCGGTCGCGCTGCTGGTCCCGCCCCCGACGACGGGGGAGCGCCGGTTCGGCCTGGATGAGGGGCGCTTCACGGTGCCGGACGACTTCAACGCGCCGTTGCCGGACGACGTGCTGGCTGCGTTCGAGCCGTGAGGCTGCTACTTGACACCCACGTCCTGCTGTGGCTGCACACCGAGCCCGCTCGTCTGGGGACAGTCATCGCGGCGATTGGGGACACCGGCAACGACCTGTACGTCTCGGCCGCCAGCGCCTGGGAGATCTCCATCAAGTACGCGCTCGGAAAGCTGCCGCTGCCGGAACCGCCCTCGTCCTGGGTACCGAGCCGCACCGCCAGCATCGGCGCAGTCTCCCTCCCGGTGGACGAGGCGTCCGCCGTCGCCGTTGCCGACCTGCCACCGGTGCATCGCGACCCGTTCGACCGGATGTTGGTGGCGCAGTGCCGACTGCTCGGCGCCAGGCTCGTCACCGCCGACCCCGTCTTCGTCGGGTACCCGGTGGAGCGCCTGGTGGTGGGGTAACGGTCGACGGGGGGAGTGCGGACGCCGCGCCTGACTGGCGCTGGACTGACATAATGTCCATTATCGGCGTAGAATGCACGGGAGTAGCAACAGATGCAAGAACTCCCGCGGTCACCATCAACCGGGCGATTGTCAGGTCGCCGCCCGTCATGCCTCCTTTGAGGTATCCCTGAGGAACTCGGCCATGGTCGTGCGCCTGGATCCAGATCAGCAGCCTGCCCTCGTCCGGATCGTCCACGTGGGATACGACGACCGGAAGCCGACTCGTATTCGGCGCTCAGCCGGTGTTGGCGCCCCGGTGCCGGCTGTAGTAGCGGGCCATGAGCCGCCAGTAGACCAGAAGCAGCGCCATCATGACCGCGGTGGCACCGGCCGCCGGTGCGGCGCGGCGTCGCCGGGCGGCGATCAGTGCGGTGATGCCGGCCAGCGTGGCCGCCGCGTTTACCGCCATCGCGGCGTCGCGGGGCCGCTTGGTGATCCAGAGTTCTTCGCCGAGCACCACCCGGGTGGACCAGGCGTGCTCGTCCGCCGGTTTCGGGAAGATCACGGGGTTGGCGGCCATCCAGGCACCAATGATCGCGGCGTGGCTCCACCGCCGTGTCCACAGAGGAACCAGCACAAGCGGGGTGCTCAGCCAGCGAGTCCAGGCACTCCACGGGTTGGAGTGGCGAGCGAAGACCTCGTGTTTGACGTCGGCGAAACGGCGGGGCATGTCAGGATCCCTCCTTCCGGAGCTTGTCAAGGCTGGCAGTGTCAGACACGTTCAGGACGATCGC